>NZ_POUC01000111.1 GCF_002891435.1 Streptomyces cahuitamycinicus
GGGCTTGGCTGGGGGCTTGGCCGGGAGCCCGGCGACGAGCCCGGCGGGGGGCTTGGCGAAGAGCCCGGCAAAGAGCCCGGCGGAGGGCTTGGCGAAGAGCCCGGCGGAGAGCTTGGCGAAGAGCCCGGCGGAGAGCCCGGCCGGAGGCCCTGCCGAGGGCTCGGCGGAGAGCCCGGCGAAGAGCCCGGCCGGAGGCCCGGCTGAGGCCTTGGCGGAGAGCCCGGCGGACGGCGGTGGCCCGCCCCGGCGGGTCGCCGTCGTCCCGCTCGTCGACGAGCGGCCGCTGCGCTACCAGGACTGGGTGGCGAAACGCCGGGCGGTGGTACGGGATTTGAGCGGCGGACGCTGCGGCTATCTGCACATCCCCGACATGGGCGGCTCGGGCTGGGCGCAGTTCAACCGCGATCTGCGCATGGAGGTGTCCCGGCCCGCCCTGATCGTGGACGTGCGCGGCAACGCCGGCGGTCACATCAGCGAGCTGGTCATCGAGACGCTGAGCCGGACGATCCTGGGCTGGGACCTGACCCGCGACGCCCAGCCGGTGTCGTACACCTCGAACGCGCCACGCGGCCCGGTGGTGGCCCTGGCCGACGAGGCGACCTCCTCCGACGGCGACATGATCACCGCCGCGTTCAAGCTGCTGAAGCTCGGCCCGGTCGTGGGGCAGCGCACCTGGGGAGGAGTGGTCGGCATGACCGGCCGCCACGAGCTGGGCGACGGCACGGTGATCACGGTGCCGATGAACGCGGCCTGGTTCGAGGCCTACGGCTGGTCGGTGGAGAACAAGGGCGTCTCCCCCGACATCGACGTCCTGCGCACCCCGCTGGACTGGGCGGAGGGGCGGCACGCCCAGCTGACCGACGCGGTGGAGCTGGCGCTCGGACTGCTGGAGAGCAACCCGCCGGCGACGCCGCCGACCTACAGCGACGTACCCGACCGCTCCCGTCCGAAGCTGCCGCCCAGGACATGAACGCCCGGGTCCGGGACGTGACAAACAGCCCGGACCCGGAGGTCACACACAGCCCGCCCGGGCCCGGAGGTCACACACGCCCGGCCCTGAGGTGACACACGGGAAAGGGGCGTCCCGCACAGGGACGCCCCAGTCCGCTCAGCACGCTACGTCAGGCGTCGAAGTCCTGGTCGAAGCGGTCCTCCTGCTCGCGCTCACGGTCGCGCTGCGGCTCCGTGCGCTCACGGTCGCGCTGCGGCTGCGAGGGGTCCATGTCCTCGTCACGCCGGCGGTCGCGGCCCGGCACCTGCTCGCGAGCCTGCTCCGCCTTCTGGCGAGCCTGGTTCTGCCACTGCTCGGACTTCTCCTGGAACTGGTCCTTCATACCCATGTGGGTTCACTCCCGTTGGGGGTGAGGGGATCTGGCTCGTCCAGATTCACACGGGCCGTGACGCTACGCATGTCGATCACTTACGGAGCGTAGTGCGCTGCTCGTCGGCCGCTCCACCGGCCCCGACCAGGCCCGTGCGCATGCCCGTCAGCCGGTCCGCGAACCGCCGCATCTCGCGCTGGCCCACCGTCCCGATGACCGCGGGCAGGTAACCCCGCACGCCCTGCATCCCGCGCAGCCACCACTGCCCGTACACATGGCTCGACCTGCGCTCGATCCCCTCCACGAGCCGGTCCACGGCCGGCCCCAGCGGGTAGGTCTTGTTGGACGGCCAGGGCAGCCGCTGCCTCAACTCCCGCATGACGTCGTCCTGGTCGGCCCCGCGCACCATGTCGGTGTCGGTCCACGACAGGTACCCGACGCCCACCTTCACGCCCCGGTGCCCGACCTCGGCACGCAGGCTGTGCGCATACGCCTCCACGCCCGACTTGGACGCGCAGTACGCGGTCATCATCGGAGCCGGGGTGATCGCGGCGAGGGACGCGATCTGCAGCAGATACCCCCGGCTCCGCAGCAGCGACGGCAGGAAGGCGCGGCCGGTCACCGCCGAGCCGATCAGATTGACCTCGATCACCCTGCGCCAGGACTCCGGGTCGGAGTCGACGAAGGGCCCGCCGGTCGCGACACCGGCGTTGGCGACGACGATGTCGACCCTCCCGAAGCGCTCCTCGACCTCACCGGCGACCCGGGCCATCGCCTCGTGTTCGGTGACGTCGGCGTGCCAGTGGTCGCTGTCGCTGTGCAGCCGCCCGGACACCTGCTTGAGCCCGTCCGGTTCCAGGCCGACCAGCGCCACCTTCACCCCGCGAGCGGAGAGCTTGCGGGCCAGCAACTCCCCGACCCCGCGCGCCGCCCCGGTCACCACGGCGACCTTCCCCTCAAGGCTCACCCTGCTCATGCGCTCTCCTCGGATACGACCTGGACGACGTGTGTGCGGACGAGTTCCCGGATGGTGCCGGTGACCAGTTCGGGCGCCTCGATGGGCGTCATGTGGCCGATGCCGGGCAGTTCGACGATGCCGGTGCAGTGCGGCAGCGCGGCGGCCAGGGCCCGGGCCTGCCCCGGCGGCGTCAGCCGGTCCGCCGTCCCGACGATCACGGCCGTGGGCACGTCCAGCTCCCGCACGCCCTGGTCGAGGTCCAGCAGATCCAGCACCTGCGACCAGGAGTAGCGGACCTTGCGGGGGCAGGCGTGCACGATCCGGGCGCACGCCTCGATCATGTGCGAGGCCGAACCGGGGCCCATGGTCCCGTACTTGAGGATCCGGCGGGCCAGCGGTGTGACCGGCCCGAGCGGGGCACGGGAGCCGAGGATGCGCCGGGTCAGCCAGGTCCGCACCCGCCCCGCCCTCATCGGCACGACGGTGGAGGCCGCGACCAGTTGCGAACTGCCCGTGCTGCACAGCAGGACCGCCGCCGCGTGCGCACGGAACGCGGCTCTCGCGGAGGCCGCCATGACGGTCATCCCGCCCATGGAGTGCCCGGCGACCACAGCCTGTTCGCCGGGCGCGAGGGTCGCCCGGAGCACGGCTTCCAGATCGTCGGCGAGCGCTTCGGGGCTGCACGCCGGGCTCGCCGGGCTGCGCCCGTGGCCGCGCTGGTCGTAGGCCACGACCCGGTGGTCCGCGGCCAGGTCGCGGATCTGCGCCGCCCAGAAGGCGGTGGAGCAGGTCCAGCCGTGGGCCAGGACGACGGCGGGCGCGCCCTCGGGCCCGTGGACCTCGACGTGCAGCCGGGCGCCGTCGGCGGAGACCGCGGTCAGTTCACGCGCCGGGGCGGGCGGGGCGTAGGGGCCGGATTCGACGTGCAGGAGGCGGCTCACGCTTCCACCCCGGCCTTCTCCTGCGTCCCGATGCTCTTCCTGACCGCGGGCGCCCGCAGGACGTCGTACTCCGCGAGGTCGACGCGCCGCGTCGCCCGCCGGAACTCGCCGGTCGTGCCGGGCCAGATGGTGGTGTTGCGGCCGCTCGCGTCGAGGTACCAGCTGGTGCAGCCACCGGTGTTCCACACGGTGCGCTTCATGCGCTCCTGCACCCGGTGGTTCCAGGCGCGCACCGCGTCCGGGCGGGCGTCCAGGGCCACCCGGCCTCCGAGGACGTCCAGTTGACGGACGTAGTCGGCCAGGTAGTTCAGCTGGGACTCGATCATGAGGATCATCGAGGAGTTCCCGAGGCCGGTGTTGGGCCCGATGATCGTCATCCAGTTGGGGAAGCCGGCCGCCGAGGCGCCGCGCAGGGCCTCCATGCCGCCCTTCCAGGTCTCGGCGAGGGTCCGCCCGTCGGCGCCCACGACCCGCTCGGCGATGGGCATGTCGGTGACGTGGAAGCCGGTGCCGAAGACGACCGCGTCCACCTCGGCCTCACTGCCGTCGGCGGCGACCAGGGTGGACCCGCGGACCTCGGCGAGCCCGCTCGCGACCACGTCCACGTTGGGCTGCGCGAGCGCCGGGTAGTAGTCGCTGGACAGCAGGATCCGCTTGCAGCCGATGCGGTAGTCCGGGGTGAGTTTCGCCCGCAGCGCCGGGTCCTTGATCGAGCGGGCCATGTTGCGCCGGGCCAGCTCCTCGACGAGGCCGAGCTGCTTCGGATGCTTGGTGAACGCCTGGACCTGCAGCTCCCGGATGCCCCACAGCAGCCCGCGCCGGATCTGCGAGGTGAAGGGCAGCTGCCGGTGCAGCCAGCGCTCGGCATCGCTGATGTTCCGGTCGACGCGGGGCATGACCCAGGGCGGGGTGCGCTGGAACAGCGTCAGGCGTGAGACCTCGGGCTGGACGGCGGGCACGATCTGGGCGGCCGAGGCCCCGGTCCCCACCATGGCGACGCGCTTGCCGCGCAGGTCGCAGTCGTGGTCCCAGCGGGCCGAGTGGAAGACCTTGCCCGGGAAGGAGTCCAGCCCCGGGATGTCCGGGATCTTCGGGTCCGACAGCGGCCCGGTCGCCGACACGACCATGTCCGCCGACAGGCTTCCGCTGCTGGTCTCGATGTCCCAGCACAGCCGCTCGGCGTTCCAGCTCATCCGCTTCACCTCCGAGTCGAAGCGGATGTGCGGGCGCAGCCGGAACACGTCCGTCACATGCTCCAGGTAGGCGCGGATGTGCTCCTGCCCCGAGAAGGCGCGCGGCCAGTCGGGGTTGGGCGCGAAGGAGAACGAGTACAGATGGGACGGCACGTCACACCGGCACCCCGGGTAGCTGTTGTCCCGCCAGGTGCCGCCGACACCGCTCGCCCGCTCCAGGACGACGAAGTCGGTGACGCCCTCGCGGCGCAGCCGCACGGCGGCCCCCAGCCCGCCGAACCCGGACCCGACCACAGCGACCCGCACATGCTCGTGTTCGCGCTCGCCCATGCCGACACCTCCACACACCACGAGAACCATGCCAGTGAACACTGGCGCAATGGGAGCGTAGGGCAGCGGCGTACTGATGGGTAGGGGGCGGGGCGAGGAAAGTTACCCCTGGTACGCCTTAAGGTGCCCAGGTGGCCGAGAAGCGTGAATACCGCATGGAAGAGCTGGCCCGCCTCGCCGGGATCACAGTGCGCACCCTGCGTTTCTACCGCGAACGCAAGCTGATCCCGCCACCACGCCGCGAGGGCCGCATCGCCTGGTACGACGACCAGCACCTGGCCCGGCTGCGCACGATCACGGCCCTGCTGGAGCGCGGCCACACCCTCAGCGGCATCGCGGAACTGGCGGAGGCCTTCGACCACGGCCGCGACGTCGGCGACCTGCTGGGCGTCGGCGGCCCCACCGAGGAGGAGCCGGTCCACCTCACCCCCGAGGAACTCGCCGACCACTTCGCCGGCGAGGCCACACCGGACAACCTCGCCGCCGCGATGGAACTCGGCTACCTCGGCACCGACGGCGGAGAGATCGTCCACGTCAGCCGCCGCCTCCTGGATGTCTCCTCGGCCCTGGTCCACGAGGGCATCCCCCTCGCGGAGGTCCTCGCCGCCGCCCAACAGGTCCGCATCCACGCCGACGCCCTCGCCGAACTCTTCACCACCCTGGTCCTCCGCCACGCCTCCCCCGAGGACCTGCCCCGCCTGCGCCCACTGGCCCGGAGCGTGGTGGAGGCGGAACTGTCCCTGGCGCTGGACCGCAGGATGCGCAAGCCCTAACGGTCGTAGACGACGGTCACCGGGGCGTGGTCCGACCACCGCTGCGCGTGCGTGGCCGCCCGCTCCACGAACCCCTTGACCGCCCGCCCGGCGAGCCCCGGGGTGGCGATGTGGTAGTCAATCCTCCATCCGGTGTCGTTCTCGAAAGCCCGCCCCCGGTACGACCACCACGAGTACGGCCCCTCGGTGTCCGGGTGGAGCGCGCGGACGACGTCGACGTACCCGCCGTCCTCGGGAGTGAGGACCCGGGTCATCCACTCCCGCTCCTCCGGCAGGAACCCGGAGCTCTTCTGGTTCCCGCGCCAGTTCTTCAGGTCGGCCCGCTCGTGGGCGATGTTCCAGTCGCCGCAGACCAGCACCTCGCGTCCCTCGGCGGCGGCACGCTCCCGCAGCTCCTTCAGATGGGCGAGGAACTCCCCCATGAAGCGTTCCTTCTCGTCCTGCCGCTCGGTGCCGACCTCACCGGAGGGCAGGTAGAGGGAGGCGACGGTGACCCCTGGCAGGTCGATCTCCACGTACCGCCCCCTGCCGTCGAACTCCTCCGAGCCGAACCCGACCCGGACCCGGTCGGGCTCGCGGCGGCTGTACAGGGACACACCGGCCCGCCCCTTCGCGGCGGCCGGCGCGTGCACGACGTGCCACCCCTCCGGCGCGCGGACGGGCCCGGGAAGCTGCTCCGGCTCGGCGCGCACCTCCTGCAGGCACAGCACATCGGCTTCGGTCTCCGCCAGCCACCCCACGAAGCCCTTCTTCGCGGCGGCACGCAGCCCGTTCACATTCACAGAGGTCACAGTGAGCACCCGGGCACGATACCGGCACGCTGGACGAGGTCCAGTTCCGGATCGAATACGGTAGCGGCCATGCACATACGCCGGGTCTCCTTCGACCACCCCGACGCCATGAAGCTGAACGACCAGGTCCAGGCCGAGTACGCCGTCCGCTACGGCGACGACGGTGACGCCACGCCCATGGCCGCCGCGGACTTCGACCCGCCGAAGGGCGTCTACCTGATCGCGTACGACGAGCACGGCACCCCCGTCGCCTCGGGCGGCTGGCGGGCCCAGGACACCAACGACGAGGGCAACCTCGACGGCGACGCCGAGCTGAAGCGCATGTACGTGATCGACGGCATGCGCGGCAGGGGCCTGGCCCGGCGCATCCTCGCCGCCCTGGAGGAGGACGCCCGCGCGGCCGGCCGGATCCGCATGGTCCTGGAGACCGGCACCAAGCAGCCGGAGGCCATAGCCCTGTACACGTCCAGCGGCTACGAGCCCTGCGCCAAGTTCGGCTACTACCGCCTGTACGAGTCGAGCCGCTGCTTCGCGAAGGACCTGCGGACCACCGGCTGACGGATGCTCAGCGACGGTCGCCACTGTGGCCCGTGTCACCCGGCGCGGGCCACCAGCGCCGCCGGCTCACCGATCAGGCCCTGAACACACGTCAGAGCCCCGGTCGGTTTCCCGACCGGGGCTCTGAGCTGCGTGGACCTGAGGGGATTTGAACCCCTGGCCCCCTCGATGCGAACGAGGTGCGCTACCGGACTGCGCCACAGGCCCTTGCAACGAGTGAAACTTTAGCACTCCGATCGGCCTGCTTGGAAATCCGTTCCCCAGGGGCCGTCACCTGCGGCTTCGTGAGCCTATTCATTGGCGGCCCGGGGCCGATCCCCGTCCTCGTACTGGTCGAACAGCGGGGTGCGGCCGCGCTCGCGGGCCCGTCGGGCCGAGGCGGCCCGGCGGGCGTCGCTGCGTCCGTCGCCGTCCCCGTCGTCGTCGGTGTCCTGGGCGGGGGGCTGCGGCTCGCCGGGGCGGTCCTCGGCGGACTCGGTCTCCGTGTTCGGGGTGACCGAGCTCGACCGCGCCGAGCTCCAGGTGTCGGGGGCGCCGAGATCCACGTCACTGGTGGCCCTCGGGGCGACCGGGGCGGTCACGTACGTCGGCAGGGGCACCGGCACCGGCTCCCAGCTGTCGCCGCCCTGGCAGGGTCGGCGCTGCCGCTCGCGCTGCTGGTCGACCCACTCCGCGTGGTCGGTCTGCTCGACGAGGGCGCGCCGGTCCGCCGCGAGGGCCGACAGGCCGGGGTCGGTCACCGGCTCTGGTCCCTCCTCCGGTTCGTCGCTCTGGTCGGCCGGGGCGCGCCGGCGGGGCTGGCGGCTCCGCTCGCGCAGGCGCTGCGCCGCGACCTCGGCCATGCGGCGGTCCATCTGGTAGGCGAAGCGGCGGCGCTCCTGGGAGCGCAGGTAGGCGATGTAGACGCTGAGCATGACCGCGGGAACGCCGGGCGCCCACAGGAAGGCGAGCCCTCCGACCGCGGCGACGATCGCGCCGAGGGTGAAGGCGGCGAACAGCATGGTGGTGGTGCGCCGGCGGCGCGCGAGCACCTTCGAGCGCCGGGCTCGTGCCGCGGCCGCCTCGTTCGCCTGTGCCGAGGCGCTGCGCCGGGCCGCGGGGACCCGTTCCCGGGGGCGTCCGGACGTCGCCGCGTGCGGTGCGGGCGACTGGCGGGCCTGGGGTTCGGGGGCCGCCGGGCGGGCCGGCTGTTCGGGCTCGGGCGAGGGTACGGGTGCCTGGGTCTGGGGCCGGGTCTTGGACACGGCGAACGCCCGGACGTCCACCGAGTCGGTGGCGGCGTCCAGGTCGTCGGCGCCCTGCTCCCCCTCGTCGGTGGAGCGCGCCCGGTCCTTGGCGTACCGGCGCTCCATTCCCGCCCTTCCGGACAGCAGCCGGATGGCGGTGCTGAAGCGTTCCGTCGGACGGGCCTCGTTCAGCTCGTCCTGCCTACGGAGCCACATCGGCACCAAGTAGGCGGCCCAGGCCCCGACGATGACTGCGTAGATGAGGCCGCTGCTGCTCACGCCTCACACCGTAGAGGGGTTTGCGTGAGGCCATCTGCCAATTGAGCCGGTGTGTCGCACGATCTGGCTGATATTTCGAACTTTTCTTGTGATGGATGCGATCAGCAGACCGCCTAGGCCGGGAATTCATTGCCCTGAGATGGTCACCAGTCGATCAATTTCGAACACTTATTCAATTTCCGGGGTGGTGCCGCATTCCCGGATTACTCTGCGATCGTGCCCGCTGCCAGCGCCTCAGCAACCCGTCCGGCACCTCCTCCGCGGTGAGGGCGAAGACGAGATGGTCGCGCCAGGCCCCGTCGATGTGGAGATAGCGAGGGCGCGGACCCTCCTCGCGGAATCCGAGTTTCTCCACGACCCGGCGGCTGGGTCCGTTCTCGGGGCGAATGCAGATCTCGACGCGGTGCAGTCCGACGGTGCGGAAACAGTGGTCGGTGACGAGCGCCACCGCCGTCGGCATCACACCGCGGCCGGCCACCGCCTCGTCCACCCAGTAGCCGACGTGGCCCGAGCACATCGAGCCCCAGGTGATCCCGGCGACCGTCAACTGCCCGACCAGCCGCCCCTGGTACTCGATGACGAAGGGCAGCATCCGGCCCGCGTTCGCCTCCGACCGCAGGTGGCGGACCATCTGGCGGAAAGTCGGGCGGTGCGCCATCGGCCCGCCGGGCGTGGGCGGCGGAATCGTCGCCTCCCAGGGGCGCAGCCAGTCGCGGTTGCGCCGGTTGACCTCACGCCATGCCCGCTGGTCGCGCAGCTTTATCGGCCTGAGGACGATGTCGCCGTCCACCAGCTCAACGGGCCAGGATGGGCTGTTCAGCTCGCACCCCCGCTGCCGGGTCTGGGGTGGTCGCCGCCCCGGAGCTGCTCGACGGCGTGGACGAGCAGCGGCTCCAGGACGGCGAGGCCGTCCTTCACGCCGCCGCTGGAGCCGGGCAGATTGACGATCAGCGTGCCGCCCGCCACTCCGGCCAGGCCCCGGGAGAGCGCCGCCGTCGGCACCTTCTCCCGGCCGAAGGCCCGGATGGCCTCGGCGATGCCCGGCACCTCGTGGTCGATGACGCGGCGGGTCGCCTCGGGGGTGCGGTCGGTGGGCGAGATGCCCGTGCCGCCGGTGGTGACGATGACGTCGTAGCCGGCGTCGACCCCGGCGCGCAGGGCGGCCTCCACGGGGTCGCCGTCGGGGACGACCTGCGGGCCGTCGACCTCGAAGCCGAAGCGCTGCAGGCCGTCGGAGATCAGCGGGCCGCCCTTGTCCTCGTAGATCCCGGCGGCGGCCCGGTTCGAGGCCGTGACGACCAGAGCGCGATAGGTCATGCCCGGCTCCAGTCGCCCGACTTGCCGCCCGTCTTCTCCTCCACCCGTACGTCCGTGATGACCGCTCCCTTGTCGACCGCCTTGACCATGTCGACCACGGTGAGCGCGGCGACGGAGACCGCGGTGAGGGCCTCCATCTCGACACCCGTGCGGTCCGTCGTCTTCACGGTGGCCAGGATCTCCACGGCGTCGTCCGCGACCGACAGGTCCAGTTTCACACCGGACACCGACAACGGGTGACAGAGCGGGATCAGATCGGGCGTTCGTTTGGCGCCCATGATCCCGGCGATCCGCGCGGTCGCGAGGGCGTCGCCCTTGGGGACGCCCTCGCCGCGCAGCAGCTCGATCACGCGGGGCGAGACGAGGACACGTCCGCTGGCGCGGGCGGTGCGCGCGGTCACGTCCTTCTCCGACACGTCGACCATGCGGGCGGCGCCCGCCGCGTCGATGTGCGTCAGCCGGTCCTGCGTGGGGCCGTCCTGCGGGGGTGGGTCCTGCGTGCTCATGCTGTGTGGCGCTCCCGGTCCGGGCCCGTCCCGGTGCGGCGCACGGGCCTGTTGTGCGCGACACGGTACCCCCAACCAGCGGCTATCGGCCGAGCAGGACCACCTCGACGTCGGCGCCCGGCTCGACGGACTCGGTGTCCTCGGGGACGGCGATCAGGGCGTCCGCGTGGGCGAGGGCGGCGACCAGGTGGGATCCGGCGCCGCCGACCGGGGTGACCTTGCCGTCGGCGTAGGTGGCGCGCAGGAACTGGCGGCGGCCCTTCGGGGAGGTCAGCGCCTTGTCGCCGGTCAGCGTCGCCCGGGTCGTCGGGCGGTGGACGTCCCGCAGGCCCATGAGGGTGCGGATCGCGGGGCGGACGAAGAGTTCGAAGGAGACGTACGACGACACCGGGTTGCCGGGCAGGGCCAGCAGCGGGGTGTGGTCGGGGCCGATGGAGCCGAAGCCCTGGGGCTTGCCGGGCTGCATGGCGAGCTTGCGGAAGTCGATGCCGCTGCCGGCCTCGTCCTCGTCGCCGACGTGGGACAGGGCTTCCTTGACCACGTCGTACGCGCCGACGCTCACGCCGCCGGTGGTGACCATCAGGTCGGCGCGGACCAGCTGGTCCTCGATGGTGGAGCGCAGGGTATCGGCGTCGTCGGCGACGGCGCCCACGCGGTAGGCGATGGCGCCGGCGTCGCGGGCGGCGGCGGTGAGGGCGAAGCTGTTGGAGTCGTAGATCTGACCGGTGCCCAGTTCCGTGTCCGGCTGGACGAGTTCGCTGCCGGTGGAGAGCACCACCACGCGCGGGCGCGGGCGGACCCGGACGGTGCCGCGGCCGATCGCGGCGAGCAGGGCGATCTGGGGCGGTCCGAGGACGGTGCCGGCCTCCAGGGCGCGGTCGCCGGCCTTCACGTCGCTGCCCTTGGCGCGCACATGTGCGCGCGCCTCGGCCGGGCGGTACACGTGGACGTGCCCGGTGGCGCCCTCGGGGCCGAGGCTGCGGGCGCGCATGCCGCGCACCGGGCCCTCGCCGAGCCCGCCGTCGGTCCACTCGACGGGCACGACCGTCTCGGCGCCGGGCGGCAGCGGGGCTCCGGTCATGATGCGGGCGGCCTGGCCAGGGCCCACGTGGAGCAGTTCGGCCTGGCCCGCTGCGACGTCCCCGACGACCTCCAGGGCCGCCGGGAACTCCTCGCTCGCGCCCGCGACGTCCGCGACCCGTACCGCGTATCCGTCCATCGAGCTGTTGTCGAAGGGCGGCAGGGACACCGGCACCGTGATGTCCTCGACGAGGACGCAGTCCTGGGCGTCGAGCAGGTGCAGCTCGATGGGTTCCAGGGGCCGGACGGTGGCGAGGATGTCCTCCAGGTGCTCGTCCACCGACCAGAGGTGGTCGGCGTCGGAGTGGTCCTGGCCGGTGACGTGGGGCGCGGCGCTGCTCAACGTGCTACATCTCCTCGGCTACGTAACTGCGGAGCCAGGTCCGGAAGTCCGGTCCCAGGTCTTCACGTTCGCATGCGAGTCGGACAATGGCACGCAGGTAGTCCCCGCGGTCGCCGGTGTCATAGCGGCGGCCCTTGAAGACGACGCCGTGCACCGGGCCGCCGATCTTCTCGTCCTCGGCGAGCTGCTGGAGGGCGTCGGTGAGCTGGATCTCGCCGCCGCGGCCCGGCTCCGTCCGGCGCAGTATCTCGAAGATGTGCGGGTCGAGGACGTAGCGGCCGATGATGGCGTAGTTGGACGGGGCGTCGGCCGGGTCGGGCTTCTCGACCAGGCCGCTGATCTGGACGACGTCGCTGTCCTCGGTGGTCTCCACGGCCGCGCAGCCGTAGAGGTGGATCTGCTCCGGGGCGACCTCCATGAGCGCGATGACGCTGCCGCCGCGCTGCTCCTGGACCTCGACCATGCGCTGCAGCAGCGGGTCGCGGGGGTCGATGAGGTCGTCGCCGAGGAGGACGGCGAAGGGCTCGTCGCCCACGTGCGGGGCGGCGCACAGGACGGCGTGGCCGAGGCCCTTGGGGTCGCCCTGGCGGACGTAGTGCATGGTCGCGAGGTCGCTGGACTCCTGCACCTTGGCGAGACGGCTGGCGTCGCCCTTCTTCTGGAGGGCCGATTCCAGCTCGTAGTTGCGGTCGAAGTGGTCCTCCAGGGGGCGCTTGTTGCGGCCCGTCACCATGAGGACGTCGTCGAGACCCGCGGCGACGGCCTCCTCGACCACGTACTGGATCGCGGGCTTGTCCACGACCGGCAGCATCTCCTTGGGAGTGGCTTTGGTGGCCGGCAGGAACCGGGTGCCGAGGCCTGCTGCTGGAATGACAGCCTTGCTGATCCGAGGGTGCAACTGAGTCATGTCCGCCACCCTATCCGGTGCCTTTGCATGGAATCTGCGGCTCCGGTTCATAGGCGCTCATATGAGCGTATTGCGACGGTACGGGAGCAACCATTGAGGCCTATCGCACGTCCGGGCGAGCCTGACAAGCGGAGTTTGCGGCGCGAGATCCTCGCGGCGAGGAGCAGGTTGACGGCGGATGACCTGCGGGAAACGTCGGCCGCGCTGGCCGGGCGGGCGCTGGAACTGCCCGAGTTGGCGCGGGCCGGAACGGTGGCGGCGTACGTCTCGGTGGGGAGCGAGCCCGGGACGCTCGCGCTCCTGGACGCGCTGCGCGCCCGGGGCGTGCGCGTGTTGCTGCCGGCCCTGCTGCCCGACAACGACCTGGACTGGGGTGCGTACGAGGGCGGGGGCTCCCTGGCGCGCGTGCAACACGGCGGCAGGATGGCCCTCTTCGAACCCGCGGGCGAGCGCCTCGGGCCGGATGCCGTGACCACCGCCGACGCCGTGCTGCTTCCCGGGCTCGCGGTCGACGCGCGCGGGATGCGGCTCGGGCGCGGCGGCGGCTCGTACGACCGGGTCCTGGCGCGGCTGGAGCGGGCCGGGGCGCATCCCGCCCTGGTAGTACTGCTGTACGACTCCGAGGTCGTCGAGCGCGTCCCCGCGGAGCCGCACGACCGGCCGGTGGACGCGGTGGTGACACCGTCGGGGGTGCGCCGGTTCCGGCCGGCGTCCTGACGCCGAAGGGCCCTCCACGCGCGCGTGGAGGGCCCTTCGTTCACCGGCTCACGGCCGGAGCACCAGCTTGTCGGCCGTGCTCTTCTCGACCGCCTGGTCCGAGAAGGACCACGGCAACAGCTCGCCGTCGGCCCACTTGTCGGTCTGGTCGACGTAGTGCGCGTTGTAGGCGTGCCCGGAGGCGCCGGTGAGGTTGATCCACTTCGACTTGTCGAGGTCGCCGAGGTTCACCACCATCCGCATGGACGGCACCCACACCACCCCGTAGCCGCCGGCCGCGTTCCAGCCGGTCGCGTTGACGGTGGCCTCGCCGCCGCCGAGCTCCCAGGGGCCGCGGTTGAGGGCGTACTGGATGAAACCGGGGCCCGCGGTGCCGAGGGTCTGGTTCTTCAGGAACAGACGGTGCAGCCGGCCCCAGCTCCAGGTGTCGATGTCCTTGCCGAGCTTGGCGGTCAGCTCCCAGCGGGCGTCGATCATGGCCCGCTTGAGCAGCTGGTCGCGGTTGACGGCGCCCGGGCGGCTCTTGCTCACCTTGGGCGTCTTCCACCAGTCGCTCTTCGGCTGGTTCATGAGCCCCCGCACCACTTCGAACCAGCGGTCGCCGCCGTCCGGCTGCGCCTTGTCGGGATCGCGCTGGCCGCACTCGCGGACCTTCTCGGCCTCGTCGGCGGGGCCGGTGGTGTTGACCGGCTCGACCCACAGACACTGGCCCTTGGGGCGCAGCTCCTTGGGCAGCTTGTTGCCGAAGGCGAGCTTGAGGACGTTGCGCCACACCGCGTTGAAGTAGGCCGCCGCCGCGGAGTCGGCGTCCTGGGTGTAGTCCCAGCCCTCCAGGAGCTTCTGCGCCTCGCGGACGTCCTTGTTCTCGGGGTCGATCTTCAGCAGCTTGGGCACCAGCAGCCGGGCGATCTCGCTGCTGTTGTCCAGCTGCATCTGGCGCATGTCGTCGGTGGAGATCTTGCCGCCGTCCTTGATCTTCGACTGGATCAGGTCGGTGATCCGCTGGCTGCGCGCGCCGTAGCCCCAGTCGGCGGTGAGCGTGTACGGGTACTTGTCCGGGTCGATCACGGCCTGGTTGGCGGTGACGATGTAGCCGCGCTCCGGGTTGTACTCGTAGGGCAGCGCGTCCTGCGGGATGTAGCCGGTCCAGCGGTACTTCGGATCCCAGCCGGGCGCCGGGACGGAGCCGTCGTCGCCCTTCGCGCGCGTCGGGATCTTCCCCGGCAGCGTGTAGCCGATGTGGTTCTCTGTGTCGGCGTAGATCAGGTTCTGCGAGGGCACCTCGAACTGCGCGGCGGCCTTGCGGAAGTCGGTCCAGTTCTTCGCCTTGTCCATGGCGAAGACGGCGTCCATGGTGGTGCCGGGCTGCAGGGCGGTCCAGCGCAGCGCGACGCCGTAGCCGTCGCCTCTGTCGGGTGCGGCGGTGTCGACGGTGGCCTTCCTGCCGACCTTCACGAGCTCCTCGTCGCGGTCGGACAGCAGGGGCATCCCGTCCTCGGTCTGCCGTACGACGATCTTCTTGGACTCGCTCCCGGCGACCTTGATGGTCTCCTCGCGCGTCTTGAAGGGCTTGACCTTGCCGTCGTACAGGTAGCCGTTGCCGGTGATCTTCTCCAGGTAGAGGTCCGTGACGTCGACGCCGGAGTTGGTCATACCCCAGGAGATGTCCTGGTTGTGGCCGATTATGACGCCCGGCATGCCGGCGAAGGTGTAACCGCTGACGTCGTACTGGCACGCGCTGGAGACGCTGCGGCAGTGCAGGCCCATCTGGTACCAGACGGACGGCAGGGAGGGCGACAGGTGCGGATCGTTGGCCAGCAGCGGCTTGCCGGTGATGGTGTGCTCCCCGCCGACGACCCAGGAGTTGGAGCCGATGCCGTCGCCGTTCACGCCGACGGCCGGCGGGAGGTCGTCCAGGACCCTGGTGAGGCCGCCGAGCTGGCTGTCCAGGCCCGCGGTGCCCGAGGCGCCGGAGGCCGTGCCGCTCGCGCCGGACGTGCCCGAGGCGGTGCCCTGGGTGCCCGCCGTTCCGGCAGCGGCTCCCGCGGTGCCGCCGGTGCCGTTCGCACCCGGTGTACCGCTCGTGCCGGATGTGCCGTTCGTCCCGCCCTGCTCGAACGCCCTCGTCAGCTCGTTGTACTGGCCCTCCTGGACGATGGCCTTGTTCCGGCTGGACGGGTACCGCGGGTACAGGTCGGCGATCTGCTTCGGGCCGAGGCGGCTGGTCAGCAGGGCGCGGTCGATCTCGTCCTGCATGTTGCCGCGCAGGTCCCAGGCCATCGCCTTCAGCCAGGAGATCGAGTCGACCGGGGTCCACGCCTGCGGCTTGTAGTCGTTGGTGAAGCCCAGCGCCGCGTACTCCAGGGAGATGTCCTCGCCGTCCTTGCCCTGGAGGTAGGAGTTGACTCCCTTGGCGTAGGCCTGGAGGTACTTCTTCGTGGCGGCCGACAGCTTGGTGTCGTACTCCTGCTTGGCGACCCGGTCCCAGCCGAGGGTGCGCAGGAACTCGTCGTTGTCGACCTGGCTCTTGCCGAACATCTCCGACAGGCGCCCGGAGGCCATGTGGCGGCGGACATCCATCTCGTAGAACCGGTCCTGCGCCTGGACGTAGCCCTGCGCCATGAACAGGTCCGCGTCGGAGGAGGCGTAGATCTGCGGGATGCCGTAATGGTCGCGCTTGACCTCGACGGGGCCCGAGAGGCCCTTCAGCGTGAGGGTGCCCTTGGTCTGCGGGAAGGAGGCCCGGACGGTGCTGATGGACCAGTACGACCCATAGGCCACGCCCCCGATGAGGGCCAGCACCAGGACGAGCACGATAAGGCGGGCTTTGCGCCCCTTTCTCCTGCCGGACTTGCCGGGCTGCTGACCCGTGGAGGCGGTGGTGTTGGGGGGCATCGCTGTCCTTGCTGTCCTAACGCGAGCGGCAGGTTCGGCTGTGCTTTTAACTGAGCGCTGGAGCAACGATAGGCGCAGGGCCCAGCGCCCCTTGACGCGGAGTCGGGAACCGGCACGGACGGACGTTCGATCTTGCCTCAAGAAGTGTCAAGAAATCGTCAAGAGTTAGGTAAGGTAACGAAGTAGTTGGCGCGGTGCGCCACAGCTTCATGTGCGATGTACGTGAGCCCACGCGCGCGTGCGTGCGGCTAGGGAAGGAATCGGCCGCTGACTGTTCACCACCTCAACCAGCTCCTGCTCGTCTGCTCGCTCGTCCTGCTCATCGCCGTCGCGGCGGTACGGATCTCCTCGCGCAGCGGGCTCCCCAGCCTGCTCGTCTACCTGGGGATCGGCGTCGCCATGGGCCAGGACGGCGTGGGCGACATCCACTTCGACAACGCCGAACTGACTCAGGTCATCGGGTACGCGGCCCTGGTCGTGATCCTGGCCGAGGGCGGTCTGGGCACGAAGTGGAAGGAGGTCAAGCCGGTCCTGCCGGCCGCCACGGCACTGGCGCTGGCCGGTGTCGCGGTGAGCGTCGGGGTCACGGCGTCGGCCGCGCACTACCTGATCGGCCTGGAGTGGCGGCAGGCCCTCATCATCGGGGCGGTCGTCTCCTCGACCGACGCGGCGGCCGTGTTCTCCGTGCTGCGCAAGATCCCGCTGCCCGCACGCGTCACGGGCACGCTGGAGGCGGAGTCCGGCTTCAACGACGCCCCGGTGGTCATCCTCGTGGTGTCCCTGTCCACGGCCGGGCCCGCGGAGCACTGGTACGTGCTGCTGGGCGTGATCCTGCTGGAGCTGGCGATCGGCGCGGCCATCGGACTCGCGGTGGGCTGGCTGGGCTCGTGGGGGCTCAGGCACGTGGCACTGCCCGCCTCCGGCCTCTATCCGATCGCCGTCATGGCGATCGCCGTGGTGGCCTACGCGGCCGGCGCGCTCGCCCACGGAAGCGGCTTCCTCGCGGTGTACCTCGCCGCGATGGTGATGGGCAACGCGCGGCTGCCGCACTGGCCGGCCACCCGCGGCTTCGCCGACGGCCTCGGCTGGATGGCCCAGATCGGCATGTTCGTCCTGCTCGGCCTGCTGGTCACCCCGCACGAGCTGGGTGACGACATCGTGCCCGCACTGGCCATCGGGCTGGTGCTGACCATGGTCGCGCGACCGCTGAGCGTGGTGCTCTGCCTGTCGCCGTTCCGGGTGCCGTGGCAGGAGCAGGCCCTGATGTCCTGGGCGGGGCTGCGCGGGGCCGTGCCCATCATCCTGGCGACCATCCCCATGGTCGAGGGCGTCGACGCCAGCCGCCGGATCTTCAACATCGTCTTCATCCTGGTCGTCGTCTACACCTTGGTCCAGGGCCCGACGCTGCCCTGGCTGGGCCGCAAGCTGCACCTCGGGGACGGCTCGGAGGCCGCCGACCTCGGCATCGAGTCCGCCCCGCTGGAGCGGCTGCGCGGCCATCTGCTGTCCGTGGCGATCCCCGGCGAATCGAAGATGCACGGCGTGGAAGTGGCCGAACTGCGCCTGCCGCACGGCGCGGCCGTGACGTTCATCGTGCGCGCAGGCGAATCCTTCGTTCCGCTGCCGACGACGATATTGCAGCGCGGGGACGAGCTCCTCGTGGTCGCCACGGACCCCGTCCGGGACGCGACCGAGAGCCGGCTGCGGGCCGTGGGGCGCGGCGGCAAGCTGGCCGGCTGGCTGGGCACGGACGGGGCGAGCCGTTGAGGGCTTTTTGGTCGGTTTGGTCGGTTTGGGATTTGTAGGGCGTGCAGCGCCATGGTGCTCACTTTCACAGGAGCGCACCCTCTTGATCCCTGTACGATGAAGGCGTTACCCAGATCGAACCAACTCTGCCTGACGCAGAGCTGGCGCGACCGTATGGCGGTCGGGACACCCCTCCTCACCGGGCCCCGGCATCTACCGCAGTTCCGCGCAAGAGGACAGCTCTCGGCGCCCCCGCTACGGGGCCGCGCTACCAGGCGGCAGAAAGGCACGGGCCGTGGCGTCCACGGTCACCTCGAAGGCGTCGGAGAACCCGACGCCTTCCGCCCGCCCGGGATACGGCCGGCTGCTGCGCACCCGCGGCGCCTGGACGTTCCTGCTCCCCGGCTTCGCGGCACGCCAGCCGTTCGCGATGCTGACCATCTCCATCGTGCTGCTCGTGCAGCACACCACCGGCTCGTACGGAGCGGCGGGCGCCGCCGCGGCCGTCACCGGTGTCTCCATGGCCCTGTTCGCGCCCTACAGCGGCCGTCTCGCCGACCGCTACGGGCAGCGCACCGTGCTGATCCCCGGGGTGCTGCTGCACGCGCTGTCCGGTCTGACGCTGACGGCGCTCGCGCTGCTGGACGCGCCCCTGTGGGCGGTGTTCGCGGCGGCCGTCCCGACCGGTGCGTCCGTGCCGCAGGTCGGCCCGATGGTGCGGGCCCGCTGGGGCGTGAAGCTCAAGGACTCGCCGCTGATGACCACCGCCGCGGCCTTCGAGTCCGTCACGGACGAACTGACCTTCGTGGTCGGACCGCTGCTGGCCACCGCCCTGTGCACGGCCGTCGACCCAGCCGCCGGACTCGTCACGGAAGCCTCGCTGACCCTGGTCGGCGGTCTGCTGTTCGCCGCGCAGAAGAGCACACAGCCCTCGGTCGCCACCCGCGGGCACGCGCGCGTGGAGCACGTTTCGGCGCTGCGCATCCCCGGGGTGCGCGTGCTGATCGTGACCTTCCTGGGCATCGGCACGGTCTTCGGCGGCATGCAGGTCTCGCTGGCCGCGTTCACCGAGTCGATCGGCGAACCGGGCCTGAACGGCGTCCTCTACGGCGTCTTCGCCGCGGGCAACATGCTCTCCGGCGTGGTCTGCGGCGCGATCGCCTGGAAGGCCGCCCCGCGGCGGCGCCTGGTCATCGGCTACACGGCGCTCGCCCTGGCCGCGTCGGGCCTGTGGGCCGCCCACTCGGTGCCGGTCCTCGCCGGCCTCGGTCTGCTGGTCGGCATGTGCATCGCGCCCGCCCTGATCACCGGCTACACCCTGGTCGACAGTCTGGTCCCGGCCGGTGCCCGCACCGAGGCCTTCACGTGGCTGACCGGGGCGGTCGCGCTGGGCCAGGCCGCCGCCGTCACGGTCGCCGGACAGCTGGAGGACCGCTTCTGGTCGGGCGCCGGTTTCCTGGTGCCGATGGGCGGCACGATGCTGGCCCTGGTGACCCTCCTGGCACTGCGGTCCCACCTGGCGGCGCGGGCCAACGGCCGGACCGTCGCACGTGGCGTGGGTCACCGCGTGCCGGTGGCAGTGGACTGAACGGCCGGAATACGTCACTATGGATCGTCGTTAGCACTCATCGAGTGAGAGTGCCAGGAGGAAGACAGTGCCCACCTATCAGTACCAGTGCACCGAGTGCGGCGAGGGCCTCGAGGCGGTGCAGAAGTTCACCGACGACGCTCTTACCGAGTGCCCCAACTGCACGGGCCGCCTGAAGAAGGTGTTCTCGGCGGTCGGCATTGTCTTCAAGGGCTCCGGCTTCTACCGGAACGACAGCCGCGGCTCCTCGTCGAGCAGCGCCCCGGCGGCGAAGTCGTCGAGCTCCGCGTCCTCGGGCTCGTCGTCCTCCGACTCGGGCTCGTCGAGTTCCGCTTCGGGTTCCGCTTCGAGTTCGTCCTCGACCACCGGCAGCTCCTCCAGCAGCAGCACCACCGCCGCGTAAGGCCTGATTCTTACGGGACCCTGTCGCCCTCGGGCGACAGGGTCCTCGGCGTTTCCGCGTGCGGTTAGGGTGCGGGCATGGCGAACAAGGCGAACGTGACGGACCAGGAAGACGCCGGGATCGGCGTCATCGGCGGCTCGGGGTTCTACTCCTTCCTGGACGACGTGACCGAGATCCAGGTCGACACCCCGTACGGGCCGCCCAGCGACTCCCTCTTCCTCGGCGACGTCGCCGGCCGGCGGGTCGCCTTCCTGCCGCGGCACGGACGGGGCCACCACCTGCCGCCGCACCGGATCAACTACCGGGCCAACCTGTGGGCACTGCGCTCGGTCGGCGTGCGCCAGGTCCTCGCCCCGTGCGCCGTGGGCGGCCTGCGCCCCGAGTACGGGCCGGGCACGCTGCTGGTGCCGGACCAGCTGGTCGACCGCACGAAGTCCCGCGCGGGCACCTACTTCGACGGGGTGCCCCTGCCCGACGGCTCCGTGCCGAACGTGGTCCATGCGTCGCTGGCCGACCCCTACTGCCCCGCAGGACGGGCCGTGGCACTGAAGGCGGCGCGCGGCCGGGACTGGGAGCCGGTGGACGGCGGCACACTGGTCGTGGTCGAGGGTCCGCGCTTCTCGACGCGTGCGGAATCGTTGTGGCACCAGGCGCAGGGCTGGTCGGTGGTGGGCATGACCGGCCACCCCGAGGCGGCGCTCGCCCGTGAGCTGGAGCTCTGCTACACGTCGCTGACCCTCGTCACCGACCTCGACGCGGGTGCCGAGACGGGCGAGGGCGTCTCGCACGACGAGGTGCTGCGGGTGTTCGCGGCGAATGTCGACCGGCTGCGGGGAGTGCTGTTCGACGCGGTGGCCGGGCTGCCCGGGGCTGTCTCTTATACAAATCT
>NZ_POUC01000112.1 GCF_002891435.1 Streptomyces cahuitamycinicus
CTTCTCCCCTTGCCCGGGCCGTACGCCTGGCGCACGCTGTTCGTATGGGTGGGCAAGACGGCCCAACGCTCATCAACTCCGTCCAGCGGGCCATGCGGCTGCTGGAGGCTGTGAGCGCGCACGAGAACGGCGCGCCGGCCAAGCAGCTGGCGCGCGAGACCGGTCTGCCCCTGGCCACGGCCTATCACCTGCTGCGGACCCTGGTGCACGACGGGTACGTGCGCAAGCTGGACGACGGCGGCTTCATCCTCGGCGACAAACTCCAGACCCTGCGGTCCACAGGGCGCGCGCAGGCGCTGCTCAGCCGCGTCCGGCCCGCCCTCGCCGCCCTGCGGGACGAACTCGCGACCGCCGCCTACCTCACCTTCTACGAGGAGGGCGAGATCCGGGTCGCGGAGATCGTCGACGGCCCCGGCACCCCGCGCGTCGATCTCTGGGTGGGATTCGAGGACGCGGGGCACGCCACCGCGCTGGGCAAGTCCGTCCTGAGTGAGCTGGACGAGGAGGCCCGCCGGGACTACCTCTCCCGCCACCACCTCGCCGACCTCACCCCGCGGACCATCACCAGCCTCCCGGAACTGCTCCGGCGACTGGAGACCCCGCCCCTGGCCCCGGCCGTCACGGACGTGGAGGAGTACTCCCTCGGCACGGTCTGCGTCGCCGTCCCGGTCTACAGCGGGGACACCATAGGCTCCCTCGGTGTCTCGCTGCCGTCGAACCGGCTCTCCCGGCTGCCGGAGATCCGCGAACGGCTGCTCCCGGCCGCGAGCCGCGTGACGCGGGGCCTGTCGCTCACTATCTGAAAACCCTCTTCTTGCCCGCGCCCCGGCTCATCCCGTTCTCTGGATGAAACGGACATTTCGTGGGTGCGTCCCGAGCCTCGCGCCCCGCTCACAGGTGAGGACATCGATAGCGACATGAGCCATGCGCGAGACCTTGGTGACGGTCACCGGCCCGCACGGCCGTCCGGCGTCCGAGTGGCCGGGGCCAGGACGTCGGCCCGCAGACGCGTGCTCGCGCAGCTGGCCGCCGGCACTCCCCTCCTGCCCGCGCTGGTCGTCTGCGTCGTCGTGCTCTCCGGACTCGCCGACGGTGCAGGAATGATCTGGCTGCCCCTGCTCGTGGCCGGTCCCGCTCTGGCGGCGACGACCAACGGGCCGCGCGGCGTCTTCTGGGTCGGCCTCCTCACCGCACTGCTCGGCGCCCTGCTCGGGACCCGGGACGGTGTGCCGGGCCGGGAGCTGACCGCCGTACTGGCCGCCCTGGTGACGGTCACCCTCGCGAGCGGCCTGGCCAGCGTCCTGCGCGGGCGGCGCGAACGCGTGCTCGCCGCCGTCCGCTCGGTCGCGGAGACCGCCCAGCACGCACTGCTCAAACCCGTGCCGGCGACGGTCGGGCCGTTCCAGGCGGCCGTCCGCTACAGCGCGGCGGCGGCCGAGGCCCGGATCGGCGGGGACCTGTACGCACTGATACCCACCCCGCACGGGGTCCGGCTGATCGTCGGCGACGTACGCGGCAAGGGGCTCCCGGCCGTGGGAACCGCGGCGCTGGTGCTCGGTGTGTTCCGGGAAGCCGCCCACGACGAGCCCGATCTCCTGGCCGTGGTCGAGCGCATCGAGCGGAGCCTCGCCCGCAATCTCGGCCACGACGACTTCGTCACCGCCGTGGTCGCCGGGTACCCGCGGGCCGGGCACCTGGAGGTGGTGAACTGCGGGCACGCGCCCCCGCTGCTGGTCCGCGCCTCAGGGAGCATCAGCGCCGTGGAGCCCCCGCACCCGGCCCCGCCGCTCGGTCTGCGCGCGCTCACGGGCCACCCGCCCGGGCTCCGGACCCTGCCCTTCGCCGACGGCGACCAACTGCTGCTCTACACCGACGGGGTCACCGAGGCCCGCGACGGCGGACGGGCCTTCTACCCGCTCGCCAAAGGGCTGGAGCGCCACGTGTCCCACGAGCCGGCGCGTACCCTCGACGCCCTGCACGACGAACTCCTGGCCCATGTGGGAGGCCGGCTGCACGACGACGCGGCGCTGCTCCTGATCCGCAAACCGGTCGCCGGCCGGGCGGCGGCTCCCGGGGCGGACCACCCCGGCCCCATCGCCGTCACCGGGGCGTCCGAGGCCGGGTGCTGCTCCTGAGGGCCGCCGCGGCCGCGGCGGCTCACGCCTCGCGCAGGTCCTTCACCCGGCGGATCTTGCCCACGGAGCGTTCCAGGGTCTCCGGCTCGACGACCGTCACGTCGGCGGTGATGCCGATGCCGTCCTTGACGGCCTGCGCGATCGCCCCGGCCGCGGCTTCGCGCTGCTCGGGGCCGGTGCCGGGACGGGTCTCGACCCGGACCGTCATGTGGTCCAGCGGCCGCGCCGGGTCAGCTGGATCTGGAAGTGCGGGGCGACGCCGGGCGTGCGCAGCACGATCTCCTCGATCTGGCTGGGGAAGACGTTCACCCCGCGCAGGGTGATCATGTCGTCGCAGCGGCCGGTGATCTTCCGGATGCGGCGGAAGCCGGGCCGGGCCGTGCCCGGGAGCAGCCGGGTCAGATCGCGGGTGCGGTAGCGGACGACCGGCAGGGCCTCCTTGGTCAGGGACGTGAAGACCAGCTCGCCCTCCTCGCCCTCGGGCAGCACCTCACCCGTGACCGGGTCGACGACCTCGGGGTAGAAGTGGTCCTCCCACACGTGCAGCCCGTCCTTGGTCTCCACGCACTCCTGGGCCACACCGGGACCGATCACCTCGGACAGGCCGTATATGTCGACGGCGTGGATGTCCGTCCGCTCCTCGATCTCGCGGCGCATCTCCTCCGTCCACGGCTCGGCACCGAAGACGCCCACGCGCAGGCTGCTGCCGCGCGGGTCGATGCCCTGACGCTCGAACTCGTCGAGCAGGGTGAGCATGTAGGACGGGGTGACCATGATGATCTCGGGCCGGAAGTCCTCGATGAGCTGCACCTGGCGCGCGGTCATGCCCCCGGAGGCCGGGATCACCAGACAGCCGGCGCGCTCCGCGCCGTAGTGCGCGCCGAGTCCGCCGGTGAAGAGCCCGTACCCGTAGGAGATGTGCACCTTGTGACCCGGGCGCCCGCCGGCGGCGCGGATCGAGCGGGCGACGAGGTCCGCCCACATCGACAGGTCGTTCTCCGTGTAGCCGACCACCGTGGGACGGCCGGTGGTCCCACTGGAGGCGTGCAGGCGCCGCACCCGGTCCATGGGGACGGCGAACATCCCGAACGGGTAGGTGTCCCTCAGGTCGGCCTTCGTGGTGAAGGGGAAGCGGGCCAGGTCCTCCAGCGAGCGGCAGTCGTCGGGGCGGACCCCGGCCGCGTCGAACTTCCTCCGGTACGCCTCCACGTTGTCGTAGGCGTGCCGCAGGCTCCGGCGCAGACGGTCCAGCTGGACCTCGCGCAGTTGCTCGCGCGTCAGGCGCTCCCCGTCGTCGAGCAGGTCGTGGGGGAGGGGCTCGCCGCGCCGCCGGCCGGCCGTGACCGCGGGGTCCGTCGTGGTCTGCGCTTCCCTGGTCATGCCGACTCCTCCGGCCTCGTGCTCCCGATGCCGCGGCTGCGGCCCCGGAACTCCGCGATCACCTCGTCACCAGCCGTACGCTCACGTCACGGACGCCGCGTCGGCCGTGGCGCACGCGCTCCTGGCCGGGGCCACGAAGGTATGCCCGACCGACCATTCGGTTAGGCGCTGCCAAGTAATCCAGCCGCCCCGGTGACTGTCAAGGCTCAGGGTCTTACCAAGGCGCGCCGGCTTGTCCTACCATGGACCGAACGAATGGTCGGTTGGGAAGGGGGACGGATGGATACGACACGCTCCAGCCCTGCCGGGACGGACGGCGCCGAGCCGGTTCTCCAGCAGCACTTCGACGCGACGATCGCGCGGGACCAGCGGATCGAGCCGCGCGACTGGATGCCGGAGGGCTACCGGAAGACACTGATCCGGCAGATCGCGCAGCACGCGCACTCGGAGATCATCGGCATGCAGCCGGAGGGCGAGTGGATCACCCGCGCCCCGTCGCTGCGCCGCAAGGCCATTCTGTTCGCCAAGGTCCAGGACGAGGCCGGACACGGGCTCTACCTGTACTCGGCGGCGGAGACGCTGGGCGCCGACCGCGCCGATCTGACCGGGCGGCTGATCGAGGGCCGTCAGAAGTACTCGTCGATCTTCAACTACCCGACGCTGAGCTTCGCGGACGTCGGAGTGATCGGCTGGTTCGTGGACGGCGCCGCCATCTGCAACCAGGTGCCGCTGTGCCGCTCCTCGTACGGGCCGTACGCGCGCGCCATGGTGCGGATCTGCAAGGAGGAGTCGTTCCACCAGCGGCAGGGCTACGAGCTGCTGATGACGATGATGCGCGGCACCGAGGAGCAGCGCGAGATGGTGCAGGACGCCGTGAACCGCTGGTGGTGGCCGTCGCTGATGATGTTCGGCCCGCCCGACGACGCCTCACCCAACTCCGCGCAGTCCATGGCCTGGAAGATCAAGCGGCACAGCAACGACGAACTGCGCCGGCGGTTCGTCGACATGACCGTCCCGCAGGCCGAGAAGCTCGGCGTGACGCTCCCGGACCCGGAGCTGCGCTGGAACGAGGAGCGGGGCCACCACGACTTCGGCACGCCCGACTGGGACGAGCTGATGCGGGTCATCAAGGGCGACGGTCCGTGCAACGACCAGCGGATGGAACGCCGCCGCACGGCCCACGAGGAGGGCTCCTGGGTGCGCGAGGCGGCCACCGCCCACGCCGCCAAGCAGGCCGCCCGCGAGCGGAAGGGAGCGGTGGCATGACCGCCGACAAGCAGGACTGGCCGCTGTACGAGGTGTTCGTGCGGGGCAAGCGCGGACTGAACCACGTCCACGTGGGCTCGCTGCACGCCGCCGACGACCGCATGGCGCTCACCCACGCCCGCGACCTCTACACCCGGCGCAACGAGGGCGTCTCCATCTGGGTCGTGCGCTCCGAGCACATCGCCGCCTCCACCCGCGACGAGAAGGACCCCTTCTTCGAGCCCAGCGCCGACAAGGTCTACCGGCACCCGACCTTCTACGACATCCCCGACGACGTCCCCCACATCTGAAGGACAGGGCATGAGCGACGACCACGTCTACATGACCCTCGCCGAGGGCCACGAGGACGACACCCGCTGGGCCTACGGAACGGGTTTCGAGGACCCCCTGCACGGCGTGGACACCACCGTGCCCGAGGGTGTCGAGGCCGCCGGGCTGGCGGATCTCTGCGTCACCCTGGGCGACGACGCCCTTGTCTGCGCCCAGAGGCTCGCCGAGTGGACCACCCGCGCCCCCGAGCTGGAGGAGGAGGTGGCGCTGGCCAACATCGGGCTCGACCTGCTCGGCCAGGCCCGCCTGCTGTACTCCCGCGCGGGCCAGGCCGACGGCACCGGCCGTGCCGAGGACGCCTACGCCTACTTCCGCGACGCCGGCGACTTCCGCAACGTACGCCTGGCCGAACTCCCCAACGGGGACTTCGCGTTCTCCGTCGTGCGGCTGCTGGTGTTCGCCACCTGGCGCCTCGCGCACTTCGAGCGGCTCACCGCACACGGCGACCCGGTGCTCGCGGCGATCGCCGCCAAGGGCGTGAAGGAGCTGGCGTACCACCGCCAGTACGCCGCCGAGTGGGCGGTGCGCCTGGGCGACGGCACCGAGGAGTCGCACCGCCGGATGCGCAGGGCGCAGGAGCAGGTGGCGCCCTACCTGGGCGAGCTGTTCACGGCGTACGACGTGCGCGACGAGGTCGTCGCGGTCCTCCGCCAGGTCACGGAGGCGGCCGGGCTGCCCATGCCCGTCTACCGCCCGCTGCCCGGCTCCGGTCGCACCGGGGAGCACACCGAGCACCTCGCACCGCTGCTGGCCGAGTTGCAGGGCGTGGCCCGCGCCCACCCGGGGGCGACATGGTGACGGCACTCCTGGACGCGCGGCGGGCCCGGCACATCGCCGAGCAGGTGCCCGACCCCGAACTGCCCATGCTCACCCTGGCCGACCTCGGAGTGCTGCGCGAGGTGTCACTGGCACCGGACGGCACGGTGATCGCGAGCCTGACCCCGACCTACTCGGGATGTCCGGCGATGGCGGAGATGCGTGCCGGCGTGGCGGCCCGGCTGCGGGACGGCGGGTACGCGCGCGTGGAGATCCGCACGGTCCTCGACCCGCCCTGGAGCAGCGACTGGATCACGGCGGCCGGCCGGCGCAAGCTCGCCGAGCACGGCATCGCCCCGCCCGGCACCGCGCCCGCGCGCGCCACCGGACCGGTCCCGCTCGTGCTGTCACCGGCCCGCCGCTCCGTGCCCTGTCCCCGCTGCGGTCACCCCGACACCGAGGAGACCTCCCGCTTCGGCGCCACGTCCTGCAAGTCCCTGTGGCGCTGCCTCGCCTGCCGCGAGCCGTTCGAGTACGTCAAGGAGATCTGATGGAGGACCTGATGGAGCCGGCCCCCGCCCCGGTGACACGCCCCCGCCGACGTCCGGTCTTCCACCCCCTGCGGGTCGCCGCCGTGCAGCCGCTGTGTGAGGACGCGGCAGCCGTGGGCTTCGACATCCCGGCCGAGCTGGCCGAGGAGTTCACCTTCGCGCCCGGCCAGTCACTCACCCTGCGGCGCGACATCGACGGTCGGGACGAGCGCCGCTCGTACTCCATCTGCGCCCCCGTCGGCACCGCGCCGCGCATCGGCGTCCGGGTGGTGCCGGGCGGCCTGTTCTCCTCCTGGCTGGTGCACGACGTGCGTCCCGGCGACACCGTCGAGGTGATGGCACCCACCGGTGCCTTCACACCCGACCTCACCACCCACGGCCACCACGTCCTGATCGCCGCGGGCTCCGGCATCACGCCCATGGTCTCCATCGCCGAGTCCGTCCTGGCCGCCGACCCCCGTTCGCGCGTCACCCTCCTCTACGGCAACCGCCGCACCGGCACGGTGATGTTCGCCGACGAGCTCGCCGACCTGAAGGACCTCTACCCGACGCGGTTCCAGCTCGCCCACGTCCTGTCCCGCGAGCCCCGCGAGGCCGAGGTGCTCTCCGGCCGCCTCGACGCCGAGCGGCTCTCCGCGCTCGTAGACGCCCTGGTCGACGTGGAGTCCGCCGACCACTGGTGGCTGTGCGGCCCGCACGGCATGGTCCGCGCCGCCCACCAGGTCCTGACCGGCCTCGGCGTCCCCGACGACCGCGTCCACCAGGAGCTCTTCTACGCCGACGACGAGCCCGTCCGCGAGGTCCAGCACGCCGAGACCGGCCCCTCCGGCCCGGTCAGCCAGGTCACCGTCACCCTCGACGGCCGCTCCACCACGGCGCCCCTGCCCCGCGACCGCAGCCTCCTCGAAGGCGCCCAGCAGACCCGCCCCGACCTTCCCTTCGCCTGCAAGGGCGGAGTCTGCGGCACCTGCCGCGCCCAGGTCACCGACGGCAAGGCCGACATGCGCCGGAACTTCGCCCTCGAACCGTCCGAGGTCGACACCGGCTACGTCCTCACGTGCCAGACGTTCCCGGTGTCCGAGGCGTTGACGGTGGACTTCGACACCTGATCCCCCCACCGGCGGGCCAGCCTGCGCCCCCAGGCCTGGCCCGGGGCCTCGACCCAGCGGTGGGTCAGGACGCACAGCGGCAACAGAACGGCGAAGAAGGCCACTTCGAGGACGGCGTGGTCGTCGCGCCGGCGTCCCACGGTGCCGTCGATCACCGCCAGCAGCACCGGATGCACCAGGTAGACCGAGTAGCTGATCGCTCCCAGGCCGGTCAGCGGCACCGGAACGCTCCGCCGCCGCCAGGCCAGCCCGGCGGCGAAGGTCAGTACCGCCAGCAGGAACGCCACGATCCAGCCGCGCCGTGTGAAGTGGTGGCCGTCGCCGTACCGGTAGGCGCTTCCCACGGCGCAGGCGATCACCAGGGCTGCCGTGCCCGCCGCGCGGGGCCAGGTGCTCTGCCCGCGCTCGGCCCGGTGGACCGCTGTACCGAGGAACATGACGGCGAGGATCACCAGGCCCTCCCACACCGGGACCGTGCCGTTGAACGGGACCAGCACGAGCGCCAGCACTCCGCCCAGCACACCCCCGAACACCCGCAGCGCCGGTGAGGCGGAGCTCGCACCGCACAGGGCAACACCCATGGCGATCGACGAGAACGCGATGAGCGGGCCGGTGCCGACCAGGCCGGACAGCGCGGACACCGGCAGCACCGCCCCCACCGCCGCGCTCACCACGGCGAGCACGGCCAGGACCCCCGCCACCGCCGCGGACCGGTGGTGCAGCCGGACCGTGAAGAGGGCGACGACCAGCAGGTAGAAGCACATCTCGTACGAGAGCGTCCAGAGGACGAGGAGGACATTGGGTGTCCCCAGCAGTTCCTGGAGCATGCCGGCGTGGGCGAGGGCCACGGTGACCGCATCCTGCCGGCCGAAGTCCCGCAGCCCCGCGAGCCCCAGGAGGTCGACCGTGAGCAGCGCGGCGACGACGACCGCCCACAGCGGGTACACCCGGAAGACCCGTCCGATCCAGAACGCCCGCACGCAACCCCGGCGTTCCAGCGACGCCGGGATGATGTAGCCGCTGACCAGGAAGAACACCATGATGCCGTAGCGGCTGGTGTTGAACTGCGGCATCAACTCCCCCCGGAGGTCCGGCATGAAGGTGTGTGACGAGTGGTCGAACACCACGACGAGTGCGGCGAGGCCGCGCAGCGCGTCGAGCCAGCCCAGCCGCGCGCTCACCGGTCACAGGGCTTTACGCGGTAGTGCTCGATCTCGTCCCGGGTCACCGGCTCGCCCCAGGAGTTCTCGATCACCAGCTTGCTGCCGCGCCGCAGGGTGACGGGCCAGGCGCGGACGGGGTCGCCCTCGGCGGTGAGGACCATGACCCGGGGGATGTCCCACGAGCTGCACGCCTCCCCGGGGGCGACCACATCCACCCGGATGCCCCACGGGCGCACGCGTTCCGCGAGTTCCAGCTGGTCGTCGATGCCGAAGCCCTGCTTGCTGACGGTGAGTTCGACACTGCCGTCGTCGTGGCGCTCCGCCGCCCACGCACCGGAGTCGGCGGGCGAGCCGGGCACCACCACCGTGGCGGCCCACGCCGCGGCGCAGGCAGCGACCACGGCGATCCGGCGCGGGCCGAACCGGCGGCGCACGGAAGCCGTCGCCGTGCCAGCGCCAGCGCCAGTGCCCGTGCCCGTGTCCGCTCCGGACCCGGCCTCGCGCAGCTCGATCTCCTTCTTCAGTTCACCGAGCAGCCGGTCCTCGAACCTCGTCCTCGTGCTCATGCTTCCCCCCTCGCCACGTACACCAGCGGTGTCTCCGCCGCCTGAGCGGTCCGGCACTCCGTCTCCTCGCGCAGCGCCTTGCGCGCCCGGTGCAGCCGGACCCGGGCCGTGACCTGGCGGATGCCCAGTGCGGCCGCGGCCTCGGTGACCGTGAGCTGGTCGACCGCGACCAGTTCCATGACGGCCCGCTCGCCCTCGGGCAGCCGCGACAGCGCGGCCAGGACACGCCGCCCGGGGCTCTCGGCGTCGAGTTTGTCCTCGATGCGGGCGATGTCGTCGGACTCCAGCAACCGCCGCCCGGAGATGCGCCGGTCGCGTTCGGTCTCCCGGGCGACCCGGCGGCGCTCCGACGACACGACGTTGCGGGCGATGCCGTACAGCCAGGCCGTCTCGCTGCCGAGGTGCGGCCGGTAGGTGGGGGCCGAGTCGAGGACGGCGAGGAAGATCTCGGCCGTCAGGTCGGCCGCCGTGTGCGGGTCGTCCACCCGGCGGGCCACGAAGCGCAGCACCGCGTCGACGTGACGCCGGTAGAACTCCTCGAAGAGCCGCGGGTCGCCGACCGCCGCAGCGGGCCCACTCCGTAACCGTTCCGCGTCGTCCACCGATGTCCCCTTCTCGTCGACAGGTGCCTGTCACTTGTTCTTGGAACGGCACGCGCGAAGCGTTACAGGGGATGCGCTCCCCGGTCGGCGCGCATCACCCGCAACGCCGTGAGCGCCACGTGGAGTTCGGTGCGGCGGTCGCCGGATTCGAGGTCGGTGTCGAGGAGGCGTTCGACGGTGCGCAGACGCTGGTACAGGGTTTCCCTGGACAGGCCGCCGCGGCGGGCCGCCGTCGTCTTGTTGCCGGCGGCGTCGAGGTAGTGGCCCAGGGTCGCCAGCAGGTCGGTGCCGTGCCGGGTGTCGTGGTCGATGAGCCGGCCCAGCCGGCGTTCCGTGTAGTCCTGGATCCGGGTGTCCTCGCGCAGCGCGTACAGCAGCCGGCGCAGGCCGATGTCCGGCAGCTCGTGGAAGGAACGGTCCGCGGGGAGGGGCTGGCCGGGCGGGGTGGCCTCTATGACCCGGGCCGCCTCCCGGAACGAGCGTGCGCTCTCGGCGAGATCCGCCACCTCCGAGCCGACGCCGACGATCGCCTCCGGCGCCAGCGCCAGTGCGGTGCGGCTGAGGCGTTCGGCCACGGGCCGCCAGGGCTGGGCGGGCCGCAGGGCCAGCAGGACGCCGAGGCGGCGGGGGGACAGTTCGCCGACCAGGGCCGGGATCCCGGCCGACCGCAGCTCCCGGTGCAGTCGGGTCTCCGGCTCGGCGCCCGCCCCTCCGGGGCCCAGGTCCACCAGGACGGCCAGGAAGACGCCGTCCCCCGTGGGCAGACCCAGCGCGGCGCAGCGGGCCCGGACGTCCTCGGCGGAGTGGTGGCGCTGCTCGGCGAGTTCGCGCAGGGCGTTGCGGTGGGCCGTGTGCTCCCACGGCGTGGAGTGGATGAGCCGGGCCACGGTCAGGGCCATCGCCGTCCGCTCCAGGACGGTGAGGTGCTCCGGCCCGAAAGCCGGCCCGTCGGCGGGCAGCATGGCCAGACGCCCCCAGCGTTCACCCTGGTAGGAGACTGGCGCGGTGAGCCAGCCCTCCGGGCCGCCCACGCACGTGTGGTCGCCCGGCCCGGCCGCCCGGGAGCGCTGCTCCCAGCCCCCGAGTGCCTGCTCCACCGTGCTCCCCGAGGGCTCGCAGATCAGCGCCTGGTGCACCAGGTTCTCCAGCACGACGGTCCGGCCGCTCATCTCCGCCGCCGCGCGCACCACGTCCTCCGGTCCCGCCCCGCGCAAGGTCAGAGCCGTGAATGCCTCGTGGATCCGCTGGGTCCGCTGCATCGCGTCGGCCTGGTTGCCGAGGATCAGCGCGTGCACGACCTGCGTGACCTCCAGGAAGTTGACGTCCCGGGCGAGGGTGACCAGGGGGAGCCCCCGGGCCCGGCAGGCCTGCACGAGGGTCTCGGGCGGCCGGTGGTAGCGGCGTACGAGTTCGATGACCAGGGCGGCAGCCCCCACCTCGGTGAGTTCGTCGACGTACCGGCGTACACCCGCGGCGTCCTCGGGCAGGGGCATGCCCGTGGTCAGGACCAGCTCGCCGCCCTTGAGGAAGGAGGCCGGGTCCGTCAGCTCGGTGATGTGCACCCAGCGCACCGGCCGGTCCAGCTCGGTCAGGCCCGTGACGACCTGGGGCTGTCCGGCGGCCAGGACGGGCAGGGCCAGAACGTCGGAGAGGGTCGGGGCACGACCGGCCGGCGGGGGGTGATCGTTCACGGTGCCTCCCTGCATGCCCGGTCACTCTGACAAGCGTGGCTGACCTGCGCAAGAGCTGTCCACGGGAGGGACAGCCGGGGCCCGGGAGGTCCGGCGGTTGACACAACGTCCGAACAACGCGTTCCGGCTGGACAGATCACGCGTTGTCGCGTTCCGCGGCGGCTTGGATGCTCGGACACCGGAGCTGAGCCACACAACCAGACCTCGTCGTACGGCCGGGAGACACCATGACCGCACTGTCGCCGCACCTTCGCCAGGCCACGCCCGTCGTGGCGGCCCGGGGCGAGGGCGTCCACCTCTACGGTGAGGACGGCCGCCGCTACCTCGATTTCACCGCCGGCATCGGCGTCACCAGCACCGGGCACTGTCACCCCAAGGTCGTGGCGGCGGCGCAGGAGCAGGTGGGCACGCTGATCCACGGCCAGTACACGACCGTGATGCACCAGCCGCTGCGCCGCCTGGTCGACAAACTCGGCGAGGTACTGCCGGCCGGCCTGGACAGCCTGTTCTTCTCGAACTCCGGGAGCGAGGCCGTCGAGTCGGCCCTGCGGCTGGCCCGCCAGGCCACCGGTCGGCCGAACGTCATCGTCTGCCACGGCGGCTTCCACGGCCGTACGGTCGCCGCCGCCTCCATGACCACCTCCGGCACCCGCTTCCGGTCCGGGTTCTCGCCGCTGATGAGCGGCGTGGTCGTCACCCCGTTCCCGACGGCCTTCCGGTACGGCTGGGACGAGGAGACCGCCACCCGCTTCGCCCTGAAGGAGCTCGACTACACCCTCCAGACGATCTCGTCGCCCGCCGACACCGCAGCGATCATCGTCGAGCCGGTCCTCGGCGAGGGCGGCTACGTCCCCGCGAACCGCGCCTTCCTGGAAGGCCTGCGGGAACGGGCGGACCGGCACGGCTTCCTGCTGATCCTCGACGAGGTGCAGACCGGTGTCGGCCGCACCGGACGCTTCTGGGGCCACGACCACTTCGGCGTCACCCCCGACATCCTCGTCACCGCCAAGGGCCTGGCCAGCGGCTTCCCCCTCTCCGGCATCGCCGCCTCCCAGGAACTGATGACCAAGGCCTGGCCCGGCTCGCAGGGCGGCACCTACGGCGCCAACGCCGTCGCCTGCGCCGCCGCCTGCGCGACGCTCGACGTCGTGCGCGACGAGAAGCTCGTCGAGAACGCCGAGGCCATGGGCAAGCGGCTCCGCCAGGGCCTGGAGGCCGTGGCCGACCGGACCCCGGGCATCGGCGACGTCCGCGGCCTCGGCCTCATGCTCGCCACCGAGTTCGTCACCGAGGACGGCAGCCCCGACCCCGAGACCGCCGCCCGGGTGCAGCGCGCCGCGATCGACGAGGGCCTGCTCCTGCTGCTGTGCGGCGCCTCGAACCAGGTCGTCCGCATGATCCCGGCGCTCGTGATCGACGAGGCCGGTGTCGACGAGGGTCTCCAGGCCTGGGCGAACGCGGTCGAGTCCGGCACGTCGGGAGCCGGAGACCGATGACCACCGCCACCCGCGACCCGGCGGGTCTCACGGCGCGTCTCGCCGAGCTCGCGCCCGGTCTGCGGGTGGAGTCCGGCCCCGGAGCCACCGGCGCCTACGCCTACGACGCGTCCAACTACCGTGTGCCGCCGCGGGCGGTGGTCTTCCCGCGCACCGCCGACGATGTGGTGGCGGTGCTGCGGGCCTGCCGCGAGACGGGTGTGCCGGTCACGGCCCGGGGCGGCGGCACGAGCATGGCGGGCAACGCCGTCGGGCCGGGTGCGGTCCTGGATTTCTCCCGGTACATGAACCGGATCCTGGACATCGACACCCAGGCGCGTACCGCCCGGGTCGAGGCCGGTGTGGTCCTGGACGCCCTGCGCGGCGCGACCGCGTTGCACGGGCTGGACTTCGGGCCGGACCCGTCCTCGCACAGCCGCTGCACGCTGGGCGGGATGATCGGCAACGACGCGTGCGGCAACCGGTCGGTGCGCGACGGGCGTACCAGCGGCCATGTCGTGGCGCTGGAGATCGTGACGGCCGACGGCGTGCGGGCCGTGGCCGATCACTCGGGGCTGCACCCGGTCGACCCGGCGGACGACGGGCTCGTCGCCCGTCTCGAGGCGGATCTCAAGCGCCTGGTGGAGGACAATCTGGCGCCGATCCGCACCGAGCTGGGGCGTATCCCGCGTCAGGTCTCGGGCTACCAGCTGCATCATCTGCTGCCGGAGAACGGCTTCGGCCTGGCCCGCGCCCTGGTGGGCACCGAAGGCACCTGTGCGGTCGTCACCGCCGCGACGGTCCGCCTGGTGGCGACCGCACAGGCATCCACGCTCCTCACCCTCGGCTACGACGACGTGGTCGAGGCTGCCGAAGACGTGCCGGAGATCCTGCGCTTCGCGCCGAGCGCCGTGGAGGGCATGGACGAGGCGATCGTCGCCACCATGCGCGCCCGCCGGGGCGCGGACTCCGTGACGGGCCTGCCCGAGGGCCGGGCCTGGCTGTACGTCGAGCTCGAAGGCGACGACCAGAGCGTGGTCGACGCGCGGGCCGCCGAGCTGCTGGATGCCCTCAAGGCGCAGGGCCGGCTTACCGGGGGCCGGGTCGTGGGGAGCCCGGCGGAGCGCCGCTCGCTGTGGCGGGTGCGTGAGGACGGGGCCGGGCTCGCGGCGCGGCTGGTGGACGGCGGGGAGTCCTGGCCCGGGTGGGAGGACGCGGCCGTCGCCCCGGAGGACCTGGCCGGCTACCTGCGTGACTTCCGCAAGCTGCTCGTCTCGCACCAGCTGACCGGTGTGCTGTACGGGCACTTCGGCGCCGGCTGTGTGCATGTGCGCATCGATTTCGACACGGCCACCGATACCGGCCGGACGGTCATGCGCCGCTTCGTCACCGAGGCCGCCGCCCTGGTCGTCGAGCACGGCGGCACCCTGTCCGGTGAACACGGTGACGGACGGGCCCGCAGCGAGCTGCTCCAGGTGATGTACAGCCACCGCATGATCGCCGCGTTCGCCGCGTTCAAGAGGGTCTTCGACCCCGACGGGCTGCTCAACCCCGGTGTCATCATCGACCCGGCCCCCCTCGACAGCGACTTCGCGCTGCGTGAACTGCCGTTGCTGGACACGACGTTCGGCTTCCCGCACGACGAGGACGGCTTCGCCGGCGCGGTACGCCGGTGTGTCGGCGTCGGCCGCTGCCGCTCGGACGCGGGCGGGGTGATGTGCCCCAGCTACCGGGCCACGGGCGAGGAGAACGACTCCACCCGCGGCCGGGCCCGCATGCTCCAGGAGATGGTGCGCGGCGAGGCCGTCACCGACGGCTGGCGCTCGACCGAAGTACGCGACGCGCTGGATCTGTGCCTGTCGTGCAAGGCCTGCTCCAGCGACTGCCCGGTCGGCGTCGACATGGCCACCTACAAGGCGGAGTTCCTCCACCAGCACTACAAGGGCCGCCTGCGGCCCCGCTCCCACTACTCGCTGGGCTGGCTGCCCCTGACCTCGGCGCTGGCCGGGTTCGTGGCCCGGCCGGTCAACCTCGTGCTGCGCGGGCCGGTCGGGAAGCTGCTGGCCCGCCTGGGCGGAGTGACGACCAGGCGCAGGATCCCCGCCTTCACCTCCCGGCGCGCCCTGCGCAGGACCCTCCGTGCGGCGAAGCCCTCAGGACCCGCCAAGGCGATCCTCTTCGTCGACAGCTTCACCCGCGCCTTCCGTCCTCAGATCGCGGGAGCGGCGAGCCGCGTGCTCGCCGACGCCGGCATCCCCTGCACACCGCAGGACGGCTTGTGCTGCGGACTGACCTGGGTCAGCACCGGCCAGCTGTCCACGGCCCGCAGGATCATGGCCCGCACCGTCGCCGCCCTGGACAACGGCGACGAACGGCCGATCATCGTGGCCGAACCCAGCTGCGCCGCCGCCCTCAGGCGCGACGTGCCGGAACTCCTCGGGACGGAGGCCGCGCAGCGGGTGGCGGACCGTGTGCGGACCTTCACCGGGGCGCTCACCGACCTGGCCGACCAGAACTGGACCCCGCCGCCCCTGCCCGAGAACGTCGTGCTGCAGACCCACTGCCACGAGTACGCCACCTTCAAGGGGCACCGCCCCGCCGACCTGCTGCGCCGCCTGGGCGTGCGCGCGGTCGACGAGGCGGAGGGGTGCTGCGGCCTGGCCGGCAACTTCGGCTTCGAGGCCCGGCACTACGACACCTCCATCGCCGTCGCCGACCTGGCCCTCAAGCCCCGCCTCGATGAACTCGGCGGACGACCCGTCGTCGCCGACGGCTTCAGCTGCGCCACCCAGATCGACCACCTCGCCGGTGACCGCGGCATCCGTGCCCGGCACCTCGCCGAACTCCTCGACCCCGCCGCCGATCAACCAGGAGAAACGACATGACCGAGGTACTGACTCAGTTGTTCATCGGCGGTGCCTGGACGGACGCCGCGGACGGTGCCACCATGCCCGTCGACGACCCCGCCACCGGCGAGATCCTCTGCCACGTCGCCGACGCCGGCCCGAAGGACGCCCGGCTCGCCGAGGAGGCCGCCGTCCAGGCCCAGCAGGACTGGGCGCGTACGGCACCCCGGGCGCGCAGCGAGATCCTGCGCCGGGCCCACGAGCTCATCCTGGAACGCACCGACGAGCTCGCCCACCTCATGACGTCCGAGATGGGCAAGCCGCTCGCCGAGGCCAGGGGAGAGGTGGCGTACGCCGCCGAGTTCTTCCGCTGGTTCTCCGAGGAGGCCGTCCGGATAGACGGCGGCTGCGGCACCCTGCCCGACGGCCGCAACCGCATGCTGCTCACCCGCCGCCCGGTCGGCCCCTGCCTGCTGGTCACGCCGTGGAACTTCCCGCTGGCCATGGGCACCCGCAAGATCGGCCCCGCGATCGCCGCCGGCTGCACCATGATCCTCAAGCCCGCCCCGCAGACCCCGCTCTCCAGCCTCGCGCTGGCCGGGATCCTCAAGGAGGCGGGCCTGCCGGACGGTGTGCTGAACGTCGTCACCACCTCCCGCGCCGGCGAGGTGTGCGAGCCGCTGTTGCGCGGCGGCCGGATCCGCAAGCTCTCCTTCACCGGCTCGACGGGCGTCGGACGGCTGCTGCTCGCCCAGTGCGCCGACGCCGTCGTGCGGACGTCGATGGAACTGGGCGGCAACGCACCGTTCATCGTCTTCGACGACGCCGACCTGGACGTGGCGGTGGACGCGGCGATGGTCGCCAAGATGCGGAACATGGGCGAGGCCTGCACGGCCGCGAACCGCTTCTTCGTCCACCGGGCGGTGGCGGAGGAGTTCGGGCGGCGGCTCGCCGAGCGGATGGGCGCACTCGTCGTGGGCCCGGGGACCCGCGACGGAGTCGATGTCGGCCCGCTGATCGACAGGACCGGACGTGGCAAGGTCGAGGAACTCGTCGCCGACGCGGTGGAGCGCGGCGCGCAGGTACTCGTCGGCGGCCGTACGCCGGAGGGGCCGGGCTGCTTCTACCCGCCGACCGTGCTCACGGACGTCTCTCCCGAGAGCCGCCTGATGGGCACGGAGATCTTCGGTCCCGTCGCGGCGATCCTCACCTTCGACGACGAGGACGAGGTCCTGCGCCGCGCCAACGACACGCCCTGGGGTCTCGTCGGTTACGTGTTCACCCAGGGGCTGGACCGTGGGCTGCGCGTCAGCGAAGGCCTGGAGGTGGGCATGGTCGGCCTGAACACCGGCCTCGTCTCCAACCCGGCGGCTCCGTTCGGCGGGGTCAAGCAGTCCGGGCTCGGACGCGAGGGCGGCCGGGTGGGGATCGACGAGTTCCTGGAGTACCAGTACGTGGCCGTGCCCGTGCGCTGACGCCGGGGCCTGTGCCGTGACACGGCACGCATATGAAGGCATGAATGAGTCTTCATGTGTTCCTGTATGGTGAGGGGCGCCGACGCGCCCCCGCCAGAAGGACCCCTGATGACCTCCACCCTCACGCCGCAGCCGGTCGAACGGACGAAGCCCGAGCGCCCCGGAGCGGTGGCCCGGCGGCGCACCCGCGTCCTCGCGCTCCCCGAGGCACGCTGGGCCGCCGCGGCCACCGTGCTCTTCCTGCTCGCGCTGCCCTTGCAGCTGACCGGCGCCCCGGCCTGGGCCTGGGGGCCGCTGTACGCCCTGTCGTACGTCACGGGCGGCTGGGAACCGGGCTGGGAGGGGCTCAAGGCGCTGAAGGAGCGCACCCTCGACGTCGACCTGCTGATGGTCGTGGCCGCCCTCGGCGCGGCCGCGATCGGGCAGGTCATGGACGGCGCCCTGCTCATCGTCATCTTCGCCACCTCGGGCGCGCTGGAGGCCCTGGCCACGGCCCGCACCGCGGACTCCGTCCGCGGCCTGCTCGACCTGGCCCCCGCCACGGCCACCCTGCTCAGCCCCGACGGCGGTGAACAGGCCGTATCCGTCGAGGAGCTGGCGGTCGGCGACACCGTCCTCGTACGCCCCGGGGAGCGCGTCGGCGCCGACGGCCGGGTGCTGGACGGGGCGAGCGAGGTGGACCAGGCGACCATCACCGGCGAGCCGCTGCCCGTGCCCAAGGAGCGGGGCGACGAGGTCTTCGCGGGCACCCTCAACGGCACCGGCGCACTCCGGATCCGGGTGGAGCGCGACGCCTCCGACTCGGTGATCGCCCGGATCGTGCGCATGGTGCAGGAGGCCTCCGAGACCAAGGCACCCACGCAGCTGTTCATCGAGAAGGTCGAACAGCGCTACTCACTGGGCATGGTGGCCGCGACCCTCGCCGTCTTCCTGGTGCCGATCGCCTTCGGCGCGCAGCTCACCGACGCACTGCTGCGCGCCATGACCTTCATGATCGTCGCCTCCCCTTGCGCGGTCGTGCTGGCCACCATGCCGCCGCTGCTGTCGGCCATCGCCAACGCCGGACGGCACGGCGTGCTCGTGAAGTCGGCCGTGGTCATGGAGCGGCTCGGCCAGGTGGACGCGGTCGCCCTGGACAAGACCGGCACGCTCACCGAGGGGAGCCCGCGGGTCACGGACGTCCGGCCGCTGCCCGGATCCGGCCTGGACGAGGACGCGCTGCTGACGCTGGCGGCCGCCGCCGAGCGGCCCAGTGAGCATCCGCTGGCCCGGGCGGTGGTGGAAGCGGCCCGCGAGCGCGGCCTCGACCTGCCGGGAGCGCAGGACTTCACCTCCGCGCCCGGCGTCGGCGTCACCGCCGTCGTCGGCGGCCGCACGGTCGCGGTGGGCGCACCCGCGCGGCTGGCCGACGACACCCCCGGTGCCGTCGCGGAACTCGAGGAGTCCGGCCGGACCGCCGTCCTGGTCGTCGTCGACGGCACCCCCGCCGGACTGCTCGGCATCGCCGACCGGCTGCGCCCGGACGCCGCCGCCACGGTCACCTCCCTCGCCGCACTCACCGGCACCGCCCCGGTGCTCCTCACCGGCGACAACCCCCGCGCCGCGGCCCACCTCGCCGCCGAGGCCGGCATCGACGACGTGCGCGCCGGGCTGCTGCCGCAGGACAAACTGGCCGCCGTCCAGGAGATGGAGAGCGCGGGTCGCAAGGTGCTGGTCGTCGGGGACGGCGTCAACGACGCACCCGCCCTGGCCGCCGCGCACACCGGGATCGCCATGGGCAGGGCCGGGTCCGACCTGGCCCTGGAGACCGCGGACGCCGTCATCGTGCGCGACGAACTCGCCGCGGTCCCCGCCACGATCGCCCTGTCCCGCCGGGCGCGCGGGCTGGTCGTGCAGAACCTCGTCATCGCCGGGGTGTTCATCGCCGGACTCGTCGTCTGGGACCTGGCCGGTGACCTGCCGCTGCCGCTGGGCGTCGCGGGCCACGAGGGCTCCACGGTCCTGGTCGGCCTGAACGGACTGCGGCTGCTGAGGGAAGGGGCCTGGCAGCGGGCCGCCGCCGAGGGAAACGGCTGACGAACGCCCCTCAGCGCACCGGTGCGGGACCGCTGCTGGCCCGCACCACGAGATCCACGGGGACGAGGGTGCCGACGCCGGGACGCTCTTCCGGGCCGTCGATCCGGTCGAGGAGGAGCCGCAGCGAACGGGTGCCGATCTCCGCGAAGTCGGTGCGGACGGTGGTCAGCGGGGGCAGGAAATGCGCGGCCTCGGGGATGTCGTCGTAACCGACGACGCTGACGTCCCCGGGAACGGACCGCCCGGACTCGTGCAGGGCGTGCAGCACACCGAGGGCCATCTGGTCGTTGGAGACGAACACCGCCGTCACGTCGGGGCGCCGGGCCAGCGAACGGCCCAGGTCGTAGCCGGATCCGGCGCTCCAGTCCCCGACGAGGGGGGCCGGCACGGCGGCACCGGCGACCCGGAGCGTCGCCTGCCAGCTCGCCAGCCGGTGGTCGGCGGAGGTCCAGCCGGTAGGACCCGCGATGTGCCACACGGTGGGGTGCCCGAGGCCGAGGAGGTGCTCGGTGGCCTTGCGGGCGCCGGTGCGTGAGTCGCCGGTGATCAGGGGAGTTTCCTCGTCGAGCGCGCTCTCCAGCACCACCAGGGGAGTACCCAGACCGGTCGTCCCGGCCAGGGCCCGTCCCACCCACAGCTGCGGCGCGATCGCGATCACCCCGTCCGCGCCCTCGGCCGACAACCGGTCGACGGCCTCGACGACGGTGTCGTGGTCGGCGGTGTCGAGGGCGATGGAGCTCACGAGGTAACCGGCCTCCTGGGCCGCCGTGTTGATCGCGGTCAGGATCGAGGCGGGCCCGTAGCGGGCGGCGTCGAAGGAGATGACCCCGAGCATCCGGGTCCTGCCGCTGGCCAGGGACCGTGCACTGCGGCTGGGCCGGTAGCCGAGCGTGCGCATGGCCTCCAGGACCGCCTCGCGTGTCTCGCGGCGGACGGCCGGATGGTCGTTCAGTACCCGTGAGACGGTCTGCTTGGAGACCCCGGCCATCCGGGCCACGTCGGCCATCACCGGCCGCGCCCCAGCGAAGTTGCGCCTGCTGCGGCCCTTGGGCCCGGGGCCGTCGGGGGCGCTCGGTGTCATGGCGGGTGATCCTCGGCGTCGGTACGGCGGTCCTGGCGGCGGTCCTGAACCCGCCCGGCAGGAGCACAGCATAGGCCGGACGACGCGCCCGGACGTCTTCAGCCGCTCCGGACCGTCCAGCGTCGCGTAGCGGGAGTGGTGGAACTCGCCGGACACCGGGAACCAGGGGTGGCCGCCCCTGGTGAGCCGGCGGCTGGTGACCTCGATCGGGTCGGGCACCCCGGCGCGTCCGTGAACGGCAGGCGGGCGGTCAGCGGGGG
>NZ_POUC01000113.1 GCF_002891435.1 Streptomyces cahuitamycinicus
GACAGCCCCACACCCCTCCCGGCACGATGGCCTGGTGGCGTTCGTCGATGATGGCGTCGCAGACGGCCTGGCCGACCAGGTGGTTGGAGATCGCCCAGCACTTCAGGCCGTACTTGTCGAGCAGGGCGCGGCGGCCGTCGAGGTACCCAGGGTCGGACAGCGCCTTGTCGACTTCGAAATGATCGCCCCAGCAGGCGAGTTCGAGGCCGTCGTAGCCGAAGTCGCGTGCCAGGCGGCAGACTTCCTCCAGGGGCAGGTCCGCCCACTGGCCGGTGAAGAGCGTGAAAGTGCGCGGCATCGAAAGGTGCCTCCTCAGACCGCGATCGGTGTGTAGACGGAGTTCTTCTCGGCGCTCTCCTCCACCGCCGCGAGTACGCGCTGCACCTGCAGCCCGTCGGCGAAGGAGGGTTCGGGGCGGCGGCCCTCGGCGATGGCGTGGACGAGGTCGCGGGCCTGGTGGACGAAGGTGTGCTCGTAGCCGAGGCCGTGTCCCGGCGGCCACCAGGCGTCCAGGTAGGGATGGTCGGGTTCGGTGACGAGGATGCGGCGGAAGCCGGCCTCGGTGCCGGGCTCGGTGCCGTCGTGGAAGGACAGCTCGTTGAGCCGCTCCAGGTCGAAGGCGAGCGAGCCGCGCTCGCCGTTGAGTTCGATGCGCAGGGCGTTCTTGCGGCCGGTGGCGTAGCGGGTGGCCTCGAAGGAGGCGAGGGCGCCGGAGGGGAAGCGGGCCGTGAACAGGGCGGCGTCGTCGACGGTGACCTGGCCGGTGCCGGCCGACGTGACGGCGGACAGTCCGCTGGTCGCCCCGGTGGGCAGGGGCCGTTCCCGTACGAAGGTCTCCGTCAGCGCGGAGACGCCCGCGAGCGGCTCCCCCACCAGGTACTGCGCGAGGTCGACGATGTGTGCGCCCAGGTCGCCTAGCGAGCCCGAACCGGCCTGCTCCCTGCGCAGCCGCCAGGTCAGCGGGAACTGCGGGTCGACCAGCCAGTCCTGGAGGTACGTCACGCGCACGTGCCGCAGCCTGCCCAGGCGGCCCTCGGCGACCATGCGGCGGGCCTGGGCGGTGGCGGGCACCCGGCGGTAGTTGAAGCCGACCATCGCCACCTGGCCGCGTGCGTGCGCCTCCTCGGCCGCCAGCACCATCGAGGTGGCTTCCTCGACGGTGTTGGCCAGCGGCTTCTCGCACAGCACGTGCTTGCCCGCGGCCAGGGCGGCCAGGGCGATCTCGGCGTGACTGTCGCCGGGGGTGCAGATGTCGACGAGGTCGACGTCGTCGCGTTCGACGAGGACCCGCCAGTCGGTCTCGGTGGCGGCCCAGCCGTGCCGGGACGCCGCCGCGCGGACGGCGGCCGCGTCCCGGCCGCAGATCACGGCCTGCACGGGGTTCAGCGGCAGGTCGAAGACGCGGCCCGCGGTGCGCCAGCCCTGGGAGTGGGCGGCGCCCATGAAGGCGTAGCCCACCATCCCCACGCGCAGGGGTGGCTTGCCCGCCTCGGTCCCCTCCGGCTGCTCCTGCGGCTGTCCCATTCGGGTGTCCTCCTCGTCCTGGTCGGGGTGGCGCACGTGGGGGGTGCGGGGTGGCTCACTTGAAGCCGGTGGACATGTACTGGTCGACGTTGGTCTTGTCGACGACGGCCGAGTAGAGCGTGAGCGACGACGGGATCTCGAACTCGGCGAGGCCGCCGATGCCCTTGCTCTGCCCGAGGGCGCGGGCGAGGTCGATCGCGGAGGCGGCCATGGTCGGCGGGTACAGCACGGTCGCCTTGAGCACGCCGTCGTCCTGCTTGATGGCCTGGAAGGCGGAGAGCGCGCCGGCGCCGCCGACCATCAGGAAGTCGTCGCGCCCTGCCTGCTCGATGGCGCGCAGGGCGCCCACGCCCTGGTCGTCGTCGTGGTTCCACAGCGCGTCGACCTTCGACTGGGCCTGGAGCAGCTGGGCCATCTTGGCCTGCCCCGACTCGACGGTGAACTCGGCGGCCTGGCGGGCGACCTTCTTGATGTTGGGGTAGTTCTTCAGGGCGTCGTCGAAGCCCTGGGTGCGCTGCTTGGTGAGCTCCAGGTTGTCCAGTCCGGCCAGTTCGATGACGCGGGCGCCGGACTTGCCCTTGAGCTTCTCGCCGATGTAGTGCCCGGCGTTGAGGCCCATGCCGTAGTTGTCGCCGCCGATCCAGCAGCGGTACGCCTGCGGGGAGTTGAAGATCCGGTCGAGGTTGACGACCGGGATGCCGGCGCGCATGGCTTTCAGGCCGACCTGGGTGAGGGCCTTGCCGTCGGCGGGCAGCACGACCAGGACGTCGACCTTCTTGTTGATGAGGGTCTCGATCTGGCCGATCTGCTGGGCGGTGTCGTTGGAACCCTCGGTGATCTCCAGGGTGACGTCGGAGTACTTCTCGGCGCGGCTCTTGGCGTTGTCGTTGATGGCGTTGAGCCAGCCGTGGTCGGCCTGGGGCCCGGCGAAGCCGATGGTGACCTGCTTGCCGGGCTTGTCGTCGGCGGCCGGCTGGTCGTTGCCGGCCGGTTCGTCCTTGGAGTCGGACGGCTCGTTGCTCGTGCACCCCGTGATGAGGGCACCGGCGGAGACCGCGGCGGCCCCGAAGAGCAGCCCTCTGCGGCTCGTGATCTCTGGCATGGCGGGGAACCCTTTCCTCAGGTCGTGCTCGCGGTACGGCGCTGGACCAGCACGGCGGCGACGATGATCGCGCCCTTGGCGATCTGCTGGACGTCGCTCTGCAGGTTGTTCAGGGCGAAGATGTTGGTGATCGTGGTGAAGATCAGGACGCCGAGCACGGAGCCGGTGATGGTGCCCCGCCCGCCGGTGAGGAGGGTGCCGCCGATGATCGCGGCGGCGATGGCGTCGAGTTCGTAGAGGTTGCCGTTGGTGTTCTGGCCGGAGCCGGCCAGGACGATCAGCAGGAAGGCGGCGATGCCGCAGCACAGCCCGGACAGCAGGTACAGGTAGAGCCGCTGGCGGCGGACGTCGATGCCGGCGAGCCGGGCGGCCTCCGGGTTGCCGCCGACGGCGACGGTGCGGCGTCCGAAGGTGGTGCGGTTGAGGACCAGCCAGCCGATGACGGTGACGACGGCGAACACCAGGACCAGCGGCGGGATGCCGAGGACGTAGGCGTCGCGCTCCCCCAGGTCGAGGACCGAGGGCACGGTGACGATCTGCGTCTTGCCGTCGGTGATCTGCAGGGCGAGGCCGCGGGCGGAGGCCAGCATGGCGAGGGTGGCGATGAACGGGACCATCGCGCCGTAGGCGATGAGCACCCCGTTGACCAGGCCGCAGCCCACTCCGACGACCATCGCCGTGAAGAGGATGCCGGCGAAGCCGTACTCCTGGGTGGCGAGGGTGGTGGCCCACACGGAGGCCAGGGCGACGATCGCGCCGACCGACAGGTCGATGCCGCCGGAGACGATGACGAAGGTCATGCCGACGGTGACAACACCGATCACCGAGGCCTGGGTGAGGACGAGTTGCAGGTTGCGGGTGTCCAGGAACTCGTCGGGCTTGGTGATGCCGCCGATGAGGATCAGCGCGGCGAGGACGCCGAGCAGGGACAGCGTGCGGACGTCGGCGCGGACCAGCACACCGCGCCAGGCGGGGGGCTGGGCCGGGGGCACCTTGCCGGTGCTGCTGCCCCGGGGCGGGGAGACGGGCTGCGTCATGACGCCGGGCTTCCTTCCATGACCAGGTCGAGTACGCGGTGTTCGTCGAGTTCGCGCGCGGATGCCGTGTGGACGACCCGGCCTTCGCGCAGCACCAGGACGCGGTCGGCGAGACCGAGCACCTCGGGCACCTCGCTGGAGACCAGCAGCACGGCGAGGCCCTCGTCGGCCAGCCGGCGGATGACCGCGTAGAGCTCGGCGCGGGCGCCGACGTCGACGCCGCGGGTGGGTTCGTCGAGCAGCAGCACCTTGCAGCCGCGCAGCAGCCAGCGGGCGAGGACGGCCTTCTGCTGGTTGCCGCCGGACAGGGTGCGCACGGGCACGGACGGGTTGTCGGGCCTCAGCGACAGCTCGCGCGTCGCGGCCCGGGCGGCGCCGAGTTCGGCGCCCCGGTCGATCCAGCCGGCGCGTGAGAAGCGGGACATGGAGGAGACCGACACGTTGCGGGTGACGGATTCCAGCATCAGGAGGGCCTGCGCCTTGCGTTCCTCGGGGGCGAGCCCGAGTCCGGCCCGGACGGCCGCCCGTACGCTGCCGGGCTTCAGGGCCTTGCCGCCGACCTGTACTTGACCGGTCGTCGGTTTGCGGGCGCCGTAGACGGTCTCCAGGATCTCGGAGCGGCCCGAGCCGACGAGTCCGGCGAGGCCGACGATCTCGCCCGGCCGGACGTCGAGGTCGAAGGCCTCGAACTCCCCCTGTCGGGACAGCCCCCGGATTTTCAGGACGGGTTCGCCGGTCGGCGTCGAGACGGGCCGGTCGGGGAAGACGTACTCGACGTTGCGGCCGGTCATCAGGGCGACGACCTCGCGGGTCGGGGTGGACTTCGCCGGGAGCCCGTTCGCGACGGCCCGGCCGTCCTTCAGGACGGTCACCCGGTCGCCGATGCGGCGGATCTCCTCCAGGCGGTGCGAGATGTAGACGACGGCGACTCCGGCGGCGGTGAGGCCGCCGACGATGCGGAAGAGGTTGTCGACCTCGTCCGGGTCGAGGGCGGCGGACGGCTCGTCCATCACGATGAGCCGTACGTCGTGGGAGAGCGCCCGGGCCATGGACACGATCTGCTGCTGCGCCGCCGGCAACTCCCCCACGAGCCGGGCCGGATCGATCTCGGGGTGCCCGAGTCGCTTGAGCAGGGCGGCCGTTGACGCCCTGGCCGCTTTACCGCGTACGACGAACCCGGCCGTGGTCGGCTCGTGTCCCAGGTGCACGTTCTCGGCCACCGACAGGTGCTCCACCAGATCGAGTTCCTGGTAGATGGTGGCGATGCCGAGGCGCATGGCGGCGATCGGCGAACGAAGTGTCACCTCCTCGCCGCGCCAGCGGATGCCGCCGGTGTCGGGCTGGTGGGCGCCGGCCAGCACCTTGATGAGGGTGGACTTGCCGGCCCCGTTCTGGCCGAGCAGGCAGTGCACCTCACCGGCCTGGACGTCGAGGTCGACGCCGTCGAGGGCCCGGACTCCGGGGAACGACTTGGTGATGCCGGACATGCTGAGCAGCGGTGGTTCTGGTGCCATGAGGTCCCCTTGGCGGGCGTGCGGGCCGGTTTCAGGGCAGGGCGGAGCGAGGCGGAGCAGGGCATTGCGCAGGGCGCGGTGCTGGTACGCCGTACTGAACTCGGTGCTTACGCGGGTGAGAAGAGGTGGTCACTGATGAGCCGGGCCGCGCCGGTGACTCCGGCGGTGGGGCCCAACTCGCCCAGGACGATGGGCAGGTTGCCGGTCGCCAGGGGCAGCGACTGGCGGTAGACCTGGGTGCGGATCGCGGCGAGCAGGGTGTGGCCGAGGCCGGTCACCCCGCCGCCGATCACCACCAGGCCCGGGTTGAAGAAGCTGACCAGGCCGGCGATGACCTGGCCGGTACGGTTGCCGCCCTCGCGGATCAGGTCGAGGGCCGTGGCGTCACCGGCGGAGGCCGCGGCGGCGACGTCGACGGCGGTGAGGCCGCCGTTCGTCTCCAGCCGCGAGGCCAGTTCGACCGAGAGGCCCTGCTGGGCGGCGTCCAGGGCGTCGCGGGCCAGGGCCGCCCCGCTGAAGTGGGCCTCCAGGCAACCCCGGTTGCCGCAGGCGCAGGGGCGGCCGTCGGGGACGGCCTGGATGTGCCCGATGTCGCCGGCGCTCCCCGTCGTACCGCGGTAGACCTCACCGCCGACCACGATGCCGCAGCCGATGCCGGTGCCGATCTTGACGCAGAGGAAGTCGGCGACGGTACGGGCGACGCCCGCGTGCTGCTCCCCCATCGCCATGAGGTTCACGTCGTTGTCGACCATGACCGGGCAGCCGAGTTCCTGGCTGAGCGCCTCCCGCACGGGGAAGCCGTCCCAGCCTGGCATGATCGGCGGTGCCACCGGAATGCCCTCGGGGAATCGGACCGGGCCCGGGACGCCGATGCCGGCGCCGTCGAACCCTTCCGCGATCCCGGAGGCCCTCAGTTTCGCGGCCATGGCGAGGACCTGCTCGAAGACCGCGACGGGGCCTTCGCGCACGTCCATGGGCTGGTTGAGGTGCCCGAGGGTCTCCAGTTCGGCGTTGGTGACGGCGACGTCGACCGAGGTCGCGCCGATGTCGACGCCGAGGAAGCGCAACCCGGGGTTGAGCCGGATGTTGTGGGAACGGCGGCCACCGCGCGAGGCGGCGAGTCCGTCGGCCACGACCAGCCCCGTCTCCAGCAGCCGTTCCACCTCCACGGCCAGCTTGGACCGCGAGAGGTCGACCTGGTCACCCAGCTGCGCACGGGAGTTGGGGCCGCCGTCGCGCAACAGCCTGAGCAGCCTGGCCTGATGGGCGTTCGCGGGTCGTGCGGTCATACGTCTCACGAGCCCCTCCCCGCCTCGATCGGCCTGTGCGCGCCGGCTTTCCGCCACCTCGGTGGCGTGCTTTCGGAGGGAACGTAGCAGCGGCTGCCGGAGGTGGGAAGAAGTCGCGCAGGAATTGCCCTCTACTTTCTCCACTCACAGGACAAAGCAGCGGTGACGGGTGCCCAGCATCGCGGAGAGGCGGGGCGGCGCTACGGGGCTAAGAGCGCGAACGGGCGTGGTACGACCGGCGCGTGTGCTCCGTGTGGTCGCGCATCAGCCGGGTCGCGCGCTGTTCGTCCCGGTCGGCGACCGCGGCGATCAGTTCGCGGTGCTCGATCCAGGACTGCCGACCGCGCTGCCTGGCCACCGGCGTGTAGTACCAGCGCACGCGCCGGTCGACCTGGGCGGCGAGTTCGGCGAGGACCGCGTTGCCGGCGAGCTCCATGATCTTGGCGTGGAAGCGGGCGTTCATGGCGACGGCCCCGTCCACGTCGTCGGCCTCGACGGCCTTCTCGCCCTCCGCGCACAGCGCTTCCAGGGCGGCGATGCCCGCGGTGTTCGCGCCCGCCGCCGCGAGCCGGGCCGCCTCGGCCTCCAGGAGCGTACGGACCGTGAGGAGCTGGTCGGCCTCCTCCTCCGTCGGCTCGTGCACGAACGCGCCCTGGGCGGGCCGCAGATCGACCCACCCCTCGGTGTTGAGGCGCTGCAGCGCCTCGCGCACGGGCTGCCGGGAGACGCCGAGATGCCCGGCGAGTTCGCTCTCGACGAGATGCTGGCCGGGCTGCAGCGCACGGGTGGTGATGAGTTCGAGCAGTGCCTCGTAGACACGATCACGCAGCGGCCCCGGGCGTTCCAGCTTGGGTACCGCCCCCTGGGGCAGGCCTGTCGACAGCATCGCGGTCCCCCTCCTCGGCAGGGCCGTGCACAGCGCGGCGCGAGCCGGTATCGCCGCAGAGTAAGTATCGATTGTCTTTCGTCTACAGTCTACGGCGCACAAGAGCCAGCGTTTCGGGGAGTTGACCGCGTCACACCGCCCCACCGCTCAGGGGCAGCGCACGACCTGCCCCGCGTACGACAGGTTCCCGCCGAAGCCGAACAGCAGCACGGGGTCGCCCGTGGCGACCGCACCCTGCTCGATGAGCTTCGAGAAGGCCAGCGGGATGCTCGCGGCCGAGGTGTTGCCGGACTCGGTGACATCGCGCGCGACGACGGCGTTGACGGCGCCGATCTTCTCCGCGAGGGGTTCGATGATGCGCAGGTTCGCCTGGTGCAGCACGACTCCGGCCAGGTCGGCCGGTTCCAGACCGGCCCGCTCGCAGGCCCGCCGCGCGATGGGCGGCAGCTGCGTGGTGGCCCAGCGGTAGACGCTCTGCCCCTCCTGGGCGAAGCGCGGCGGGGTGCCCTCGATGCGCACCGCGTTGCCCATTTCGGGCACCGAGCCCCACAGCACCGGCCCGATGGCCGGCTCACCGGCGGCCTCCACCACCGCGGCGCCCGCTCCGTCGCCGACGAGCACGCACGTGGTGCGGTCGCTCCAGTCGGCCACCTCGGACATCTTGTCGGCCCCGATGACCAGCGCCCTGCTCGCGCCCCCCGCGCGGACGGCGTGGTCGGCGGTGGCCAGGGCGTGGGTGAAGCCGGCGCACACGACGTTGAGGTCCATGGTCGCGGCCTGCGGGATGCCCAGACGGGCCGCGACCCGGGCGGCCATGTTGGGCGAGCGGTCGATGGCGGTGGAGGTGGCGACCAGCACCAGGTCGATGTCGGCCGGGCTCAGACCGGCGGCGGCGAGGGCCTTGGCGGCGGCGTGGGCGGCCAGTTCGTCGACCGGTTCGTCGGGGCCGGCGATGTGGCGCGTGCGGATGCCCACCCGGCTCCTGATCCACTCGTCACTGGTGTCCACCAGGCCCGCCAGGTCCTCGTTGGTGAGCACCTTGGCGGGCTGGTAGTGGCCGACGGCGGCGATGCGCGAGCCGTTCATTGGGTGGATCCCCCTCGTTGCCTTGGGTAGCGGACCCCCCAGTCTGATCAGTGACTCACCGGTACGGCGGCATCCAAGGCGACAGGAAACCGGCGCCGGGGTTGTCAGCTTCGGTCAGCACCTCGGACGCCCGGACACCTGTCGGACGCCGCCCCGGCACCTTGGTTTCTATCCGGTGAACAGCTGTGTGGCCTTGCGCACCAGCTCGTACAGCCCGTAGGCGAGCGGCACGCCCACCCACACCCAGGCGAAGGCGATCAGCCACCGCCGGTCCGGGCTAGGCGGACTCTGACTGTGCTCGCCGGACATGGGCGGCCTCCCTCGGGGCGGGATCGTGGTGGCGGGGGTCGACGGGCCGGATCAGTTCGTTGGCGACGAAGCCGACGACGAGCAGCCCGATCATGATGACGAAGGACAGTCCGTACAGGGACGCACCGTGCCGGCCCGCCTCCTCCTGCCGGTCGGCGATCCAGTTCACGATCAGCGGGCCGAGCACTCCGGCCGTGGACCAGGCGGTGAGCAGCCGCCCGTGGATGGCACCGACCTGGTACGTACCGAACAAATCCTTCAGATACGCCGGAACCGTGGCGAAACCCCCGCCGTAGAAGGAGAGGATGACCAGCGCGCACAGGACGAACAGCGGCTTGGAGGAGTCGCCGAACAGGGCGATGAGCGCGTACATCAGGGCGCCGACGCCCAGGTAGACGCGGTAGATGTTCTTGCGGCCGATGAGGTCGGACGTCGAGGACCAGCCGATGCGGCCCGCCATGTTCGCCGCGGACAGCAGCGCGACGAAGCCGGCGGCGGCGGTCACCGAGACCGGTGTGGAGGTGTCCGAGAAGAAGTCCGTGATCATCGGCGCGGCCTTCTCCAGGATGCCGATGCCGGCGGTGACGTTCATGCAGAGCACGATCCACAGGCACCAGAACTGCGGGGTGCGGATGGCCTGGTTCGCGGAGACCTGCGGGCCGGCGAGGACGCCCGGCCCGCTGTCCGCCGGCCTCTCCGTGCGCGGCACCCGCACCAGCAGCACGCCGAGCAGCATGAAGACCGCGTACGTCAGCCCGTGCACCAGGAAGGCCAGCGCGATCCCGGAGCTGTCGCCGCCGAACGACTCCAGCATCTGGGCCGACCACGGCGAGGCGATGAGCGCGCCGCCACCGAAGCCCATGATGGCGATGCCGGTGGCCATGCCGGGCCGGTCCGGGAACCACTTGATCAGTGTGGAGACGGGCGAGATGTAGCCGATGCCGAGACCGATACCGCCGACGAAGCCGTAGCCGAACACGATCAGCCAGTACTGCTCCAGGGACGCGCCCAGCGCGGAGAGCAGGAAGCCGGAGGAGAAGCAGACCAGGGCGACGGTCATCGCCCAGCGCGGACCCTTGCGCTCCACGAGAGTGCCGCCGAACGCGGCGGACAGGCCCAGCATGACGATGCCCAGCTGGAAGGGCAGCGCGCTCTGCGTGCCGCTGAGACCGAGCGCGGACTCCAGGGGCGGTTTGAACACGCTCCAGGCGTAAGCCTGGCCGATGGAGAGATGGACGGAGAGAGCGGCGGGCGGAACGAGCCAGCGGCTCCAGCCCGGGGGCGCGACTGGGGGACTCATGAACCCCGGACGGTAGGGATCCGCACGTGAGTTGAGAAGGCGGCGCGTCGACCGTATGCGGTGAGCGGTATCCGGCATGCGCCGAACGGTCGGCACGGGGGCCGGTATCCGGTATGCACCGAACGGCCGACACGGGGACCGGCATCCGCCATGCGCCGAACGGTCGGCATGCGGAACCGATATCCGGCACGCGCCGAACGGTCGGCGCACGAACCCTTGCCGCCCCAACCTCCATACTGTAGACAATATTTCGTCGACACAAGCCGTCCGCGAGCCATACGCGACCCGTCAGGCGGCCGGACGGCAGCCACCTCCGCGGTATCCCTCAAACCGAACGGAGTGTTCCCGTGAAAGTCGCAGTTCTCGGCGCCGGTGCCATCGGCGCCTACGTCGGCGCCGCGCTCCACCGCGCGGGCGCCGATGTGCATCTCATCGCCCGTGGACCGCATCTGGCGGCCATGAGGCGGCACGGAGTCCGGGTGCTCAGCCCGCGCGGCGACTTCACCGCGCACCCCCACGCGACCGACGACCCGGCCGAAGTCGGCCCGGCCGACTACGTCTTCCTCGGCCTGAAGGCCAACGCGTACGCGGCGTGCGGGCCGCTGATCGCGCCGCTGCTGGGCGAGACGACGGCTGTCGTGGCCGCCCAGAACGGCATCCCCTGGTGGTACTTCCACCGGCACGGCGGCCCCTACGACGGCCATCGCGTCGAGAGCGTGGACCCGGACGGCGCGGTCAGTGCGGTGCTCGCGCCCGAACGGGCCGTCGGATGTGTCGTCTACGCGGCGACCGAACTCGAAGGGCCGGGCGTCATCCGGCATTTGGAGGGCACGCGGTTCTCGATCGGCGAGCCCGACCGTAGCGTGTCCGCGCGGTGCGTGGCGTTCAGCGAGGCCATGCGGGCGGGCGGGCTGAAGTGCCCGGTCGAACCGGAGCTGCGGGGCGACATCTGGCTCAAGCTGCTCGGCAACATCTCCTTCAACCCGATCAGCGCGCTGGCCCGCGCGACCATGCGGCAGATGTGCCTGCACGGCGGCACCCGCAAGGTCATCGAGATCATGATGGCCGAGACGCTCGCGGTCGCGAACGCCCTCGGCTGCGAGGTCGGCGTCTCCATCGAGCGCCGGCTCGCGGGCGCCGAGCGGGTCGGCGACCACCGGACCTCCACGCTCCAGGACCTGGAGCGCGGCAAACCGCTCGAACTCGACGTACTCCTCGCGGCGGTCGTCGAGTTGGCGGACATCACCGGCGTGGAGGTGCCCACCCTGCGCACCGTGCACGCCATCTCGGACCTGCTCGCGCTGAGGAGCGCCGCATGAGCAAACGCGACCGAAGCCCGAAGACCTACACCCGGCTCACCCACCCCCTGGTCAGGGACTCGCGCGACGAACCCTTCCGCCGGGCCACCTGGGAGGAGGCCCTGGACCGGGCCGCCCGGGGTCTGGCACGCAACCGGGACGCGTTCGGCCTGTTCTCCTGCGCCCGGGCGACCAACGAGATGAACTACGTGGCCCAGAAGTTCGCCCGGGTCGTCATGGGCACCAACAACGTCGACTCCTGCAACCGCACCTGCCATGCCCCGAGCGTGGCGGGCCTGTCGGCGGCGTTCGGCTCGGGTGGCGGCACGTCGTCGTACGAGGAGATCGAGCACACCGACGTCATCGTGATGTGGGGCTCCAACGCCCGCTTCGCGCACCCGATCTTCTTCCAGCACGTGCTGAAGGGCATCAGGAACGGCGCCCGGATGTACGCGGTCGACCCGCGCCGCACCTCGACCGCCGAGTGGGCGGAGAGCTGGATGGGGCTGAACGTCGGTACGGACATCCCGATGGCCCACGCGATCGGCCGCGAGATCATCCACGCGGGGCTCGCGAACGAGGCGTTCATCGAGCGGGCGACCAGCGGTTTCGAGGAGTACAAGAACCTGGTCGAGCCGTGGACGCCGTCCCTCGCCGAGAAGGTGACGGGCGTGCCGGCGGCGGCGATCCGCGAGCTGGCGCACGCCTACGCCCGTGCCGAACGGGCCCAGTTGTGCTGGACCCTCGGCATCACCGAGCACCACAACGGCACCGACAACGTCCGCGCCCTGATCAACCTGTCCCTGCTCACCGGGCACGTGGGCCGCTACGGCTCGGGTCTGCAGCCCCTGCGCGGGCAGAACAACGTGCAGGGCGGCGGCGACATGGGCGCGATCCCCAACCGTCTGCCCGGCTTCCAGGACATCCTCGACCCGGACGTCCGGGTGAAGTTCGAGTCGGCCTGGGACACCGTCATCCAGCCGCACTACGGCCTGAACCTCACGGAGATGTTCGAGGCCATGGAGGACGGCAGCCTCGAGGCCGTCTACTGCATCGGCGAGAACCCGGCCCAGTCCGAGGCCGACAGCGAGCGGGCCGTGCGACGGCTGAAGGCGCTGGACTTCCTGGTCGTGCAGGACATCTTCCTGACGAAGACGGCCGAGCTGGCGGACGTCGTCCTGCCGGCCACCGCCGGCTGGGCGGAGACCGACGGCACCACCACCAACAGCGAGCGGCGCGTGCAGCGTGTCCGCAAGGCCGTCACCCCGCCCGGCGAGGCCCGCGAGGACATCGACATCATCTGCGACCTCGCCGCCCGCCTCGGCCACGACTGGAAGTACGCCGACGCGGAGACCGTGTGGAACGAGCTGAGGGCAGTCTCGCCCGACCACTACGGCATGACGTACGAGCGCCTGGACGAGCACCAGGGCATCCAGTGGCCCTGCCCGAACACGGACGCCGTCGAACCCACCTATCTGCACGGCCGGTTGTGGGAGACCGACCCCTCCCGGCGCGGCCCGCTCGCGCCCTTCGGCCTCGTGCAGCACGACCCGCCCGTGGACCTCACCGACGACCGGTACCCGATCCGGCTCACCACCGGGCGACGGCTCGACTCGTACAACACCGGTGTGCAGAGCGGCGGTTACGCCTCGCCGCTGCGGCGCGGCGAGTTCATCGAGCTGAGCCCGGAGGACGCCGAGCGCTACGGGGTCGTGGTCGGCGAGCACATCCGGGTGACCTCGCGGCGCGGGTCCGTGACCGCCCCCGTGTGGGTGGACACCGCACTGCGGCCCGGGCTCGCCTTCATGACCATGCACTTCCCGGACGAGGTGGACACCAACGCCCTGACGATCGAGGCGAACTGCCCGATCGCCGGGACGGCGGAGTTCAAGGCGTCGGCGATCCGGATCGAGAAACTGCCCGTCGCGACCATCGTGGGGTGACGCACTGTGGACCTGCACTTCGGCGACAGCAAACCGACGGACGACGAACGGGCGGCCGTCGACGCCCTGCTCGGCCCTCCGGAATCCTCGTGGGAGGGCGCCGACCGCTCCGACTCGGACCTGAGGTGGGCCCGCGGCGGACGCGAGGCCCGGGACCGCCGCCACCTGCTGCTGCCGGGGCTGCACGCGATCAACGACCGGATCGGCTGGATCAGCGACGGCGCCCTCGACTACCTGTGCCGGCGGCTCACGGTGCCGCCGGCGGAGGCGTACGGGGTCGCCACCTTCTACGCCATGTTCTCCGTGAAGCCACGTCCGGCGACCGTGCTCCACGTCTGCACCGACCTGGCGTGCGCGGCGGCCGGGGCGCCGCAGCTGTGGGCGGGGATCGAGGCGCGGCTGGGCCTCGGCAGCGGGGTCGCGGTCGAGCGCAGCCCCTGCCTGGGTCTGTGCGAACGCGCCCCGGCCGCACTCGCGATCAAGGCCGGGGACCCGGTCCGTACGGCCGTCTCGGCCCCGACGACCGTCGAACAAGCCGTGCTCGCCGCGAGCGCCCCCGACTCCGCGCCGGAGGAGCCCCCGGCCGCGCTCGCGGTGCCCCAGGCCGGACAGGACGGCCTGATGCTGCTGCACCGCGTCGGCGTGGTCGACCCGTCGTCCCTGGACGACTACCGCGCCCACGGCGGCTACACCGCCCTGCGCCGGGCCTTCGAGCTGGGCCCCGCCGGGGTGATCCGCGAGGTCACCGACTCGGGCCTGGTCGGGCGGGGCGGCGCGGCCTTCCCCACCGGCCGCAAGTGGCAGGCCACGGCGTCCCAGCCCGATCATCCGCACTACCTCGTCTGCAACGCCGACGAGTCCGAGCCGGGCACCTTCAAAGACCGGGTACTCATGGAGGGGGACCCGTACGCGCTGGTCGAAGCCATGACGATCGCCGGGTACGCGACGGGCGCCCACAAGGGCCACCTCTACCTGCGCGGCGAATACCCGCGCGCCCTGCACCTCCTTGAGCACGCGATCGGCCAGGCCCGTGCGCGCGGTCTGCTCGGCGACGACGTGCTCGGGCAGGGCTACGCCTTCGACATCGAGATCCGGCGCGGCGCGGGCGCCTACATCTGCGGTGAGGAGACGGCCCTGTTCAACTCCATCGAGGGCTACCGGGGCGAGCCCCGCTCGAAGCCGCCGTTCCCCGTGGAGAAGGGCCTGTTCGGCAAGCCGACGGTGGAGAACAACGTGGAGACGCTGGTCAACGTCCTGCCGGTCCTGACCATGGGCGCCCCGGCGTACGCGGCGATCGGCACCGGGCGCTCCACCGGCCCGAAGCTGTTCTGCGTGTCCGGGAGCGTGGAGCGGCCCGGTGTCTACGAGGTGCCGTTCGGCGCGACGCTGGGCGACGTGCTCACCCTGGCCGGGGTGCGTGCCGGGCTGCGGGCGGTGCTGCTCGGCGGGGCGGCCGGCGGTTTCGTCCGGGCCGACGAGCTGGACATCCCGCTCACCTTCGAGGGCACGCGCGAGGCAGGCACGACCCTGGGCTCCGGAGTCGTGATGGCCTTCGACGACAGCGTGCCCCTCCCCCGGCTGTTGCTGCGCATCGCGGAGTTCTTCCGCGACGAGTCGTGCGGCCAGTGCGTACCGTGCCGGGTCGGGACGGTGCGGCAGGAGGAGGCGCTGCACCGGATCGTGGAGCGCACGGGCGCCGACGCCGCCGGGGACATCGCGCTGCTGAGGGAGGTCGGCCGCGCGATGCGGGACGCCTCGATCTGCGGTCTCGGGCAGACCGCGTGGAACGCCGTGGAATCCGCCATCGACCGTCTGGGGGCGTACGAATGACCGTCACACCGCTGGGGATCCCGCGCCGCATGCTGGAGTTCACGATCGACGGCGAGGAGGCCCGGGTCCCCGAGGGCTCGACCGTACTGGACGCCTGCCGGGCGGCCGGGAAGGACGTTCCTACCCTGTGCGAGGGCGACACGCTGCGCCCGAAGAACGCGTGCCGGGTCTGTGTCGTCGAGGTCGAGGGGGCCAGGACGCTCGTCCCGGCCTGCTCGCGCAAGGCGGAGCCGGGCATGGAGGTCCGCACGGACACCGAGCGCGCCCGGCACAGCCGCAAGGTCGTCCTGGAACTGCTCGCGTCCTCGGTCGACCTGTCGACGACGCCGAAGGTCGCCGGGTGGCTCAAGGAGTACGAGGCGAAGCCGGACCGCTTCGGCCCGGACGCGGCCCGGCTCGACGAGGAGCCGAGGATCGACAACGACCTGTACGTGCGCGACTACGACAAGTGCATCCTCTGCTACAAGTGCGTCGACGCCTGCGGCGACCAGTGGCAGAACACCTTCGCGATCTCGGTCGCGGGGCGCGGCTTCGACGCCCGGATCGCCGTGGAGCACGACGCCCCGCTCACCGACTCGGCGTGCGTGTACTGCGGCAACTGCATCGAGGTGTGCCCGACGGGCGCGCTGTCGTTCAAGTCCGAGTTCGACATGCGGGCGGCGGGCACGTGGGACGAGTCCGCCCAGACGGAGACGACCACGGTGTGCGCGTATTGCGGAGTGGGCTGCAACCTGACGCTGCACGTGCAGGACAATGAGATCGTGAAGGTCACGTCACCGCACGACAATCCGGTGACCCACGGCAACCTCTGCATCAAGGGCCGCTTCGGCTACCAGCACGTACAGAACCGGGGCTGATCAGGACATGGGACGAGTCACGGAACGACGCAAGGTGCTCCGCATCCGCGACGGGGTGGTCTCCAGCCGCCCGGACACCCTCGTCGCCGAGGAACCTCTGGAGATCCGGCTCAACGGCAAGCCGCTGGCGATCACCATGCGCACCCCGGGTGACGACTTCGCCCTGGCGGCGGGCTTCCTGGTGAGCGAGGGGGTGCTGGGCGGGCAGCGGGACCTGCGGAACATCGTCTACTGCGCCGGGGCCACGGTCGACGGCTCCAACACTTACAACGTGGTCGACGTGCAGACGGCCCCCGGGCTGGTGATCCCCGACATCACCCTGGAGCGCAACGTCTACACGACGTCGTCCTGCGGGCTGTGCGGCAAGGCGTCGCTGGACGCCGTGCGCACCACGGCCCGCTGGCCCATCGCCGACACTCCCCCGGTCCGGGTCGCTCCCGAGCTGCTCGCGAGCCTGCCCGACCGGCTGCGCGCGGCCCAGCGGGTCTTCGACCGGACCGGCGGCCTGCACGCGGCGGCCCTCTTCACGGAGGAGGGCGAGCTGCTGGACGTCCGGGAGGACGTGGGCCGGCACAACGCGGTCGACAAGCTGGTCGGGCGCGCCCTGCAGAACGGGGAGCTGCCGCTGTCCCGGGCGATTCTGCTCGTCTCGGGCCGGGCCTCCTTCGAGCTGGCGCAGAAGGCCGTGATGGCCGGCATCCCGGTCCTGGCGGCCGTGTCGGCACCGTCCTCGCTGGCGGTGGACCTGGCCGCCGAGACGGGCCTGACGCTGGTGGGCTTCCTGCGGGGCAGCTCCATGAACGTGTACGCGGGTGAGGACCGGGTCGCTCTGCGGGCCGCGGCCGCCCAGGGCTGAACAGGTTCCCCCGCGACACGGCGGCGGGGCCCCGACCGGCGGGGAGCGCCCCCTGCGCCGCAGGGGCCCCGCCTCGGCCCGGCCCCTCGCCGCAGCGATCAGTCACCCGTGCGGGACATGCGCCGCAGCATGCCCGTGAACTGCTCGCGTTCGCCTCCGAAGGCGCACAGGGGGATCGAGGGGCCGGTCCAACCCGGGCAAGGTCGCCCTGCCCCCTGACGGAACCGGCCGCCGGCGCCTCGGGAGCGGCTTCGCGGGGCCCGGTGCTGTGGCCGCCCATGGACCAGGTGAACGGCAGCCACTAACGTCACACGGCGTGCCCGACGACTCAGGAGCATTACGAGCTCGACAGCGCACGGGAACCGGGATCGGCCTGCTGCTGGTCCTGGTTCTCGGCGCCGCACTGCTCATCGCCCTGCCCGGCGACGACGGTCCGGACGACGACGGAGGCTGCCGCGCGCTCACGGTCGGCTCCTGGAAGGCGGACGACGGCCTCACCGCCGAATTCGCGCGCTACGGCGACGACGCGGGCCGCACGGACGACTGGACCGGCGGCGACGGCACCCACTCCGTGCGGCTGCCCGACGGCCGGGTGCTGTGGCTGTTCTCGGACACCTACCTGGGCCGGGTCCACGGTCCGCCCAACCCGCACGGCGAGTCCTACGCCTGGCGGGACGCCACCACACCGCTGGTGCGCAACTCCGCCGTGCTGATGCGCGACGGCCGCCTCGAATCCACCCTGCCCGCCCCGCTGTTCGCCGACCCGGCGCCGAACCAGTGGCGCTGGCCGGTCGCCGCCCGCGTCGAACCCCGCTCGCCGGGCTCTTCGGAGCAGGTCGTCCGGGTGCTGCTGTGGGTGCGGACGGCAGGACAGTCCCCCTGGATCTACGGTGTGCCCTCCGCGACCGAGGTCGCCACCCTGTCGCTGCCCGGGCTGCGCCTGGAGTCGATCGTCGAGGTGCTCGACCAGCGGCCGGTCGCCGACCCGTCCCGGCGTGTGCTGTTCGGCACGACGCTGGTCGAGGAGGGCGGCTGGACCTATGTGTTCGGCGGCGACGACCGGCGGCCCGCCTCCCGCCCCGTCTCGCACGCGTACGCGGCGCGGGTCCCGGAGGGCGGGCTGGCGGACCCGTCGGCGTGGCAGTACTGGAGCGGCTCGGCGTGGGTGCCCCGCGCCCGGCCCCGGCCGGTGCTCGGGGACGAGCGGCGCAAGGGCGTGGGCAGCGCGTTCTCGGTCGTCCGGGACGGCGGCACGTACGTGCTGTTCACGATGGCCGCGGGCCCGAAGGGACTGACCACCGTGGCGTCCTATTGGGCCTGCTCTCCCGCCGGGCCGTGGCACGGTCCGGCGAAGGAGTTCAGCCCGCCGCTGCCGCAGGGGCAGGTGGCCGCCTACAACCCGCAGGCGCACCCGGTGCTGAGCGGTGCGGGACGGCTCGTCCTGAGCTACGACGTCAACTGGCTGGAGACGACGGGCGCGGCCGCCCAGCTCAGCCGGAACGTGTCCCTGTACCGGCCGCGGTTCGTGTCGCTGCGGCTGGCTGCGGCGCGCTGACCTCCGCCGCCGCTTCCCGCGCGCGCCGCTTGGCGATCACCGCGCACACGATCAGCTGCATCTGGTGGAAGAGCATCAGCGGCAGCACGGCGAGGGCCGCCTGCGCGCCGAACAGGACGCTCGCCATGGGCAGTCCGGCGGCCAGGGACTTCTTCGAGCCGGCGAACTGGATGGCGATCCGGTCCGCCCGGCCGAAGCGCAGCGCCTTGCCGCCGTACCAGGTCAGCAGCAGCATCACGGCGAGGATGACCGCCTCGACGGCGACCAGGCCGCCCAGCCGCGCGGGGCTGACCTGGTGCCAGATGCCCTGGACCACGCCCGCGCTGAACGCGGTGTAGACGACGAGCAGGATCGAGCCGCGGTCCACCAGGGCGAGGACCCGCTTGTGACGGGTGACGAAGCCGCCCTCCCGTCGCCCACCACCGTCCTGCGCGACGCGCCTCGCGCGGCCCCTCCTGACTCCGCAGCGCCGCAGCAGCTGCCCCGCTAGGAAGGGGACCAGCAGTTGCAGCACGATCTTCAGCAGCGAGTCGGCGGAGAAGCCGCCGCCGCTGCCGCCGAGCAGCGAGGCGGCCAGCAGGGGGGTGGCGACGATGCCGACCAGGGAGGAGAAGGAGCCCGCGCAGATCGCGGCGGGCACGTTGCCGCGGGCCATCGAGGTGAAGGCGATCGACGACTGGACGGTCGACGGGACCAGTGTGAGGAAGAGCAGGCCCTGGTAGAGCGGGTGCGTGAGGATCACCGGCACCAGCCCGCGGGCCGCGAGCCCGAGCAGCGGGAAGACGAGGAAGGTGCAGGCCAGGACCGTGACGTGGAGCCGCCAGTGCCGCAGGCCGTCGAGTGCCTCACGCGTGGAGAGCCTGGCGCCGTAGAGGAAGAAGAGGAGGGCGACCGCGGCCGTGGAGGCACCCGAGGCGACCTCGGCGGCCGGTCCGCGCGCCGGGAACAGCGCGGCGAGGCCCACCGTCCCGAGGAGGAGCAGGATGTAGGGGTCGATCGGCATCCAGCTCGGCCACTGCAGGCGTTTCACGGTGCTCCACTTGCTTGGTACTTCGGTCGGTCCCAGGGCCGCGGCGGCCCCCTCCCATCGTGCTCCCCGACTCGGCGATCGGGAATCCGGTATACGACTCTCACTGTCATCACGTTCCGCGATAACCTGGGTCCCATGTACGACCCGTCCCATCTGCGCACGTTCCTCTCGGTGGCGCAGACGCTGAGCTTCACGCAGGCCGCGCGGCGGCTCGGGCTGCGGCAGTCGACGGTCAGCCAGCACGTGCGACGGCTGGAAGACGCCGCCGGGCGGACGCTGTTCACCCGGGACACGCACTCGGTCGAGCTGACGGAGGACGGCGAGGCCATGCTCGGCTTCGCGCGCCGGATCCTGGAGGTGCACGAGCAGGCGGCGGCCTTCTTCGCGGGCACCCGGCTGCGGGGCCGGCTGCGCTTCGGCGCCTCGGAGGACTTCGTGCTGACCCGGCTGCCGGAGATCCTGGAGGGCTTCCGGCACGAGCACCCGGAAGTCGACCTGGAGCTGACGGTCGAGCTGTCGGGCACACTGCACGAGCAGCTGGCCGCCGGGAAGCTGGACCTCGTCCTTGCCAAGCGGCGGCCCGAGGACCCGCGGGGCGAGCTGGTCCGGCACGACCGGCTGGTGTGGATCGGCGCGGAACGCCTCCGGCTGGACCCGGACCGCCCGGTGCCGCTCATCGTCTACCCACCGCCGGGCATCACCCGCGCGCTCGCCCTGGAGGCCCTGGAGCGGCAGGGCCGCCCGTGGCGGGTGGTGTGCACCAGCGGCAGCCTCAACGGCCTCGTCGCGGCGGCCCGGGCGGGCCTCGGCGTGATGGCCCACTCCCGCGGTCTCATCCCGCCGGGGCTGGTCCGGGTCCCGGACCGGGCGGGGCTGCCGGAACTGGGGCAGGTCGACTTCGTGCTCGTCCACGGCCGCCGCCGGCCCTCCGCCCAGGGCGCGGCGGACGCCCTGGCGGCGGCGATCCTGGCGGGCGGGGACCGGCTGCACCGCAGCGAGCGCAAGGGGCTGTGACGAAACGGGCCGCGACGAATCGGAGTGACACAATCCGCCGCTGTCCCGCTGACAGAGGAGAGCCCGCTCCGCGGCCCGTCGCACCGCGGCCGGACACGTACAGATTCGGTGGAGATTACGGCACCGAAACTTACTCAACCGTCAGGATTGTGTCCGACCCTTCCCCATGTGAGCGCTTTTTCCCTCGCTGACCAGCGCGGACCGGAGCGATCCCCACCTTCGCACCCC
>NZ_POUC01000114.1 GCF_002891435.1 Streptomyces cahuitamycinicus
GAGCTTGCGCCAGCGGGTGTTGCGGGCTTGGCGGTGCTCGTACAGCAGCCAGGCGACATGCTCGACGAGCTCATGCGGGACGTCGAGCGTGGCAGGATACGGAACCAACAGGGCCCCTTCGGTCACCGGTGTGTTGAGTGGAATCACCACACCAACGACGAGGGGCCCTGCCTCGTCACCACACCCGCTGACCAGCCCATTTCACCCTCCAGCACAGGATGAAAGAGGCTCAATGACCGGACGGCGTCGGTGACCTGCTCGGCGGCCTGCCGTATGCCGCCGCGCTCCCGCGACATCGTGGCCTCCGCCGGCTCGCTGAGGCCCACGCGCTTGCGCATGCCAAGGCTGCGACCGTGCATCCCGATGCTGCCTGCCAGTGCCGGGCGCAGCGGTGCCACCGGTCCTGGCCCTGCGGCATGATCCGGCCGTGGGGCCGGTGTGGACGGTCGCCGAAGTCTGCTCTCAGTGTGCCCCGTTGAAGCCTCACACCCGGGTCATGGCCCAGGGTGGGTCCCGCTGGCAGCCCGCTGTGAAACCGGCCGCCGCAGAGCCAACGCCGAAAGCCCCGGTTGTCGCAGCTGCATGGCGCCCTCGTCGGGCGGCGGAGAAGGGCACATGGCGCCTTCCAGGGGTGGCAATTACTGCACCGGTACGTCGGGGATTGCGGCGCGGCCGCTCGGTGACTGTCACCCGTTCGTGTGTCCGGGTGGGCGCTGCCGCCAGCCGGCGTGCAGGCTCAGGGATACCTCTTGTCTGCCTGCAGGGCCGGAACGAAAGGACTCCTTATGGCGGTCCGTGACAAAGTTCGCACTATTGGACACAGCGGTCTCGAAGTGCTTGACGTTGCCGTGTCCAGGCAGTGCACGGTCGAGATCAAGGAACCCCGCGATACCCTCACTCTCAGTCGGCGCCTGAATGGTGTGAAGCTGGATGTGGTGGACGACGCCAACTTCACAGGGCTCAAGTTCGGGCAGACCATTCCTTGGGGCAGCATCCGGGCTTCCGGGCCTGAAGGGCTGCGGATCTCCTACCGAGTGAGGACTGGGCGGGATGTGACGGGAGCCCCGGAGTTCTAAAAAGGGGGCGAACACACAGGTCCGAGCCCCGTGGACCGGGGCAAGCCGGGTTCCGAAATGCACATCCTGTCGGACGCGAACGGACTGCCCCTCCTCGTCGGCATCTCGGCCGGCAACACCCACGACAGCGAAGGGCTCAAGCCCATGGTCGAGGGTCACCAAACGAGACACGACCCCCACAACGGCCGCTACTTCAAGCCCCAGCGCCTCCACGCCGACAAAGCCTACGACTGCGCCGACCCGCGCAGATGGCTCAGATGGAAGCGCATCGGAGTCCGCATCGCCCGCAAAGGCATCGAATCCAGCGAACGATTAGGGCGACGCCGCTGGGTCATCGAGCGGACGATGTCCTGGCTGTCCGGCTACCGACGCTTGAGCCCCCGCTACGAACGCAATCCCCGCAACTACCTCGGACTCGCCGCCGCCCTCTGCTGCTACAAGCGACTCGTCCGCCTCACCACGTAGGACACGGTCTTAGTCCTGACGTGGGCGGTGTCGAGAGCGACGCGGGTGACGTCGAGGAGGCCGGCGTCGTCGAGCCGGTGCAGCACGGCCTCATGCAGTCGACCCCAACACCGGCTCTCGACCAGATCAGGAACCTGCGGTGGGCCGTCGACTTGGATATCCCGAAGCAGGGGAGCGGTTGGCGCCAGGCGCAGCCGCTGACCAGGACATAGACGATCGCCGCGAACAGTCTCATCAGGGGTGTCCTGCGTTCCGCCGCCCACGCCTTCTGCACCCTCCAACGGCTGGCGCGAGACCCAAAAGACGCGGCGCAGGTCTGAGCCTCTACCGAGTCGTCCGCGAACTGCAGACTCTCCTCGCCGCCTGGGCCGGCACCTGCTTCACCTGTCACCGCGACATACCCACCGATACGAAGCTGACCAAGCGCTACTAGTCCGGGCGGGTGAACGCTTTCGAGGCGCGCGCGTCGCCTCGCGATGGTCATTCATACAGGCCATCGACCATCCATGCCGATCGCATATGCCAAAGGTATGGATGTGAACATGATTGAATGCGTCCCATTTAGTGTGAATGAGAGGTATGGCAATCGATCTGAAGCAAACTGCCATCGATCCCGATATCGAGATCGATCCGACGCGGAACACAGTGGGGGCTCTACAGGATGCCCTGAAAGACATGCAGGGCAACATTCTCAAGAGCCACGGGCGCGACCACAGCAGCCATCTGCTCATCACCTTCGACACCGAAACCCCCGAGCACCGGCGCAAGGCCCGGGAATTCCTGTCAGGCCTGGTCGAGTCCAACCTCATCACCACGGCCCTGCAGCAGTGGGAGGAGGCGAAGGCCTACCGGGACGTGCAGGCGACCATTCACGGCAATGGCGCGATCACGGACAAGGACGTCGCCGCGCTGCTCCTCTCTGCCAGTTCGGTCTTCGTCGGCGTCATGGTCTCGGCCGAGGGCTACCGGGCCCTCAAGCTGGACACTCGGTACATGCCCGACGACCCGTCCTTCCTCGCCGGGGCCAAGGCGCGAGTGGACGTCCTCCAGGACCCACCGGTGGAGGACTGGGAGGACAACTTCACGGTCCCCCTGCACGCCCTCGTCATCGTCGCCGACGACGTCGCGGACCGTCTGGAATCCGTCGTGACACAGCTCAAGGAGCTGCTCCAGGGCTTCTGTCTGAGGGTCGGCGAGGAGACCGGCACCGCCATGCGGCTGAAGGCGGACGGCGAGGAGGACCCCTCCGCCCCCGTCCGCGAGCACTTCGGCTTCGTCGACGGGGTCAGCCAGCCGCTGTTCTACGCCCGCGACATCGACAACGCCCGGACCCGGCGTGGCGGCATCGACCGGTACGACCCGAGCGCCCCGCTCGACCAGGTGCTGGTCAAGGACCCGGGGGGCAAGGACACCGGCTACGGCTCGTACTTCGTGTACCGCAAGCTGGAGCAGAACGTGGAGGGCTTCCGCGACGACGAAATGGCCCTCGCGAAGAAGATCGCCGAATTCGCCCACCCGAAGACGCCCACCCCCACGCCCGAGGACATCGCCCTGGCCGGCGCCTACATGGTCGGCCGGTTCCAGGACGGCACCCCTGTGGTGGAGCGCGGGGTCGCGGGCCTGGGGTCCCTGCCGAACAACTTCACCTTCGACGCCGACCCGGACGGCGTCCGCTGTCCCTTCCAGGCGCACGTCCGCAAGTCCAACCCGCGGGGCGACAAGCAGCGTCAGTTCGGACAACCCCTCACCCAGGAGCGGACCGTGCGGATCGTCCGCCGGGCGATCAGCTACGGCAAGGTGACCCTGCAACCGGGCCCGGACGACAAGGTCGGGCTGCTGTTCCTGTGCGCGCAGAGCAGCATCGCCGACCAGTTCGAGTTCATCCAGAATCAGTGGGCTAACAACCGGAACTTCCTGCGCGAGCACAGCGGCCTCGACCCCGTGATCGGTCAGATCCAGCAGGACCAGCCGGACGACGACACGCTCGCCGGGCACTGGCCCAAGCTCTACGGCTCCCGCAACGAGCTGGACTTCTCGACCAACCCGCCGTCGGTGGTGGGCCACACCTTCGCCCTACGGCTCCTCGGCCCGTGGGTGACCATGAAGGGCGGCGAGTACTTCTTCGTTCCGAGCCTGAGCGCCCTGCGGGCCTACGGCGAAGTGCAGGAGGCGTCGTGACCGGCCTCCATACCGCCGTCAACGCCCTCGCCCGCCGCCTGAGCGGCTACGTCTGCGAGCCCGGCAGCCCCGCGTACGACGAGGTCGTCGCCATCGACAACGGCCGTACCCGCACGCCGCCGGCCCTGGTCATCCGCGCCAACGCGACCGCCGACATCCGCCAGGCCATCCTCTTCGCCCAGGACACCAAGCTGCCCATGACGGTGCGCGGCGGCGGACACAGCGCCGCCGGGTACTGCCTCAACCGGGGCGGGATCGTCCTGGACCTCGGCCTGATGAAGGGGATCCGGCTGGACACGGACCAGCAGCGGCTGACCGTGCAGATGGGCGCCACTTGGAACGACGTCTACGGATACGTCGCCCGCGGCGCCGCCCCGCTGATCCCGGTCGGCGGCGGCTGTCTCACCGTGGGACTGCCCGGGTTCCTCCAGGGCGGCGGCTACAGCTTCGTCTCCCGTTCCTACGGGCTCGGCTGCGACAACGTCACCGAGATCAAGCTCGTCGACGCCGCCGGCACCCTGCGCACCCTGACCGCCGACGCCACGGACGAGCGGGACAAGGACCTGTTCTGGGCGTGCCGGGGCGGGGGCGGCGGCAACTTCGGGGTCGCCGTCGAGATGACCCTGCAACTGCACACCCCGGCGGCGGCCACAGTGCTCGGCGGCCAGATCTCCTACCCGCTGGAGCGCGCCGAGGAGGTGATCGCGGCCTACGACGCCTGGACGAAGAAGCTTCCCGACGCGATGGCGGCCTACGGGTACGCTGGCCTCCAGCCCGACCCCGCCGAGCCCACCCGTCGCATTCCCGCGTTCCGGATTACGCCGGTGTACAACGGCGCCTACGCCGACGGCATCGACCTGCTCCAGCCGATGCTCAGGCTCAACCCCTTCGACGTACAGCTGCACTCGGTGCCGCTCCCGGCGCTGGAGATGGCCATCGGCCGCTCCACCCTGGTCGGCGACCGGCTGGCGTACATCCGCTCGGGGATGATCGGCGACCCGGGCTGGACCGAGGACATGGTCAAGGCCGTCCAGCATGCGATGGCCACCGCGCCCTCGCCCGACAGCTTCGTGGTATGGACCCATGGCCAGGGCAAGGTCCTCAAACCGGACTGCCCCGACCTGGGCGCCTACCCGCACCGCGACAAGCGCTTCATCTTCGAGCTCAAGTCCATCTGGAACGCCCCGGCCGACACCCGGGCCAACGTCGAATGGGCGTACGACTTCGGTGAGGCGCTGAGCTCGCAGTTCCACGGCGCCTACGTCAACTACATCGACCCGCTCCAGAAGGGCTGGGCCAAGGCCTACTACGGCGACAACCTGGAACGGCTCCAGAAGATCAAGAAGGAAGCCGACCCCACGGGTTTCTTCCGCTTCCAGCAGTCCGTCGACTCCGCCTTCGAGCCGGACGTCTCCCGCCCGCTGGACCTCAGCCCCCTCAACCGGACGCTCGTCTGACCCACCCCAGCACACCCGCACCCTCCGACACGACCGCACGGGAGCACCCGTATGGGCAACAGCACACCCCCCACCCCGAAACAGATCTTCGCCGAGCTCTCCGTCGAGCTCACCGGCTTCGACCGGGCGGAGCTTGCCGGCACCGGCATGATCGACACGTACTACGACACGCTGCTGCGGATGATCGGCGAACGCGAGGCCGGTCAGCTGCTGCGGTTCGCCTCCGAGGCGCTGGACAAGGACCGCACGGAGAAGATGAACGGCACGGCCTTCAGGCCCGCGGTGATCGACAGCCCGCGTTTCGGCCCCGTCGCCGTCAGCCTCATCAAGCTCTGGTACCTCGGCATGTGGTATCCGCTCCCCGCCGTCTACCGCGACCTGTTCGGATCGACCGCGGACGACGTCGGGCACGTCGTCTCCGGCCAGGGCTACCGCGAGGGCCTGGTCTGGGTCGCCGCCGGAGCCCACCCGATGGGCGGCAAGCCGCCGGGCCACGGCTCCTGGGCCGAACCGCCGTCCTTGCTGAACCCGACCCCGTGAACCCGAGGTAGAACCATGAGCAACCCCGACTACGACCTGGTCATCGTCGGCGGCGGCATCTCCGGGGCCGCCATCGCCAAGACGGTCGTCGAGCAGTCCGCCAAGAACAAGAAGTTCCCCCGCATCCTGATCCTGGAGGCCGGCCGGGCCACGGCCCTGAGCGCCGACAAGTACGACACCTACGTGGAGGCGTACCACGAGGCGCTCATCAAGGTCCCCAACTCTCCGTATCCCGCGAGCGCTTCGGCGCCGCAGCCGGATGTGCTGGACATCAGGCCGCTCAAGGACGCACACGGAAAGCCGAAGATCGGCGACCAGGGGTACTTCGTCCAGAAGGGCCCGATGCCCTTCGGCAGCGACTACGCCCGCTCGCTCGGCGGCACCACCCTGCACTGGCTGGGCACCACCCTGCGGATGCTGCCCAACGACTTCCGGATGAACGAGACGTACGGCCGGGGCGTCGACTGGCCGATCCGCTACGAGGACCTGAAGCCGTACTACGAGCGCGCCGAGTGGGACGTCATCGGCGTCGCGGCGGACGTGGACCACCAGTACTACCCGGGCATCGAGGACGACGACCCCAAGAAGTACTTCCGGAGCAAGAACCTGGAGAAGTTCAAGAACGGGGTCTACCACTTCCCCATGGAGGAGATCCCCTCCAGCTACCTCGACCAGTACCTGGCCAAGCACGTGGACGGCATGACGATCACGCTGCCCGGTATGGACCGGGACGAACCGGACCACGAGTTCACGATCCGGATCAGCAACACCCCGGTCGCCCGCAACTCCACCCCTACCACGCCGGACTACAAGGTCGTCGGCGCCGCCGGGAACGCCGACCGGGGCCAGCGCTGCGAGGGAAACTCCAGCTGTATCCCGATCTGCCCCGTGCAGGCCAAGTACAACGCGCTCAAGACGCTGTACGAGCTGATCGTCAGGTATCCCTACCAGCTGAAGGAGGGGGAGAAGGAAGGGCAGCGGGCCAGGGTCGACATTCGCAGCCAGTGCGTCGCCACGGAGGTGATGCACGACGACGGGAAGGTCACTGGCCTCACGTACAAGACGTACTACGACGACGGCTTCAAGCCGACGGACCACACGGTGACCGCCCGCACCTACGTCCTCGCCGCCAACGCCATCGAGAACGCCACCCTGCTGCTCGCATCCAACAACGCCGCCAACCGGAGCGACCAGGTCGGCAGGAACCTGATGGACCACCCGCTGCTGCTCACCTGGGGCCTGCTCCCGGAGAATGTCGGCGCCTACCGAGGTCCCGGGTCCACCTCCGGCATCCCCTCGTTCCGCGACGGCGACTTCCGTGACGCACGCACGGCCTTCCGCGTGGAGATCGGCAACTGGGGCTGGAACTTCCCGGAGAACACCCCGTACACCACCGTCCTCGACCTGGTCGGCGGCGGCGAGGACGGCAAGGCGCAGTTCTACGGCAAGGCGCTGCGCAAGCGGCTCGGCGAGATCCTGCCCCGCCAGTTCCGGATCGCCTGGGAGCTGGAGCAGGACCCCGAGGCACGCAACCGGGTCACCATCGACGACCGGTACAGGGACGCGTTGAACAAGTACCGGCCGGTCATCGAGTACGACCTTTCGGACTACGTGAAGGCGTCGCTCCCCTGGGCGGCGGAGGCGAGCAGGCAGTTGTTCGCGCAGCTCGGTATGGCGGAGAAACGCCGGCGCCCCACGTACGAGACGGGCGACTACAGCCACTACGACGCCGACGACGCCTCAGTGGTGCAGTACGAGGGCGAGACCTACTGCGTGCGCGGCGCGGGGCACGTCGTGGGCACCCACCGGATGGGCGACGACCCGACAACCTCGGTCGTCGACAGCCACCAGCGCAGCCACGACCTGCCCAACCTGTTCATCGCCGGCTGCGGCAGCATGCCGACGCTGGGCACCTCCAACCCGACGCTCACCATGACCGCCCTGGCACTCCGCACGGGCGACAAGATCGCCGAGGAGCTGAGCAAGTGACCACGCGGACCCCGGAACCGATCAAGGACCTCACGGAGCTCAAGGCGGCCCTGCAACTGGCCGTCGGCCTGGAGCTCAGCACCATCCCCGTCTACCTCACCGCCCTGTACTCCATCAAGGACGGCACCAACACGGACGCGGCGCAGACCATCCGCAGCGTGGTCATGGAGGAGATGCTCCACATGGCGCTCGCGGCCAACGTCCTCAACTCCCTCGGCGAGAGACCGAGCGTCCGCCCCGTCACCTTCCGGGGCAACCAGGTGAGCCCGGTCCCCGTGTACCCGTACACCAGCCCCCTGGTCTCGGGCATCGGGGAGCTCGCCCTGCGCCCGCTCTCGACCGAGGCCGTTGACAGCTTCGTCAGGATCGAGCACCCCTACCACGGTGAGACCGACCCGGCCAAGATCAAGTGCCCCAAGGGCGGCTACCCCACCATCGGCATGTTCTACGACGCGATCAAGGCAGCGCTGGAGAGCACGAAGATCTGCAAGGACTCGGACTTCACAGGCGCCCGCCAGGTGAAGGCCACCGAGTACTACGGCGGCGCCGGCGAACTCATCGAGGTGACGGACCGCAAGACCGCCCTGGCGGCGATCAACAAGATCGTGGACCAGGGCGAGGGCCTGCCGATCGAACGCATGAAGCAGCAGGCCAAGACGGTCACCGACGAGGACAAGCTCGGCTACGGCTGGCAGATGTACTCCCACTACGCCCGCTTCCGCGAGCTCCAGACCGGCCGCCGCTTCCGCAGCACGCAGACGGCCGGGGAGACCCCGGCGGGCTCGCTGCTGCTGGTCGACTACGACGCCGTCCAGCCCGCACAGTTCGTCAAGCTGAACGGCGACATCACGGGCGGCCCCGAGGGCGCCGCGCTCAACGAGTTCGACCTGGCGTACACGCGACTCGTCGACGACGTCTACCTCGCCTTCTCGGGCGCGGAGAAGAAGGTCGAGAACAAGCTTGAACCCAGCGGCAAGCAGTCCAAGGATCCCCTGCCGCTCGCCGTCCACGGCATGTACGCGCTGAAGAACAGGGCCGTCGCCCTGATGCGCACCCCGATCCCGAGCAGCCCGAAGCACACGCTGTGCCCCCGGTTTCACTACGCGGCGACCGAGGACGACCGCAAGAAGCTGCGGGACACGGCCCAGCAGATGAGAGGACAGAGCCGGTGATCTCCATCGTCACGAAGTGGTGGCACGTCGAGGGCAAGCGTGAGGAGGCCATCACCGCACTCAAGGAACTGGTGACGCAGACCCAGAAGTACGAGCCCGACACATGGATGTACTGCCTGCACACCTCCATCGTCGAGGGCTCCAAGCCCCCGCCCGCCGAGAACGACATTATCTTCCTTGGGGCCTGGAAGGACCGTCAGGCCTTCGACGACCACCGGACCGGGCCGGTCTTCACGAAGTGGCTCGACCAGCACCTCGACCTGTTCGTCCAGAACGACGGCAAGCTCTACGTCAGCGCGGAGTTCGCCGACCGTTTCGCCGGCTTCGTCCGCCCGGAGGCCGTCGGCTGAGTCCCCTGTGCGGCCCCGGGGCCTTGACCCTTGATCCTGGACACGCGAGACACTGGATCCTGAGGATCTGAGGACGGACATCTCGTGGTCATGAAGAACTATCCGCCGCAGTTCAAGGCGGACGCGGTCGCGCTGTATGGGTCGCGGCCCGAGGCGACGATCAGGCAGGTCGCCGCCGATTTGGGGATCAACCCCGAGACCCTGCGGAACTGGGTCCGAGTGGCCGGTGCGAGCCGGCCCCGGGGACGCCGGGCGGAGGTGCCTGCCGAGCCGCCGACGCCGTTGGAGGCGGAGAACGCCGCTCTGCGGAAGAAGGTCCGTGAGCTGGAGGAAGAGCGCGAGATCCTGCGGAAGGCGGCGAAGTATTTCGCCGGGGAGACGCGCTGGTGAACCGCTTCCAGTTCGTCGCCGACCATCAGCGCCGTTACGGCGTGAAGCGGCTGTGCACCATCGTGGGCATCGCCCGCTCCAGCTTCTGTTACTGGCGTCGGACGGCCGCGGACCGGGCCGTCCGGCAGGCGGCCGACGCCCGCCTCGCCGCCCGGATACGGGCTGTGCACCACGAGTCGGACGGCACCTACGGCGTTCCCGGGATCACGGCCGAGCTCCGCGAGGCGGGCGAGCGCGTCAACCACAAGCGGATCGCGCGGTTGATGCGGGCCGCCGGTCTGGCGGGCGTGCGCTTGCGCCGCAGGCACCGCACCACGGTCGCGGACCCGGCCGCGGCGAAGGCCCCGGATCTCATCGGCCGCGACTTCACCGCGCGTGAACCGAATACGAAGTACGTCGGCGACATCACCTATCTCCCGCTGGACGGCGGGAAGTTCCTGTATTTGGCCACCGTCATCGACCTCGCCTCACGCCGCCTGGCCGGCTGGGCGATCGCGGACCACCTGCGCACCGGCCTCGTCATCGAGGCCCTGTCCGCCGCCGAACGGACTCGCGGCAGCCTCTCCGGGGCGGTCATACACACCGATCACGGAGCCCAGTACACCAGCCGGGCCTTCGCCGACGCCTGCCGCCAGACCGGCGTCCGCCAGTCCATGAGCGCGATCGGCAGCTCGGCGGACAACGCGCTCGCCGAGTCCTTCAACGCGACGTTCAAACGGGAGACTCTTCAGGGCCGAAAGCACTGGTCCAGCGAACGCGAGGCCCGTCTCGACGCGTTCCGCTGGCTGCACCGCTACAACACCCGACGCCGTCATTGTCACCTCGGACAACGGAGTCCCATCGCCTACGAGGCGGCACTCGACACAACATCAACTACCCTGGCCCAAGCCGCATAGCCCGTGTCCAAGATTCCGGGTCAAGGCCCGTTCTGTGGCTCGGCCGCCACCATGTGCAGATCCCGAGCCGGACCAGGCGCGAGCTGGCCAGAGACTTCGGTCTGTCGGACCACCTCGGCTACCCGGACCGCTTCATGGGCCTGCTGGGCCGACTGTGGCACCTGGACAACGATCCACTCGGCGGGTGGACCACCACTACCAACAGCCTGCGCAACCAGATCGAGCGCCACGTGATCCGGTTCCCGGACGACTGGACGACCGAGCACTTCTTCGAGCAGCTCGGTGCCTTCGAAGCACCGTACCCCCGCTTCGGGCACTTCCTTGAGGGCCTGGCATCCGCTGTAGTCCTGCCCGACGAGCCGGTGCAGCGCCGCTTCGTCGAACTGGCCAACCGGCACCTGAACCCAGCGGGCGCCCAGCTGAGCCAGCACGGAGAAGCAGACGGCTACCCTCAGTTCCAGCTTGTAGAGCACGGCCGTGGCACCGCCCGCCGACCGCGCAACCTCATCTTCGCCACCCTGGGAAAGCCCGACATCCGATTCACCAGCGCCCTCGACAACGACATCGAGGTAGCCGAACGCGACGACAAGGTGCCGGTCTACGACCACCCCGTCGGCAAAGAGGGACTGCTCTGGAAACACCTCCTGTCCTGGTGGCAGGAAACCCGGAAAATCCCTGACCAGGAGCAGGCGGCGCGGGCCCTCTACAGCCCCACGGAGGCTTCCCTGCCACCAAACTCCCCAGGGCTGAAGAATCTGTTCTGGCACTACCACCACGCCAACCGGGACCGCTTGAACGACGTGCCCGCCCTCCTACCGGAGATCTGGCTGCACTGGGACCCCAAGACCCTCCGCGAACGTGGCGCACACGCCATGCAGAACCTGCGGATGGACTTCCTCATGCTGCTCCCGGGAAACCGGCGCGTGGTGCTGGAAGTCGACGGCATGCAGCACTACACCCGGAACGGCGGCACCGAGCCCGACAGTGCGAAGTACGCCGCCACCATGGCCGGTGACCGCACCCTGAAGTTTCGCGGCTACGAGGTGTTCCGGTTCGGCCACGACGAACTCAGCGATCGCGACCACGCTCAGCCCCTGCTTGCCAACTTCTTCGCGACGCTCCTTGACTGCCCACCCGGCTCGCGAGTGCCGCAGTCAGCCGGAGGCTGATCTGGGCTTCGCTGTTCTGGTCAAGGCGCCTCTCGGCCCTCCAGGCCGCACCTGTTCAACCGGGCCGCTACCGTCGCCTTCAGCCCGAGCCCGTCACCGTGTGACGCCGCCGCTCACTCGGCCATGAACTCCAAACACTTCGCGGTGTGGAGTTTGTTCGGGTCTTCGAACTTGAGCGGGGTCTGGTCTCGGGTGTCCTGCCGCACCGTCACTGACGGTCAGCGGAAGGGGAGTTGGGCCCTGGACGCAGGAAGCCCGTGGTCGTAAGCGATCATGAATGTTCTCTACGCAGCTTGATCACCTGGACACACGGGCTTTGACAACAATACGACGTTGCTGCTCGACCTGGACGGCCTGCCCGTGGCCAAGGTCGAGCGGCTCGCGGACGGCACCCGGCGCACGATCTCGTCGATCAGGGAACCCGAGTGGGTGGAGCCGTCATCGGTGACTACGCTGAGCACGGGCGGGCCTTCCCGACCCGCGCTGCGAACGCGGGCCTACTCGGAGACCTTCAGAGGATCATTCGGGAAGGTACGCCCTTGGCGTTCGACCCGAGGCTGATCCACAGGTTCCGAGCATTGCTCCTCAGCGTCCGCATTCACTCACCGTGGTCGTCGGCACCTGGCTGGACCTCGTCGTCCCGGATCTGGATTACTGCGGCGGCGCGGTGCAGCTCGGCGAGAACCGTGCGGACGGCATTGCGGGCGATGCGTTCGGGACGGTGCAGTACGTCGATGTGGCGGTGGGTGTGTACACCGCTGAGCGGTTTGAGGACGACCGCGGGGTGGGGACGCGCCGTCCAACGCGGCATGAGTGCCAAACCGCCGCCGGCTGCCACGACCTCGGCGACCACGGAGAATTCATTGACGCGGTGGACGATGTCGGGTCGGCGGTTCGCGGCAGTGGCGATGGCCTCGATGGTGGCCAGCAGCGGGAATCCGTCGTGCACGGTGATCCAGGGCTGATCGGCCACGTCCTGCGGGGACAGCTGGCGCCGTGCGGCCAACGGGTGGTCGATGGGTACCGCGATGTCGAGCGGTTCGCGCAGCAGCGTGGTGGCGGTCACGGTGCGCGGCCATGCCGGAGCGTGGTCGAGCCGGTGGGCGAGCACGAGGTCGTAGTCGCGGGTGAGGCGGGGGAAGTGGTTCTGGGCTACGTCCTCGTCGGCGAGCGCCAGGCGGGGGCGGCCCGGGCCGGTGAGGCCGCGCAGCAGAAGAGGGAAGAACGTGGCCGCTCCACTGTGGAAGGCGGCCACCGAGACGACGCCGTCGGGCTGTTCGACGTAGTCGGTGACGGCGTTCCGTGCTCGTGCCAGGGCGGTCTCCACCTCGATCGCGGCGTCGGCCAGCGCCTGTCCGGCCTCGGTGAGTACCACCCGGCGTCCCGCGCGCTCGGTCAGCGGCACGGGGATCGAGCGTTGCAGCAGCCGCAGTTGCTGCGAGACCGCCGAGGGCGTCACCAGCAGAGCTTCGGCGACCGCGGTGACGCTGCCGAGCTCTCTCAGTTCCCGCAGGATCCGCAATTGTCGTGCGTCCACCTCAATAGTGTAGGGCTGCTACAGCGTAGTTTCAGAGGTTGGCACTGGGCTTCAGTTTCCTGGTCGGGCAGCGTGTGGCGCATGCGTGATGCCCGCCGTACCGACCTGATACTTCTCCTCGTTGCGATCGTCTGGGGTTCCAGCTACCTGTCGGCGAAGACGGCCACCGCCGTTCTGCCGGTCCTCGTGGTGCTGTTCGCCCGGTATGCCATCTCGGCGATCGCCTGCCTCGCTCTAGTCGCCTCCCGTGGGGCGTCCCGACGCTGGACCCGCCCCGAGCTCCGCGTGGGGGCGCTGCTGGGCGTCACGCAGGCGGCGGTCCTGGTGCTGGAGACGTACGGGGTGGCACATACCAGCGCCGCCAACGCGGGCCTGATCATCAGCCTGACCATCGTGCTGACGCCGCTGCTGGACCGCACGGGTGGCAGCGGCAGGCTGCCTCTGACGTTCTTCGCGGCTGCCGGTCTGTGCGTCCTGGCCGTGGGGTTCCTTCTGTCCGGCACCGGACTGCACACCGTGAGGACCGGCGACCTGCTGATGCTCGCCGCCGCAGCGGTGCGTGCCGGACACGTCGCGCTCGTCGGTCGACTCTCCGTGGGCCGCACTCTGCGCCCGCTGCACCTCACGGCCGTCCAGTCCCTCGTCGGCTCCGCACTCTTTCTGGCACCCGCCGCGTCCAACCTGGGGACGCTGGCGCACAGCGATGCCATGACCTGGGCTCAGCTCGCTTATCTGGCTCTGTTCTGCAGCCTCTTCGCCTTCCTGGCGCAGACATGGGCGGTGCAGCGGACGTCAGCCAGCCGGGCCAGCCTCCTGCTGGGCACCGAACCGGTCTGGGCGGTCACGGTGGGAATCGGCCTCGGCGGCGAAAGGCTCACCGTCCTGTCTGCCCTCGGTGCGTCGCTCATGGTCGCCGGAACCTATTGGGGTCAGGCCATCGAGCGCGCCCACCGCACCGGGCCGGCGCGGGACACCGCAGTCCTCATGACTGCCGACCCACCCCACGGCGCCCACCACAGCGGCGCCGCGGCAGAGCCCGTCCATTCACAGAATGGAGCGGTGGTCGCGCCTTCAGGACACAAGCTGACGAAGACGTGACCACGGTTCCCGCCCGCCAGACAAAACCGCCGAGGAAGACCCGCCCGTGGTAACGTATCAGCCGTTACGCAACAGCTGTTATGTAAAAAGGTCGGGCGGATGCCGAGACAGGTGGACCACGAAGAGCGGCGGGAGGCGATCTCCCAAGCTGTATGGCATGTCGTCTCGGACAGCGGACTGGAGGGCCTGACCCTGCGCGCGGTCGCCGCCGCAGCGGGCTGCACCACGGGAATGGTCACGCACTACTTCGCCGACAAGAAAGCGCTCTTGGCCCATGCCCGCACCGAGATGCACCGTCGGATGGCGGCGCGCATCGACACCCTTCCCGTCGGCGAGAACGCCCGCGACACGCTGTGCGCCGTGGCCGAGCAGGCCCTGCCCCTGGACGCCGAGCGGCATCTGGAGGCCGCCGTCTGGTCCCAGTTCCTCCTCAGCACCCGAAACGACCCCGCACTGCTCGCCGAGCACATCCGCAGTCACGCCTCCTGGATTAGCCGCCTGACTGGTCTGGTGCAGGCCGCCTGCCTCGACCGCCCGGAACCAGCCGACCTCCAAATCCGGGTACGCGGCCTCGTCGCCTGTCTGGACGGGCTCGCCCTGAACGCCGTGACCGACCCGGACGCCTATCCGCCCGACCTCCAGCGGCGCGTCCTGGAAACCCAGCTCGACCTGATCCTCGAACGGAACGGAAGCCTGTGACCTCGCCCGACCTCATCATCACCGCCGTGACAGCCGACGACCCGAGGATCGAGCAGCTGGTACGCGACCTCGACGCCGACCTCACGGCGCGTTACCCGGACGAGCCGTGCACCGGCGGCGCCCACATCAGCCCCGGGATCCGCTTCCTGCTCGCCGAAGCCGACGGCCGGCCGGTCGGCTGCTGCGCCGTGCAGCCCTTCCCGTTCCCGGACAGCGCCGCCGAACTGAAGCGCATGTACGTCACGCCAGAGGCGCGCGGCCGGGGCATAGCCGCTCACCTCCTGGCCGAGGCCGAGCGCACCGCCACCGCCCTCGGCCACACCGAGATGCGCCTGGAGACGGCCGTCCACCAGCCCGAGGCCATCGCGCTGTACACCCGCGCCGACTACACCCTCATCCCCAACTATCCGCCCTACCAGCACAAGACGCTCAGCCGCTGCTACGCCAAGCCGCTGGCGCTGCCCGAAGCGGGGCCGGAGGACCGGGAGGAGATCACGGCCTTCCTCGCGGGCCAGGGGCTCTCGCCCCAGGACGTCCTGGCTCCCGGCACTCGTTACTGGCTCACCAGGGATGCAGCGGGGCCAGCCACGACCGTGGGCCTGGAGCGGCAGGGTCACTGCGTGCTGCTGCGCAGCGTCGCGGTCCGCCCCGATCTTCGGGGGTGCGGAGCCGCGCGGCGGCTGGCGCGGCGCGTTCTCACGGAAGCGGCCGCACAGGGCGGGCATACGGCGTACTTGTTCTCCACAGTCGCCGGACCGGTGTGGGAACGGCTGGGTTTTTGGCCGGTGCCGGTCTCCGAAGCTGCCGAGGCCCTGTCCGATGCGCCCCATGTCCGTCGGTACCGGGCGACCGGAACTCTGACCGACGAAGCCGCATGGCGCCATGACCTCGTCGATGTCACAACGGGCAACCTGCCGCCCATGAGTGCTGACCACTCCGCCGCCGATGCCCCGCACACTGCTGCGGCCACCGGTAGATGAGACAGGCCGCTTCCGGGCTGCCGCGCCCTTTCTGGTGGTTGTGGGCGAGCATTCTGATCGGCCGCCTCGGCTCCTTCGTCGCCCCTTTCCTGATCCTGTATCTGACGGCGGAACGCGGCTACTCGGCGAGCTTCGCCGGACTGGTCGCGGCGCTCTTCGGAGCGGGCGGCGCGGCTGCCTCTGTGGTGGGCGGCATGCTGGCCGACCGAGTGGGGCGGCGGACCACTCTTCTGGTCGCGCAGGTGACGGCGGCCGGGCTGACCGCAGTCCTGGGTTTCGCTGACCAGCCCCTGCTGATCGCTGTACTCGGGTGCGCGGCCGGCGCGGCGAGCGGCGCCTCCCGCCCGGTGGTGCAGACGGTCATGGCGGACCTGGTTCCTCCAGCAGACCGGATGCGGGCGTTCTCTCTGTATTACTGGGCCGTCAACATCGGCTTCGGCGTCGCTGCGGCAAGCGCCGGATTCATCTCCTCCCACGGATACCGGTGGCTGTTCCTCATCGAGGCGGCAGCGACGCTGCTCTCCGCTCTCGTGATCGCCGTCAGACTTCCGGAGACCATGACCAACCCGGCGGACACCGAAAGGGAAGCGGACACCGAAAGGGAAAGGGGCGATGGGAAGAGCGCCGGATTTCGGACGGTGCTGCGGGACAGGCCGTTCCTGGCAGCCGTGGGCCTGTCCTTCCTCCTGATCGTGGTGTTCCAGCAGGCGACTGCCGGACTGCCGGTGGCCATGGACCGCGACGGCCTCACCCCGGCCCAGTACGGGCTGGTGATCAGTCTGAACGGCATCCTCATCGTCGCCCTGCAACTGCCGCTCGGCCGCAGACTCGACGGCTCGAACCCGGGCCGTCTGCTCGTCCTGGCCTCGCTGCTGTGCGGAGGCGGCTTCGGCCTCAACGCCCTCGCCGGAGACGCGGCCGTGTACGCAATACGCCGTCGTGGTGTGGACGCTGGGGGAGATCGTGCACTCGCCGGTGAACATGGGCCTGATCGCACGGTTCTCGACAAGCACTGCCCGAGGCCGCTACCAGGGCATCCACGCGCTGTCCTGGGCCATTGCCACCATGGCCGCGCCCCTGTGCGCCGGCATCGTCATCGACCGTTTCGGCCCCGACACCTTGTGGGCCGCCTGCACGGTTCTCAGTGTCTGCGCCGCTGTCGGCTACTGGGCCCTGCTGCTACGAGGGCCAGACCGTCACCGGCACGCACCACACCCCGGCATCCCGACCGTGCGGCCCCGGCGTGCCCCGCGGCACCCGCCCTGCTAGACGCCGCCTCACAACCCACCGACACCTCGCACCACATCCCCGGACGAGTGACAGCGTGAGCCGCAGCCCGAATCACCGTCGCCGACCTCTGCACCAGCGGGTCGGGCCTGGACACCGGCGTCGACGGCGCCAACGCCATCGACGCCTTCAACTCCGGCAAGGTGCAATGATGTACAACAGCAGCGGCGCGGCCGCCAACCGTCAAGAACGGCGCCACCCTTCTTGTACACGGTCAAGCCCTACCCCCTCTCCGGCCCCAAGTCCGCCTCCGGGCCCCTCATCGGCGGCTCGGCCCTGTGGGTCGGCGGGCCCGGCCACAGCGGCGCCGAGCAGGTCGCCTCCCGTTGTATCGATCAGCGGGCCTGCGCGAACGAACAGAGTTCCTACTGTTTCTCCCCCTGTCCGGCCACGTTAGCGTCGTGTCGTAGCCTCTGTGCATGCAGGTCATGGAGTCGGGCGGAGGTCAGCTGGCGGTAGTGCGTCCCCCGTCGGGCGGGTTCCCGCGGCACAGCCACGACGAGTACGTGATCAGCGTCAACCTCTGCGGCCTCGAGCGGGTCCGGCTGGATCGCACCTCGTTCGACGTGGGCCTGGACGAATTCACCGTTTACAACCCCGGCCAGGTCCAGTCGTGCACCACCCAGGTCCCGCCCGAGATGTCCTTCGCGGCCGTGAGCTGGTACGTCCCGGCAACGGTGGTGGAATCGCTGACCGGCGATGCCGCAGTCGACTTCGAACGGCCCGTCGTCCGTTCTCCGCACCTACACGCCGAGTTCCTCGCTGCCGCCAGGGCATTCCGCAAGCTGGCACCGGAGGGACACCCTTCGCCCGCCGAATCCGCTGCTCTGGTTCAGGAGCGATTGGTGCTGGTGCTGTCGCGGCTGCTCGACCTGGCCGCAGGACGGCGCGCGCGTGCTCCAGAGCCCGCTGACGCCCGGATCGCCGCGGTGCTTGACCGGCTCCGCACCGACCTGTCCGGCGCGCCCCGACTGGCCGAGCTGGCCGACGAGGCAGGCATGTCCCGGGAGCATCTGATCCGGACGTTCACCCGCGCCACCGGCGCCCCGCCCTACGCCTGGCACCTGTCGGCCCGGCTGGCCGAGGGGCGGCGTCGGCTGCGTAGAGGCGAGCCCGTCGCCGACGTCGCGCACGGGCTCGGCTTCGCCGACCAGGCGCATTTCCACCGCCACTTCACCGCGGCGTACGCCATCACGCCGGGCCGGTACCGTCGGCTGTCCCAGATCAACATCTGACAAGACCGGACGGCCCGACCCCACGCACAGTGGCTGCCATGTTCGAGATCTTCATGGTGGCTATGTGGTTGGGGCTGGTGTTCAACGCGACACCAGGCGCGGTGTTCAGCGAGTCCCTGCGACGCGGGATACGGGGCGGGTTCCGCCCGGCCTTCGCGGTCCAGGTCGGCTCGCTTGTGGGCGATGCCGTCTGGGCGGTGCTCGGCCTGGCAGGCGTGGGGGCGCTGTTCGCGGTGCCTGCCTTGCGCGTGCCACTCACGGTGACCGGGTGCTTGCTGCTGGCCTGGTTGGGGGCAGCGGGCCTACGCGACGCACTCGCGCGGAAGGTGCCCGGTCCGACGGCGGAGCCGTACGACAAACAGGACCGCAAGGCCATGGCTGTGGGAGCGGGCATGTCGCTGGCGAACCCATGGAACGTCGTCTACTGGTCGGGGGCAGCCGGTGGGGTGGGCGCCATCCTGGGCTCGGGCGGCACGACGACGCTGGGCGTCTTCTTCGCCGGGTTCATGGCCTCCTCAATGCTGTGGTGCCTGATCTCGGCGGGGGTCATCGTGGTGCTACGCAGGGCGCTGCCGTCAGTGGCCATACGTGTGCTCGAAGCCTGCTGCGGTGTCTCGCTCCTGGTCTTCGCGATTCTTCAACTGTGCCGGCTCATGTGACGAGCGGTGCGCTGGGAGATGTGACGGACCGTGCGGCTACGATCCGTTCCGGTCTGCCCGGGTGTGAGAAGCCGTCGATCAACGGGAGAGTGAGGAACTCGGCCTGTACGAGGTCGAGGACCTGCTCGAAAAAGCCCTCCAGGACCCCACCTGGAAACGCTGCGGCCACACTGTACGCGGCCGGGACGGCTGCCGGCCTGTAGCAGCACAGGTCTCCCAGTGATCAACGCGGCGGACCCCGGGCCGTCGGCCCGGGGTCCGCCGCTCAGCAAGCCCGGCAGGATCAGCGAGCCGTCTCCACATCCAACTCGTCGACCGGAACGGAGCGCAGGTCGGCCGGCGGGTCGCTGTAGTCGGTGTTGAACGGCGGTGCCTGGTTGGTCCACTTCATCGTGAACGTCGTGTAGCTCAGCAGGTCGCCCTTTTTTCTGCCGTCGCCGCTGCGGGTGGACACCATCTCTTGACCGAGGGGCATGCCCGTCGACTTGTCGAAGATCAGGCGGCGTTCGGTGCCGGGCGCGTACTCGGCGGTGAGGGCGACGGCGTAGCCGGTGCGGCCGGCGTGGTCCTTGACGTCGCCGAGGGAGCGCACGCCGGGCTCTGCGGCGAGGAGGCGGTAGGCCGCGGCGCGCAGGGCCGGAGTGGACGGCAGGGTCGTGGCGAGCTGGACGGCGTCCTCGACGACGATCCGGTCGAGGGTCCATTCGGGGCCGTTGTAGTGCTTGTCGACCAGTTCGAAGAGGCGCTTGCGGAGGGCCTTGGCATCGGTGGGCAGCGTGGGTAGGAGGCGCAGGGGAACTTCCCCCATCGGCATGCTGTCCGCGATTCCGCCGGGGGCGTCGTGTGCGATCTCGCCCTTGCCGGCGTAGGTGACGATCTCCCCGGTCACGTCCCTCATGTCCCACGACATGGGGGACCCGTCCGCCTTCCACGCCGCCTCGTCGGCTTCCGTCGCCGGACGGGCGCCTACGTCCAGCGACTGCGACCAGTACCTGTTCTTGGCGGCGGCCGTCCACCACCGCACCTCTTGGCGGATGTCGATGCTGTAGTTCTTGCCGGGCACCTTCTGGCGGTCGGCGAGCGTTTCCACCACGTACCAGTACTTGCCGGAGGCGGCCGGTTGCCGCTCGACGTGGGACGCGGCAGCGAGAAGGACCTGGCTGCCCGAGCCCAACGTCGCGGAGGGCGCGGGTCCCGGCCGCTCCGGCGCGGTGTCGGTCATCACCACAGCCGCCACCACCGACGCCGTGGCCAGGGCGAGACCCGACAGGAGAGGGCGGCGCACCCTCGCGCTGCGGGTGGCGGCGCGAGCCCTGCGCGTCGTGCGCGGAAGGCTCATGAGCGTTGCGAGCTCCTCCTGCCGAACCTGCGAGGGTGTGGGGCTGTCTCTTATGCACATCTGACGCTGCCGACGAACTC
>NZ_POUC01000115.1 GCF_002891435.1 Streptomyces cahuitamycinicus
CGTCAGCTGCGCCCCACCCGCCCTGGGCGCACCGCGCCGTTCCGCCGTGCCCATCACCGTGTCACTCCCCACCGCCAGCAGACCGCTCGCTCGATCCGAAGACCCGTGCTCCCAGTGGCTGCCCGGCTTGCGCTGTTTTACGCCGCCCAGGTGCGGGACGCGGCTCCTGTGGCCGATTCCGCCCCCGTCTCCCGTGAGGAAGGACGAACAACTCCTCACGAAGATTCCCGGAAACCGAAACTTTTCAGCCAACCGCCCTGACGGAATCCGAGGATTGGCCCACGCCGCGACCACCGGTTTCGGGGAGACAACTCCCGTAATGCCCGGACAACTCGCCATGCCGCGTGGCTGGCGCGGAAGTTCAGGTTCGGGACCGGCTTTCGAGTTCCCTGTGGGTCGGTAGTAGGCTCGCGCCGTTTGTTGACGCACATGTGTACCCCGGGTAGCCGGGGGCTCGAGCTGGGGGAGGCCATGCGCTTTCGCGGGAAGTCCATCCGCCGGAAGATCGTGGCGCTGCTTCTCGTGCCGCTGGTGTCCCTGACCGCGATCTGGGCCTTCGCCACGGTGCTCACGGGACGTGAGGCGGGCGACCTGTTCAATGTGTCGTCCGTGGTGGAGAAGATCGGCTACCCCATCGAGGACACCGTTCGCGTCCTCCAGGAGGAACGCCGCCAGACCCTCGTCCACCTCGCCGACCCCCGCGCCTCCGACGGGCTTGCCGCACTCCGGCGCAGCCGGACCGCCACCGACAAGGCCGTCAGCAGCATCCGCGAGAACGCCCGCAACCCTGACGTGCGCGACGCCATGGGCGCGGACACCGACGAGCGACTGACCGCCGTTCTGGACGCCTTCGACGGCATCGAGTCGCTGCGCCGCAGCGTCGAGGACGGCACCGTCAACCGAACCCAGGCTCTCGACCTCTACAACCGGCTCGTCGACCCGTGCTACGTCCTCCTCGCCAACCTGCACGTGGTCGACAACGTCGAACTGGACAAGCAGTACCGCGCGCTGGTCAATCTCGCCCGCGCCCGCGAACTGCTCTCCCGCGAGGACGCCCTCCTCGGCTCCGCCCTGATCGTCGGCAGGATCTCCCACTCCGAAGAGCGGGACATCTCCGACCTCGTGGCCCAGCGCACCCTGATGTACGACGTCAACCTGCCTCTGCTGCCCGTGGCGGAGCGGGACCGCTACCAGAGCTTCTGGAAGAACGCCTCCTCCGCCCCCCTGCGCGTGGCCGAGGAAGCCGCCGTCTCCTCCGGGGCCGGAACCCCCCGGGGCATTTCCGCCAAGAGCTGGGACAGCGCCGCCGGTAACGTGCTCGACGAGCTCGGCACCCTCAACGACCAGGCCAACGACCGTTACCAGGACCGCGTCCACCCCGTCGCCGTAGGCGTCATCGCCAAGGCGGTCATCGCCGGCGCACTCGGCCTGATCGCGCTCCTGCTCTCCCTCTTCCTGTCCGTGCGCGTCGGCCGCACCCTCATCCGCGATCTGCGGCAGCTGCGTCTGGAGGCCCACGAGGCGTCCGGAGTGCGCCTTCCCAGCGTCATGCGCCGCCTCTCCGCGGGCGAGCAGGTCGACGTCGAGACCGAGGTCCCGCGCCTCGAATACGACAAGAACGAGATGGGCGAGGTGGGCCAGGCCCTCAACACCCTGCAGCGCGCCGCTGTCGAGGCCGCCGTCAAGCAGGCCGAGCTGCGCGCAGGCGTCTCCGAGGTCTTCGTCAACCTCGCGCGCCGCAGCCAGGTCCTGCTCCACAAGCAGCTCACCCTGCTCGACGCCATGGAACGCCGGACCGAGGACACCGAGGAACTCGCCGACTTGTTCCGCCTCGACCACCTGACCACCCGCATGCGCCGGCACGCCGAGGGCCTCGTGATCCTCTCCGGCGCCGCGCCCTCCCGGCAGTGGCGCAAGCCCGTTCAGCTCATGGACGTCGTGCGCGCCGCCGTCGCCGAGGTCGAGGACTACGAACGCATCGAGGTCCGCCGCCTTCCGCGCATCGCCATCAGCGGCCCGGCCGTCGCGGACCTCACGCATCTCGTGGCCGAACTCCTGGAGAACGCCACGGTGTTCTCGCCGCCGCACACCGCCGTGCAGGTTCTCGGCGAGCGCGTCGCCAACGGCTTCACCCTGGAGATCCACGACCGTGGCCTCGGCATGGCCGCCGAAGCGCTGCTGGACGCCAACCTCCGGCTCGCCGAGACGCCGGAGTTCGAGCTGTCCGACACCGACCGGCTCGGCTTGTTCGTGGTCAGCCGACTCGCCCAGCGCCAGAACGTCCGGGTCTCCCTGCAGCCCTCCCCGTACGGCGGCACCACCGCGGTGGTCTTCATCCCCGACGCCCTGCTGACCGACGACGTCCCGGACACCAACGGCATAGGGTTCCGGCTCGACCGCCCCCAACTGGCCAAGGAGAGCGAGCCGCAGGACAGCCGCCGTGCCGCGCTGTCCCAGACCCCCGCACAACGCACCGGTCTGCCCGCATCCCTGCTGGACGGCCCGGTCGAGCTGGAAGCCCCCGTCGACCTGGAGACCATCGGCGATTTCCCCGGCGCCATACAGGACGAGGACAGTGAACACGGCGGCATGTTCCGCCATCGCCATTCCCTCACCCGCGCCCCGGACGAGACGTCGGGCCGCCGCACCGACCCGCGTCGGCAGAGCACCGATGCCCGCGGCGCGGCGGACCGGGCCGACGGCGACGAAGAGCTGAGTGCTCCGGTCCCGCTGTCCCGCCGCCACACCCCCAAGCTCGTCAGCTCGCACGGGCGCCCGGTCACCGAGCAGCGCCCCCGGCGAGGGAAGACGGACGAGGAGACCACCACGGCCACCGGCCGGCCGGAGTCCAGCCCGGCCTCCGCCCTCCCGCAACGCCGCCGCGGCGAGGAGCCCACGAGCGGCCGGGCCGCCGGCCGGCCGGGACCCGAGCACGCGCCCGCCCTTCCGGCCCGGCGCCCCGGCGAGAGCTCTCCGACCGGCAGCCGACGCGAGGACGCCCTGCCGGACGCGCCGCCTCCGCTGCCGGCGCGCCGTCGCGGGACGGAACCCGCCCGCCGTGGCATCGGCACGGCCGGCCGCGACGAAGACCACACCGGGTCCCCGGCCTCGTCCGGCAGCACCGCCGGTGACCGCTCCGATCCGCCCGCTCTGCCCTGGCGGACCCGCCGCGCGGAGATCGCCTCCAGCGGCCCGGACGGACCGGACCACGGCTCCACCTCGGAGGTCACCGGCGGACCCCCGCGCCACGGGACAGCCTCCGGCGCCGCGGCGCCCGAGACCGGCCACGTAACACCGCCCGGCTCCGGCTCAGCGCCGCTGCCCCGGCGGGTCCGCCAGGCCAACCTGGCCCCGCAGCTGAAGCGGAGCTCGGAGCCGCGTACCGACGACAGGGCCGAGCCCGTCGAACGCGACGCCGAGGAAGTACGCAGCCGCATGGCATCGCTCCAGCGTGGCTGGCAGCGTGGCCGTGAGGAGAACGCCGAGGGCGATGCCGCCCACACCGGCGCAGCACCACAAGGAACGACAGAGGGGGACGGTCGATGACCGCACCGAAGGCGACCGGCCACACCGCGACCAGCAAGGGGGAGCTGAACTGGCTCCTCGACGACCTGGTGGACCGTGTCGCGAGCATCCGCAAGGCCCTCGTGCTCTCCGGCGACGGTTTGCCGACGGGCGTGTCCAAGGACCTGACCAGAGAGGACAGCGAGCACCTGGCCGCCGTCGCCTCCGGGTTCCACAGCCTCGCCAAGGGCGTGGGGCGCCACTTCGAGGCCGGCAACGTCCGCCAGACGGTTGTCGAGCTCGACGACGCCTTCCTCTTCGTGACGGCCGCCGGCGACGGCAGCTGCCTCGCCGTCCTCTCGGACGCCGACTCCGACGTCGGCCAGGTCGCTTATGAGATGACGCTCCTCGTCAAGCGGGTGGGCGTGCATCTGGCCGCCGCTCCACGCACCGATCTGCCCGCAGGCGGGTAGTGGGATGACATGAGCGCTGACGGTCAGGGAAGAAGCCACTGGTTCGACGACGATGCCGGACCGGTCGTCCGTCCGTACGCCATGACCCGCGGCCGCACCAGCAGTCAGGGCCAGCACCGCCTGGACCTGATCGCGGTCGTGGTCGCGGAGCCGCACGCGGACGATCCGGAAGCCGACCACATGCTGGCCCCGGAGCATGTGGACATCGTCGAACTGTGCCGCGACATCCCGCAGTCGGTCGCCGAACTCGCAGCGGAACTCGACCTGCCGATCGGGGTGGTACGGGTCCTCGTCGGGGATCTCGTGGACGCGGAATTCGTCCATGTGAACCGGCCCGTACCCCCTGCCGAGCTGCCGGACGAGAGTATTCTGCGCGACGTGATCAACGGCCTCCGGGCGCTGTGAGCAGCGCGGAAGCGGGGTACTGACGTGACTGGCTGGCAGTTCTGGGTCGACAGAGGCGGCACCTTCACCGACGTCGTCGCCCGGCACCCGGACGGCCGGCTGCTCACGCACAAGCTGCTCTCGGACAGCCCGGCACGCTACGCCGACGCAGCGGTCGAGGGCGTCCGCACCTTGCTGGCCGGCTCCGGCGATCCCGTCGACAGCGTGCGCATGGGGACCACGGTCGCCACCAACGCCCTCCTGGAGCGCAAGGGCGAGCGCACCCTGCTGCTCATCACCCGCGGCTTCCGCGACGCCCTGCGCATCGCCTACCAGAACCGCCCCAGCATCTTCGCCCGCCGTATCGACCTGCCCGAGCTGCTGTACGAGCGGGTCGTCGAGATCGACGAGCGCATCGCCGCCGACGGCACCGTCCTGCGCGCCCCCGACCCGGACGCCCTCGCCGGACCGCTGCAGGAGGCGTACGACGACGGGATCCGCGCCGTCGCGGTGGTGTGCATGCACAGCCACCTCCACCCGGCCCACGAACAGGCCGTCGGGGAGCTCGCCGCCCGCATCGGCTTTCCGCAGATCTCGCTCTCCAGCGAGGCCAGCCCACTGATGAAACTCGTACCCCGCGGGGACACCGCCGTCGTCGACGCCTACCTCTCGCCCGTGCTGCGCCGCTACGTCCGGCAGGTCGCCGACGAGCTCGAAGGCGTGCGGCTGATGTTCATGCAGTCCCATGGCGGTCTCACCGAGGCAGGGCAGTTCCGAGGGAAGGACGCCATCCTGTCCGGGCCGGCCGGAGGCATCGTCGGCATGGCCCGCATGTCGCAGCTCGCCGGCTTCGACCGGGTCATCGGCTTCGACATGGGCGGGACCTCCACCGACGTCTCCCACTTCGCAGGCGCGTACGAGCGTGTCTTCACCAGCCAGGTCGCCGGTGTCCGGCTGCGCGCCCCCATGCTGGACATCCACACCGTCGCCGCCGGGGGCGGGTCGGTCCTGCACTTCGACGGCTCCCGCTACCGCGTAGGGCCGGACTCGGCGGGCGCGGACCCGGGGCCCGCCTGCTACCGCGGCGGCGGACCGCTCGCCGTCACCGACGCCAACGTCATGCTCGGCCGGATCCAGCCCGCTCACTTCCCGACGGTGTTCGGACCCGACGGCGACCAGCCCCTCGACGAGACACTCGTCCGGGACCGCTTCACCGCCCTCGCCCGCGAGATCGGCGAGCAGACCGGCGACGACCGCACGCCCGAACAGGTCGCCGAGGGCTACCTGCAGATCGCGGTGGCCAACATCGCCTCCGCCGTGAAGCGGATCTCCGTCCAGAAGGGCCACGACGTCACCCGCTACGCCCTCACCACCTTCGGAGGGGCCGGCGGCCAGCACGCCTGCATGGTCGCCGACTCCCTCGGCATCCGCACCGTCCTCGTGCCTCCCATGGCCGGGGTCCTGTCCGCACTCGGCATCGGTCTCGCCGACACCACTGCCATGCGTGAGCAGTCCGTCGAGGCGCCCCTGGCACCGGCCTCGATGCCCGGCGTCCTCAGGACCGCCGAAGACCTGGAAGCGGCGGCGCGCGCCGAGCTCCTCGCCGAGGACGTTCCCCCGGAGCACATCGAGGTCACCCGCCGCGCGGAACTCCGCTACGACGGCACCGACACGACCCTCACCGTGGACCTGACCGAGCCCGACGCGATGCGACGCGCCTTCGAAGAACGTCATCGCGCCACGTACTCCTTCACGCTCGACCGCCCGATCGTTGTCGAAGCCCTCTCCGTCGAAGCCACCGGCATCACCGAACCCCCCGATCTGTCCGCTCTCGCGCCCCGCGCGGCCACTGCCGACGGCAGCCCCGGCCGCGGCTCCGCGGCGCCGGGGACCGTCCGCCTCCACACCGGCGGCGCCTGGCGCGACGTGCCCCTCCACCGCCGGGAGGACCTTCCCCCCGGCGACACCGTCACCGGCCCGTCGATCATCGCCGAAGCCGGGTCGACGACCGTCGTCGACGACGGCTGGCGGGCCGCGGCGACCGACGACGGGCATCTGGTCATGGAACGCGCCGCGATTACACAGAGTTCCGATCTCGACACGAAAGTCGACCCGGTTCTGCTTGAGGTCTTCAACAACCTGTTCATGTCGATCGCCGAGCAGATGGGCGCCCGCCTCGAATCCACCGCCCAGTCCGTCAACATCAAGGAGCGCCTGGATTTCTCCTGCGCCCTCTTCGATCCGGACGGAAACCTGGTGGCCAACGCCCCGCACATCCCCGTCCACCTGGGCTCGATGGGCACCAGCGTCAAGGAGGTCATCCGGCGGCGCGGCACCCGCATGCGCCCCGGCGACACCTACGCCGTCAACGACCCGTACCACGGCGGCACCCACCTGCCCGACGTCACCGTGATCACGCCGGTCTTCGACGCCCCACCGCCGATCGGCACGGAGAGTGACGCGGAAGGACGGGCGGGGAGCGAACCGGAGATCCTGTTCTACGTCGCCTCGCGCGGCCACCACGCCGAGATCGGCGGCGTCGCCCCCGGCTCCATGCCCGCGGGCAGCCGCACCATCGAGGAGGAGGGTGTCCTCTTCGACAACTGGCTCCTCGCCGAGAACGGTCGTTTCCGCGAGGACGAGACCCTCCGCCTCCTCACCGAGGCGCCCTACCCCTCCCGCAACCCGAAGACCAACCTCGCCGACCTGCGCGCCCAGATCGCCGCCAACCACAAGGGCGTCGACGAGGTCGGCCGCATGATCGAGGACTACGGCCTCGACGTCGTCCAGGCCTACATGAGGCACGTCCAGGACAACGCCGAAGAGGCCGTGCGCCGCGTCATCGGCGCCCTCGACGACGGCGACTACGCCTACGAGACCGACTCGGGCGCGATCATCCGCGTGGCCGTGCGCGTGGACCGCCGGAACCGGTCCGCGACCATCGACTTCACCGGCACGTCCGCGCAACTGCCCACCAACTTCAACGCCCCCTTCTCGGTCGTCAACGCCGCCGTCCTCTACGTCTTCCGCACCCTCGTCGCCGACGACATCCCTCTCAACGACGGCTGTCTGCGCCCCCTGCGCATCGTCGTCCCGCCCGGCTGCCTGCTCGCACCCGAGCCGCCCGCTGCCGTGGTCGCCGGGAACGTCGAAACCTCGCAGGCCGTCACTGGAGCCCTCTACGCGGCGCTCGGCGTCCAGGCCGAGGGCTCCGGGACCATGAACAACGTCACCTTCGGCAACGAACAGCACCAGTACTACGAAACCGTTGCCTCAGGCTCCGGCGCGGGCGACGGCTTCCCCGGCGCACCCGTCGTCCAGACCCACATGACCAACTCCCGCCTCACCGACCCCGAGGTCCTGGAGTGGCGACTGCCCGTGCGTCTTGAGGAGTTCGCCGTCCGGCGCGGCAGCGGCGGCGCCGGCCGGTGGCACGGCGGGGACGGCGCGGTCCGCCGCATTCGCTTCCTCGAACCCATGACCGTGTCCACCCTGTCTCAGCATCGCCGGGTCCCGCCGTACGGCATGGCGGGCGGCCAGCCGGGAGCGCTCGGCGCCAACCGGGTGGAGCACGCCGACGGCACGGTGACCGCGCTCGCCGGCAGCGACTCCGCGGACCTCGTCACCGGCGACGTACTCGTCATCGAAACCCCGGGCGGCGGAGGCTACGGCCGGCCGTCGCCCGACACCCATCAAGCAGGAGAAGAGATCGATGATCTTCGGGCGTTCTGAGCGCGGCAAGCCCCCGGTCGAACCCGTCACGCTCAAGATCCTGGTGGCCGGCGGCTTCGGAGTGGGCAAGACCACGCTCGTCGGCGCGGTCAGCGAGATCAGGCCGCTGCGCACCGAGGAGCTGCTCACCGAGGCGGGGCGCCCGGTGGACGACACCAGTGGTGTGGAGGGCAAGCACACCACGACCGTGGCCATGGACTTCGGCCGTATCACCCTCCGCGAGGACCTCGTGCTGTACCTCTTCGGCACACCCGGCCAGGAGCGGTTCTGGTTCATGTGGGACGAGCTCTCCGAAGGAGCACTCGGTGCCGTCGTCCTCGCCGACACCCGCCGCCTGGAGGACTGCTTCGCCGCCGTCGACTACTTCGAACGGCGCTCCATCCCCTTCCTCGTCGGCGTCAACTGCTTCGAGGGCGCTCCCCGCTACCCGACCGAGGACGTCCGCCAGGCCCTCGACCTGGACGAGGGCGTCCCCGTCCTCATGACCGACGCCCGAGACCGAGAGTCGGTCAAGGAGGCACTCATCGGCGTGGTCCAGCACGCCATGGCGTACGCGGCCGACCGCCGCGAGGCCGTCACCGGCTGACGCCGCCCGGACAGCGGGGGTACGCGGCCCGTACCCCCGCCGACCGGGGGAACGGGCCGCCGTCGGAAACGACGCTGCACGCGCGCGTGGTCAGCTTTCGCCCTCCTCCCAGCCGAAGCTCTTCTCAACGGCCTTGCGCCAGTTGTGGTACTCGCGGTCCCGCACCGACGCCTCCATGTCCGGAGTCCACTCGACGTCCTTCTTCCAGTGCGCCTTGAGCTCGTCCAGGTCGTTCCACACACCGGTGGCCAGACCGGCCGCGTACGCGGCACCCAGGCAGGTCGTCTCGGAGATCTTGGGCCGTACCACCGGGACGTCGAGCACGTCTGCCTGATGCTGCATGAGGAGGTTGTTCTTCGTCATGCCGCCGTCGACCTTCAGGGTGGTGATGTGCACCCCGGAGTCCTGGTACATGGCGTCCACGACCTCACGGGTCTGCCAGCTCGTCGCCTCCAGCACCGCGCGAGCGAGGTGCGCCTTCGTGACGTACCGGGTCAGGCCGGTGACCACGCCACGTGCGTCGGAGCGCCAGTACGGCGCGAACAGGCCCGAGAACGCCGGAACGATGTACGCGCCGCCGTTGTCCTCCACGCTCGCCGCGAGGGGCTCGATCTCGTCGGCCGTTCGGATGATGCCGAGCTGGTCCCGGAACCACTGCACCAGCGCACCCGTGATGGCGATCGCGCCCTCCAGGCAGTAGACCGGTGCCTCGGTGCCGATCTTGTACCCCATCGTCGTCAGCAGTCCGCTCTTCGACGGCACTGGGCGGTCGCCCGTGTTGAGCAGCAGGAAACTGCCCGTGCCGTACGTGTTCTTGGCGGTGCCCACGTCATAGCAGGCCTGCCCGAACACGGCCGCCTGCTGGTCGCCCAGCGCGGAGGCCACGGGCACACCGGCGAGCTGGCCGACGGCCGTGCCGTACACCTCGGAGGAGGAGCGGATCTCGGGCAGCATGGCCTCGGGGATGTTCATGGCCGAGAGGATCGAGGAGTCCCACTGGAGGGTCTCCAGGTTCATCAGCATGGTGCGTCCGGCGTTGGTCACGTCGGTGACGTGCTGCCCGCCGTCAGTGCCGCCGGTGAGGTTCCAGATCAGCCAGGAGTCCATCGTGCCGAAGGCGATCTCGCCGCGTTCGGCACGCGCCCGGAGGTCGGGCACGTTGTCGAGCAGCCAGGCCGCCTTGGGCCCCGAGAAGTAGGTGGCCAGCGGCAGACCCGTCTGCTCACGGAAGCGGTCCTGCCCGTCCGTGGCACCCAGCTGATTGCACAGCGCCGCCGTCCGCGTGTCCTGCCAGACGATGGCGTTGTGCACCGGCTTGCCCGTGGAGCGGTCCCACAGGAGGGTCGTCTCGCGCTGGTTGGTGATCCCCATCGCGCTCAGCTGGTCGGCCCTCAGGCCGGCCTTGGCGATCGCCCCTGCCACAACCGCCTGCACCTTGGACCAGATCTCGGTGGCGTCGTGCTCCACCCAGCCGGGCTTCGGAAAGATCTGGCGGTGCTCGCGCTGGTCCACGGCGACGATCGCGCCGTCCTGGTCGAAGACGATGCAGCGGCTCGACGTGGTGCCCTGGTCGATCGCGGCGACGTACTTCTCGGCGTTGTCCGTCATGGCTACCCCTTGATCGCTTGGTCAGAAGGCTGCGTTGTAGATGAGCGCCCCGAGAATTCCGCCGACGGCGGGTCCTATCACCGGGACCCAGGAGTACCCCCAATCCGACGTGCCCTTGTTCGGGATCGGCAGGAACTGGTGCACGATGCGCGGACCGAGATCGCGTGCCGGGTTGATCGCGTAGCCGGTCGGCCCACCGAGCGAGAGTCCGATGCCGACGACGAGCAGGGACACCAGCAGGATCGAAATGCCGGAACCATAGATTCCGGCCGCTTCTCCCGGGACCGGGCCGATGCCGACCCCTTGGACGACCCGGTCGTCACCCACCAGGGCGAGGATCGGCAGTACCAGGGCGATGGTCGCGAGGATCTCCGTCATCAGGTTGGCGACCGGGTTCCGGATCTCCGGGATGGTGGAGAAGATGCCCAGCGTCGGAACGGGCTCGTCCGCGGTGCCTTCCGTGGTACCCGTCTTCCGTACGTTGGCCTGGAACTGGGCGAAGTAGACCAGGTACGCGAGGACGGCGCCGAGCATCGCGCCCACGATCTGTCCCAGCAGGTAGATCCCGACCTTGTCCCATACGCCTGTGTCGACGGCCAGGCCCAGTGTGACGGCGGGGTTGATGTGGCCACCCGACAGCGGGGCGGCCGTATAGGCGCCGGCCAGGACGCCGAAACCCCAGCCGAACGCGATGACGATCCAGCCCGAAGCCCGGGCCTTCGAGAACCTCAGCGTGACGGCGGCGCACACACCGGCGCCGAAAAGGATCAGGATCGCCGTACCGATCATCTCACCGAAGAAGATGTCTCCGTTGCTCATGGCGGCTCCTAGGCCGTGGCCGGGGACGATCCGCCCCGGACCTCACATGAAGGCTGCGTTCCCGTGGCCACATCAACCGAAGGCGTGAGATCCCGCGCCCCGACCGGCTTCCGTGACGAGCGTGCCGTCGCAGCCGACTTGCCCGTGCGGGAAGGGGCCTTGGCGCAGGCGCATCCACGCGCCGCAGTGCCGGGATACGCCGCGTATGTACGGCGATGTCGACTGACACCGGAAGTGTTAACCGGCACCCGAAGTGCGTCAAGGTCGCCGACCGCAACGGTTGACGGCCATTTGACGGCCGCCGGGCTCGCGCCTGGCCGACGGGCCGGTTGCTCGGCCATGGCGGCGCCCGGTGGGGTCGTTGTTCACATCCGTTCCGGCCCCGCGCGGGCCTGGGTGAGCCGCGCGAGGCTTGGCTGATGGTGTCCGGCCTCCGCCGGGCTCCGCCTGGGGGCGAAAGCCCAGCCGCACCTGACTCCTCGCTTGCTAGTGTCCAGGATTCACCTGACCTGGCGGTTTCTCAACCGCAGGAGTTCCGCGGGGCCGTGGCCGCCTCGGAAGGCCCAGGGCAGGCCGGGTGCCGGTCGCCCCCGGCAGGCCGGGCGGGCGTGTGTCTCCAGCCCCGCGACAGCGCCGGTCGTCAGCTTCCCCGTGTCCAGGAGGTCGCTGACCAGCGCTCGCTGAGCAGCCTGCTCACTGCGCCCGCTCCGTGGTCGGCTACAGTCCGCCGCGTGTCCGAGAATCAGTACTCCGCTTCCAACTCCGCGCCGAACTCCCACTGTTCGAGCTGCGGCGCACCCTACGGAGAGGGCGTCACCGGCTGGCCCCGCACCTGCCCGGCGTGCGGGGCCGTGGCCTACCGCAACCCACTCCCCGTCGCGGTGGCCCTCCAGCCCGTGTACGACACCCACGGCACCGCCCTGGTCGTCATCACCCGAACCATCGCCCCCGCGCGCGGAGGGACCGCCCTGCCCGGTGGGTACATAGACGACCGGGAGGACTGGCGGCAGGCCGTCATACGCGAACTCAGGGAGGAAACCGGCATCGACGCGGCCGGGCGTGACGTACGGCTCGCCGACGCGATGAGCTCACCCGACGGGCACCTGCTGCTGTTCGGTCTCCTCCCTGAGCGGCCCGCCGAGGGCCTGCCCTCCTCCGCCGCCACGGAGGAGACAGCGGGCTGGCACCTCCTGCGCAGGCCCGAGGAACTCGCCTTCCCCCTGCACACCCTCGCCGTACGGGCCTGGTTCGAGGGCCGGTACATCTGAGCTCACAGCTCCCCGGCCCCGCGCGCGCCAACACCGGGATGCGCGCCAGAGGCGCGTCGACGAGCACCTGCCCCGGCCCCTCGTACGCCTGCCCTGTCGTGGTGTCGTACCAGCGCCCCCGCGGCAACTGCACCGCACGCCGGTCGGCGCCCGGGTCCAGCACCGGCGCCACCAGCAGGCTGTCACCCAGCAGAAAGGCGTCCTGACACTCCCGCAGCGCCCGCTCCTCCGGCGCCGTCCACCACAGGGGCCGCACATAGGGCGCTCCCGTACGCCGTGCCAGATGCGCCAGCGTCACGAAGTACGGCAGCAGCCGTCGGCGTTCGACGAGTGCCACGCGTGCGTGCTCCAGCACCTCGCCGCCGAACTCCCACGGCTCCCTGCGCCCCGCCCGCAGACTCGCGTGCGTACGGAAGAGCGGCAGATAAGCGCCCAGCTGGAACCACCGCAGATACAGCTCGGGGGACGGATCCCCGTCGAAGCCCCCGACGTCGGGCCCCGAGTACGGAACACCGCACAGCCCGAGTCCCATCACCAGGGCCAAGGAGGCCCGCAGCCCCGGCCAGCCGGTGGCCACGTCCCCCGACCACGTCCCTCCGTAGCGCTGCATGCCGGCCCACCCGGAGCGGGAGAACAGAAACGGCCGCTCCTCGGGAGCGAGCTTCCGCAGCCCCTCGAAGGCCGCCCTGGCCATGCACAGCGCGTACACGTTGTGCGCCTCGCGATGGTCACCGCCCCGCCCCTCCAGGGAGTGCCGGGCCGACCGCGGCAATGTCGACTCACCGAAGGCGGTGAACGACGTGGGCTCGTTCACGTCGTGCCAGAAGCCCGAGAAGCCCTGGGCGAGCCGCTCCTCGTAGAGCCCGCCCCACCACTCACGCACGCGCGCGTGCGTGAAATCGGGAAAGACCGCTTCGCCGGACCATGCGACACCCTCCACCACGTCCCCCGAGGCACCCCTGACGAACGCGTCCTCGGCAGCACCGGCGTCGTACACCGCATGACCGGGCAGCGCCTTCACAGCCGGGTCGACGATCGACACCAGCCTGACGCCGTCCCGCCGGAGCTCCTCGGCCAGGACGGGCAGCTTCGGAAAGCGGTCCTGGTCGACGGTGAAGACCTGATGTGCCTCCAGGTGGTCGATGTCCAGGTGTACGGCGTCCAGCGGCAGACCGTGTTCCAGGTACCCCGTGACGATCCGCCGCACCTCCTGCTCGCTGCCGAACCCCCACCGCGCGTGATGGTGCCCGAGCGCCCACGCGGGCGGCAGCGCGGGCGCCCCGGTGAGCGACGCCCAGGCGAGCAGCACGCGCGCGGGAGTGCCCACCATCACCCAGCAACGCAGCGGACCACCGTCCATCCGCAGTTCGCTCGTCCCGGCGAGGTCGTGCCCGGATCCCGCACCCTCCTCACCCTCCCGCACCGTCACCGTGCCGTCCCACGAGCTGTCGTGGAACGCCAGATGCGTACCTCCGTCGGACACCACCAGCTGCGCCGGCATCGTGATGTACAGCGGGTCGTCCCCAGGTGTGAAGGCGCGGCCGGGATCGGTGTTCCACAGCCGGTACGTCCCGTCCGGCAGCCGAGGGCCCGAGGCGCGTCCCCCGAGTCCGAAGAACCGCGCGTCGGCGCCCACCTCCGACCGCTGCATCCACCGCGCCGGGCCGCCGCCGACCGGCTCCCACCACCGCGGCGGCAGATCACGCCGTAGGGTCACACCACCGGGAGTAAGCACTTCCACCGCACCGTGGCGCGAGACCACCACCGTCACCCGCTCGGCCACCACACGCCAGCCGCCGTCCTTGTCCGGCTCCAGCACCGCCCGTGGATCGGGCTCCGGGCCACGGCCGGCCAGCGCGTACGACGGCTCGGGCTCCGCCCCGTCCCAGCCCCAGAACACGGCCCCGTTCACGGCGACCAGAATCCGCAGCTCCGCCCGGCTGAAACGGACGACGCCGCCCCCCGGCCCCGGCTCCGCGTCCTCCACCGGCCCGGGCACTCGCGCACGCTCCGCCCCCCGCACCGGCAGCCAGGTGGCGTCGGCCCGGCGCCTGCGCCACGCTGCTCGTACGGTACGCACGCCCTGAGCCGCCCCCACCGAAGCCACCGCTCTCACCGAACGCACCAGGTCACGACCGTTCATGCTGTTCACCCTGCCACTGACCGCCCCGCACACGTGTGTCGTTCAACTGCCGTTCACCAGTGCCAGGACCACATCTTCACGACACGGACTATGTGGGGCGCACCCTGGTATCGAAGTCGATCACATGGCATTGTCCGTGCCAGCCGCTCACGCGCACACCCCAGCCCGTGCGCGGAGGACGCACACGACGCGCACAGTCCGGGAGCCGACCATGTCGACCGACAGTTTCCAGCCGCTCTGGCAGCCCGACCCCGGGCGCATCGCCCGGGCGCGGATCACCCGATTCCAGGCCTGGGCCGCCGAACACCACGGCGCCCCCGCCGAAGGCGGCTACGCGGCCCTGCAGCGCTGGTCCGTCGACGACCTGGACACCTTCTGGAAAGCCGTCACCGAGTGGTTCGACGTCCGCTTCTCGCACCCCTACGCGCGCGTCCTGGGCGACCGCTCGATGCCGGGCGCCCAGTGGTTCCCCGAAGCGACCCTCAACTACGCCGAACACGCCCTGCGTGCGGCCGACACCCGCGCCGACGAACCAGCCCTCCTGCACGTCGACGAGACACACGAGCCACGCCCCGTCACCTGGGCCGAGCTGCGCCGCCAGGTCGGCTCCCTGGCCACCGAACTACGTGCCCTCGGCGTACGCCCCGGAGACCGCGTCAGCGGCTATCTCCCCAACGTCCCGCAGGCCGTGGTCGCCCTCCTCGCCGCAGCCGCTGTGGGCGCCGTCTGGACGTCCTGCGCGCCCGACTTCGGCGCCCGCAGCGTCCTCGACCGCTTCCAGCAGGTCGAACCCGTCGTGCTGTTCACGGTCGACGGCTACCGCTACGGCAGCAAGGAGCACGACCGCCGCGAGATCGTCGCCGAACTGCGCCGCGAACTGCCCACCCTGCGCGCCGTCGTCCACATCCCCCTCCTCGGCACCGAGGCACCCGAGGGCGCCCTCGACTGGTCGGCCCTCACCTCCGCCGACACCGATCCCGTCTTCGACCAGGTGCCCTTCGACCACCCCCTGTGGGTGCTCTACTCCTCCGGCACGACCGGCCTGCCCAAGGCCATCGTCCAGTCCCAGGGCGGCATCCTCGTCGAGCACCTCAAGCAACTCGGCCTGCACTGCGACCTTGGCCCCGAGGACCGCTTCTTCTGGTACACGTCGACCGGCTGGATGATGTGGAACTTCCTCGTCTCCGGCCTGCTCACCGGCACCACGATCGTCCTCTACGACGGCAGCCCCGGCTACCCGGACACCGGTGCCCAGTGGCGCATCGCCGAACGCACCAGGGCCACCCTCTACGGCACCTCGGCCGCCTACGTCATGGCCTGCCGCAAGGCGGGCGTCCACCCGTCGCGCGACTTCGACCTCTCCTCCGTCCAGTGCGTCGCCACCACCGGTTCGCCCCTGCCTCCCGACGGCTTCCGCTGGCTCCACGACGAGGTCCGCGACGACCTGTGGATCGCCTCCGTCAGCGGCGGCACCGACGTGTGCTCCTGCTTCGCCGGAGCCGTCCCGACCCTCCCGGTCCACGTCGGCGAGCTCCAGGCCCCCTGCCTCGGCACCGACCTCCAGTCCTGGGACCCGAACGGCAACCCCCTGGTCGACGAGGTCGGCGAGCTCGTGGTCACCAACCCCATGCCGTCGATGCCCATCCACTTCTGGAACGACCCCGACGGCAGCCGCTACCACGACAGCTACTTCGACACGTACCCCGGCGTCTGGCGGCACGGCGACTGGATCACCGCCACCTCCCGCGGTTCCGTCGTCATCCACGGCCGCTCCGACTCCACGCTCAACCGCCAGGGCGTACGCATGGGATCCGCCGACATCTACGAGGCCGTGGAGCGACTCCCCGAGATCAGGGAATCCCTCGTCATCGGCATCGAACAGCCCGACGGCGGCTACTGGATGCCCCTCTTCGTGCACCTGGCCCCCGGAGCCGTCCTGGACGAGGCCCTGCTGAACCGCATCAAGCAGACCATCCGAGAACAGCTGTCACCGCGCCACGTCCCCGACGAGATCATCGAAGTACCCGGCGTCCCGCACACCCTCACCGGCAAGCGCATCGAGGTCCCGGTCAAACGCCTCCTCCAGGGCACCCCGCTGGAGAAGGCGGTCAACCCGGGCTCCATCGACAACCTCGACCTGCTGACCTTCTACGAGAACCTGGCCCGCAAGCGCGCCTGACCTCGAGCACCCCCAGCACACAACTCCCCGTCACCGGCGCTCGGGCTACCGGTCACACCGCCATACCCGCTGTGAACTGCCCCTTCCGTCCTCAAAGCAAGCGATGACCGGGAGGCAGGCCATTGTCAGTGCCGGCCGTTACTGTGAGTGAGCATTGATCGACCGTGCACAGGGGGAACAATGGCACACACCGACAACCGGACCATGCGACGCGTCCTGCACCGGGAAATCGCCGGCACCATCGGCCTGCTGACCGACGAACACGACTTCCGGGCCATGCGGCGCTACCGCAGCTTCACCTTCGCCGACCACGCGACCTACCTGAAACAGGTGGAGGCCCTCCTCAGGACCCGCGCCCTGCAGGGCAGCCACACCACGGTGGCCCTCTTCGACCCCGAGGAGTACGCCGAGTTCTGCACACACAAGGGCCTGGACCCCGACCACCCATCGAGCCGCACACACTTCACCGCACAGCTCGCGGCCACAGGCCCGACCCTTCCCTACGACGGCCGTCCGCTGGCCGACCTGCTCCCGGCCCTCGTCGACGAAGCCGTACGGCAGGCCACCTGGGAGTACGCGACCACCCTCCTCGCCGGCCTGGGCGCCTGCACCTCCTGCGGCGAGGACATCGGACGCGCCGCCTTCACCCGAGCCGCGGGCCTCGTCGTCCGCATCCTCGACACAGCCCCACCCGGCGACCGCCACCTCGTCTGCAGCGTCACCGGACCGCCCGAAACCCTCACCACCGCCCTCCACATCACCGACGACGGCACCGCCCTGGAACTGAACGAAACAGAAGCCCTCGAGTTCACCACGATCCTGGCCCTCGGCCTGGCCACCGAGAGCCCTGGAGGACTCGTCATCCGCACCAGCGCCCCGGACACACCCGACCGCGTCTACGGCTGGCGCATGCGCGCATACGGCCTCGAACCCCTCACCGCAGGAGAGGTCTTCGACGCCTACTGCACCGACGTCGAATCAGGAGACCTGATCTCCCCGGAATCCAACGTCGACTACTGCGCACCGCCCGACCTCGGAGAGGAGAAACCCACCCCCGGGCACCAGCACTGAAACGCCGGGAGGGGCGCCCCACCTCAGTGGAGCGCCCCTCCCGGGAAACCGTCGTCGCAGGCCCGGCCTACTCGCCCGACAGCACCGCCTGCGCGGCGCTGCGCGCGTCCTCAGCGCTGTCCGTCGCCCGTGCCGCCGCAGCAGCCCGCTCGCACTGCGCCAGCGTGTACTTGGCCAGCGTCGCCCGGACATAGGGAATCGACGCGGCCCCCATCGAGAGCGAGGTGACGCCCAGACCGGTCAGCACACACGCGAGCAGCGGGTCGGACGCGGCCTCACCGCAGACACCACAGCTCTTGCCCTCGGCCTTCGCCGCCTCGGCGGACAGCTCCACCAGGTCGAGCAGAGCGGGCTGCCACGGATCCTGCAGACGGGACACCGCGCCCACCTGGCGGTCGGCGGCGAAGGTGTACTGAGCGAGGTCGTTCGTCCCCAGCGACAGGAACTCGACCTCCTGCAGGATCGAGCGGGCTCGCAGCGCGGCCGACGGAATCTCGACCATCGCGCCGAACTTCGCCCGCAGTCCAGCCGCCCGGCAGGCGTCGGCGAATGCCCGGGCGTCCGTACGGTCCGCCACCATGGGGGCCATGACCTCGAGGTATACGGGCAACCCCTCCGCGGCCTTGGCGAGCGCGGTCAGCTGGGTACGCAGGACCTCCGGGTGGTCGAGGAGCGTCCGCAGACCCCGCACGCCGAGCGCCGGGTTCGGCTCGTCGGACGGCGTGAGGAATTCGAGCGGCTTGTCCGCGCCCGCGTCCAGCACCCGCACCACGACACGCCCCTCGGGGAACGCCTCGAGCACCTGCCGATACGCAGAGACCTGCTTCTCCTCGGACGGCGCCTGCTTGCTGTCGTCCAGGAAGAGGAACTCGGTACGGAAGAGGCCCACCCCCTCGGCACCGGCCTCGACGGCGGCCGCCACATCAGCGGGGCCACCGATGTTCGCGAGCAGCGGCACCTTGTGACCGTCCGCGGTGGCACCGGGCCCGGTAGACGCAGCCAACGCAGCCTTGCGCTCGGCGGCCGCGGCCTCGAGCCGAGCCTTCTTGTCGTCGCTCGGGTCCACGAAGATCTCTCCCGTGCTGCCGTCGACGGCGATCATCGTGCCTTCGGCGAGCTCACCGGCACCCGGCAGCGCCACCACGGCCGGCACACCGAGGGCCCGGGCAAGAATCGCACTGTGGCTGGTGGGACCGCCCTCCTCCGTGACGAAGCCGAGCACCAGAGTCGGGTCCAGCAGCGCGGTGTCGGCCGGTGCAAGGTCACGGGCGACCAGGATGTAGGGCTCGTCGCTGTCGGGGACGCCCGGCATGGGCACCCCCAGCAGACGCGCGACGATACGATTTCGCACGTCGTCGAGGTCGGCCACCCGTCCAGCCAGGTACTCACCGGCCCCCGCCAGCAGCTCGCGGTAGGAGGCGAAGGCGTCGTACACCCCGCGCTCCGCCGTGCTGCCGACGGCGATCCGCCGCTCCACATCGGACATCAACTCGGGGTCCTGAGCCATCATGGCCTGTGCCTCGAGTACCGCCTGGGCTTCACCGCCGGCCAGGTTCCCGCGCGCCATCAGGTCAGCCGCCACCGCCTCCACGGCCTTGCGGGCGCGCCCCTGCTCACGCTCCGCCTCTTCCGCGGGGATCTGCTTCGCGGGCGGCTCGAGCACCGCCGTCCCCATGTGCCGAACTTCGCCGATGGCCACACCGTGGCTCACCCCGACGCCTCGCAGCGTTGTCTCCATCTCACCCGTCTCCGATAGAGCGGCGGGCCCCGCCGCCGCGGTGGTTGTCGTACACGCCGTCACAGGACGGCACTGACGTCACTTCCAGAGGAAGAGACTGTCGCCGGCCTTCACTTCGCCGTCGATGCGAAGATCGGAGAGAGCTTCAGCCGTGGCCTCCAGGGCCACGACCGGGCAGATCGCGGACTTGCCGGCGGCCTCGACGGCAGCCGGATTCCAGCGCACGACACCCTGACCACGCCGGACGGTGTCGCCCTTGTTCACGAGCGGCTCGAAACCCTCGCCGTTGAGCTGCACGGTGTCGATACCGAGGTGGGTGAGCACGCCGTGTCCGCTTTCGTCGACGACGACGAACGCGTGCGGATGCAGGGAGACGATGACGCCGTCCACGGGCGAGACGGCCTCGGAAGGCTCACGTACGGGGTCGATCGCTGTGCCCGGGCCGACCATGGCCCCGGAGAAGACGGGATCCGGCACGGCTGCCAGTCCGATGGCGCGTCCTGCGAGCGGGGACGTCACGGTGGTCATGGGAAACCTCCCAGGGGTGGAGATCGATATGGCCGTCCCTGTAGGTACCGGGCGGCACACTGTTCAGCAGCGTATGTCACCTGAAGTGCCGGTTCCGCGGGAGCAGCTCGAAGTGGTCTAGACCATACCTCAAAACGATTTGCACCGGCTCCGCGGCCGCGTGTACAGTCGTACTCCTGCTTGGGGCTGAGCGACGTGATCTCGCGTCTTGGCCGGGCAGCAACCAACTTGTCAGATCCTATCTTCGGGTCACTTTCTGCATGCCTGCAGGAGGGTGGTCAGAGGGCCGGAAAAACCCTGATAGAGTTTGGAACGTCGAAGGGAAGCGCCCGGAGGAAAGCCCGAGAGGGTGAGTACAAAGGAAGCGACCGTTCCTTGAGAACTCAACAGCGTGCCAAAAGTCAACGCCAGATATGTTGATACCCCGTCTCCGGCCATCATGG
>NZ_POUC01000116.1 GCF_002891435.1 Streptomyces cahuitamycinicus
GCCCGACACACCGCCCACGTCCGCCGCACCGCACCGGTCCGCCGCGTCCGGGGTCGGCCCGCATCTGCCGCGGTCCCGGCCGGTCCGCCTGCTCATCCCCAAGATCTCGGTCGACGCCCCCTTCACCGACCTCGCCATCGACCGCTCGGGTCAGCTGGAGCCCCCGCCGTCGCACGACACCAACCTCGTCGGCTGGTACGCCAAGGGGCACACCCCCGGTGAGCCGGGCACCGCGATCATCGCGGGGCACGTGGACACGGCGACCTCCCCGGCCGTCTTCGCCGGGCTCAGCGAGCTGAGGAAGGGCGACCGGTTCCAGGTCGCGCGGGCCGACGGCGGCAAGGCGACCTTCGTCGTCTACGCCACAAAGTCGTTCGAGAAGGACGCCTTCCCCAGCGACCGGGTCTACGGCGACACCCCGGACGCCCAGGTCCGGCTCATCACCTGCGCCGGTGCCTACGACCGTCGGGCCCGGGACTACACCGAGAACCTGGTCGTCTTCGCCCGTCTCGTCTGACTTTCCGGGCCCCGGCCTGACTTGGTGTTTTAGAGTGACATCCAGTTCAGGCGACTGTGGGACCTGTGAGGGATTCGCGAACCATGACGACCGAAACGTTTGAGTTCCAGGTAGAGGCGCGTCAGCTGCTCCAGCTGATGATCCACTCGGTCTACTCGAACAAGGATGTCTTCCTGCGGGAACTCGTCTCCAACGCTTCCGACGCGCTCGACAAGCTGCGTCTGGAGAAGCTGCGGGACGACTCGCTCGACGCCGATGTGTCGGACCTGCACATCGAGCTCGACATCGACAAGGAGGCCCGCACCCTCACGGTGCGGGACAACGGCATCGGCATGTCGTACGACGAGGTCGGGCAGCTCATCGGCACCATCGCCCATTCGGGTACGGCCGCGTTCCTGGAGGAGCTGAAGGAGGCCAAGGACGCGGCCGGGGCCGAGGGGCTCATCGGCCAGTTCGGTGTCGGCTTCTACTCCGGGTTCATGGCGGCGGACGAGGTGACGCTGGTGACCCGGCGCGCCGGCGAGGGCCAGGGGACCCGCTGGACGTCGCGCGGCGAGGCCACGTACACCCTGGAGAGGGTCGACGACGCGCCGCAGGGCACGTCCGTCACGCTCCACCTCAAGCCCGCCGAACCCGAGAACCAGCTGCACGACTACACCTCGGAGTGGACGATCCGGGAGATCGTCAAGCGCTACTCGGACTTCATCACCTGGCCGATCCGGCTGGTCCCGGAGGCGAAGGAGGGTGAGGGCACGCCCGAGCCCGAGACGCTGAACTCCATGAAGGCACTGTGGGCGCGCTCGCGCGACGAGGTGTCCGACGACGAGTACCACGAGCTGTACAAGCACATCAGCCACGACTGGCGTGAGCCGCTGGAGACGATCCGGCTCCAGGCCGAGGGCACCTTCGAGTACCAGGCCCTGCTCTTCGTCCCCTCGCACGCCCCGCACGACCTGTTCACGCGGGACTTCAAGCGCGGCGTCCAGCTGTACGTGAAGCGCGTCTTCATCATGGACGACTGCGAGGCGCTGCTGCCGCCCTACCTCCGCTTCGTCAAGGGCGTCGTGGACGCGCAGGACCTCTCGCTCAACGTCTCCCGCGAGATCCTGCAGCAGGACCGGCACATCCGGATGATGCGGCGCCGGCTGACGAAGAAGGTGCTGTCCACGGTCAAGGAGTTCCTCGCCAAGGACGCCGACCGCTACCGCACGTTCTGGCGCGAGTTCGGCACCGCCCTGAAGGAGGGCCTGGTCACCGACTCCGAGAACCGTGACGCGATCCTCGCCGTCTCCTCGTTCGCGACCACGCACTCCGACGACGAGCCGACGACGCTCGCGCAGTACGCGGAGCGGATGAAGGACGGTCAGGACGACATCTGGTTCATCACCGGAGAGTCCCGGCAGAGCATCGAGAACTCCCCGCACATGGAGGCGTTCCGGGACAAGGGCATCGAGGTCCTGCTGCTCACCGACGCCGTCGACGAGGTCTGGGTCGACGCCGTCGGCGAGTACGAGGGCAAGAAGCTGCGGTCCGTGACCAAGGGCGAGATCGATCTCGACGGCGAGGGCGGGGAGAAGACCGGCGAGGAGCGCGAGAAGCAGGCCGAGGAGTACGCCGGGCTGCTCGGCTGGATGCGCGAGCAGCTCGACGAGGACATCAAGGAGGTCCGCCTCTCGACGCGGCTCACGGTCTCCCCGGCCTGCGTCGTCTCGGACGCGCACGACCTGACCCCGGCCCTGGAGAACATGTACCGGGCGATGGGCCAGGAGGTGCCGCGCACCAAGCGGATCCTGGAGCTCAACCCCGGCCACCCGCTGGTGAAGGGCCTGCACGAGGCCTACCGGGCGAGCGAGGACCGCACGGAGCTCACCGAGTCCGCCGAGCTGCTCCACGCCCTGGCGGTGCTCGCGGAGGGAGGCCAGCCCAAGGACCCGGCGCGCTTCGTCAGGCTCGTGGCCGACCGCCTGGAGCGCACGCTGTAGTCACGGGGCGGGTCAGGGGTGGTCCGGGGCGCCCGCCGCCCGGGCACCGGGCGGGGTCGTGCCGGTGCCGGGCGGGACGATCTGGCCCTGGACCACCCGCGGCGCGGGGGCCGTCCCGGCCTCCTCGTCCTTCGCCGCGCGGGCCTCGGCCTTGAGGATGCGGGCCGCCTTGCCGGCCGAGCGCGTCAGCTCGGGGAGCTTCTTCATCCCGATGACGGCTATGACGACGATGAGAATGATCGCGAACTCGCTCAGTCCGAACATGGTGTCCTGTCCTCTCTCGCCCGGGCCGGGCACGACGTGAGCGTATCGGGCGGGGAGCACGGTGTGATCGCCGTACCGGAATGCGGCAGCAGATGCCGGCGCAGGTGCGGCAGCATCCCGCGGTCGGGCAGCTCCTGCCGCCAGACCAGCCGGGCGTGCTCCACCTGGTCGGCGGCCGGGGGCACGCCGCGCCGCCGCGTGGCCGTGTACAGCAGGGCGGCCAGGGTTCCGAGGCCGGTCACGGCCGCCACGAGCGCCAGGGCCCGGCCGGCCGCGACGAGCGATCCGGGCAGCGGGCCGGGGGTGTCGGCGAGGTGCAGCAGGCCGCCGGTCAGGAGCAGCGCCGCGGCGGAGGTGCCCGCCACGAGCGGTGTGAGCACCGCTAGGTCGTGTCCGCAAAGTCCCGTCGTCCGCCCGGAGGGCGGGACTTTGCGGACACGACTCAGGACCGGCAGCGGACTGCCCGTGCCCAGCGGCCCCCGCCTCTCGTGCCGGGCGGCCCTGCGCACGGCGAGGTAGGAGCGGTACGGCCCTTCGGCCGCCGCCGCCATGTCGTCGGCGCGGGCGAGTGCGTGGGCGCGCAGGTGCGCGGCCACCCGGCCGGCCGGGTCGGCGCCCACGGCGCCACGGATGTCGGCGGTGCTCAGCGCGTGGTGCAGTACGGCTTCGAAGTCCGCGCGGTCGTCAGGGCGGAGGGAGGACGGGTCGGCCACATGGTCTCCCGGTCGGTTGCTGATGCGGGCGCCGGGCCCGGCCACACGAGGTCGGGCCCGGCGGCGCGTTCGGTTCCTGTCAGACGCCCACGCCGAAGTCGGCGGCGATACCGGCGAGGCCCGAGGCGTAGCCCTGGCCGACCGCACGGAACTTCCACTCGGCGCCGTGCCGGTAGAGCTCGCCGAAGACCATCGCGGTCTCGGTCGAGGCGTCCTCCGACAGGTCGTAGCGGGCGATCTCCTGGCCGCCCGCCTGGTTGACGACCCGGATGAAGGCGTTGCGGACCTGCCCGAAGCTCTGGCCGCGGTTCTCGGCGTCGTGGATGGACACCGGGAAGACGATCTTGTCGATCTCGGTCGGCACGGCGGCGAGGTTCACCTTGACGGACTCGTCGTCGCCCTCGCCCTCACCGGTGAGGTTGTCGCCGGTGTGCTCGACCGAACCGTCCGGGCTCTTGAGGTTGTTGTAGAAGACGAAGTGCTGATCCGACGGAACCTTGCCGGACGGGTCGAGGAGCAGCGCGGAGGCGTCGAGGTCGTAGTCGGTGCCGGTGGTCGTGCGGACGTCCCAGCCCAGACCGACCAGGACGGCGGTCAGGCCCGGTGCCTCCTTGCTGAGCGAGACGTTGCCGCCCTTGGACAGGGAAACTCCCACGAGGTACTCCTTCTTGAGCGCTTGACGTGTGCGGTGCGGATGGCAATCTTAAATCTACAGCAATGTAGAAGAGGGTGGGGTTCGGCCCGGCGGATCTATACGATGTCCGCAAGCGCAACGCAGGGCGGCGAGAGCGAGGCAGGGTGGTGACGGGTCCCGGGCAGCGTCCCCGGCGGGGACAGGGCGAGCTGGAGGCGCTGGTGCTGTCGGCGCTGCGGGAGGCGGACGGCCCGGCCACGGCCGGCTGGGTGCAGGAACGCCTCGGCGGCGACCTGGCGTACACGACGGTGATCACCATCCTGACCCGGCTGCTGGGCAAGGGAGCGGTCACCCGGGAGCGGGCCGGCCGGTCCTTCGCCTGGACACCGGCCTCGGACCAGGCGGGCCTGGCCGCCCGCAAGATGCGCAAGGTGCTGGACGCCGAGAGCGACCGCGGAGCCGTGCTGGCCAGCTTCGTCACCGGCCTCGACCGGGACGAGGAGCGGCTGCTGCGCGACCTGCTGGATCAGGCCCAGAGCGAAGGGGAAGACTGAAGCCTCATGGGGGTCTTCGTCTTTCTGCCACTGATCCTGCCGCTGACCGCCTGGCCGGTCGCCCGCCTCGCCGAACAGCATCTGCATCCGCGCACAGCGACCCGGCTGCTGACGGTGCTGGCCGTGGTGCTGGCCCTGTGCAGCACGGTGTGCCTGGCGCTGGTGATGGTGGTCGGCACCGCGCAACTGCCCGGCAACCCGCTGCCGGACGGCTGGTCCGACCCCGAGGTGCGGGCGGCGGTGCCGTACGACGAGGTCGTGGGCAAGGCCGCCATCCCCGCGCTGTGCGCGGTCGTCGTCGCGTGTGTCCGGACGGTGCGGCGGCACGGGCGGGTACGCCGTCAGGCGCATCGTGCTCTGGCCGGGCTGCGGGAGACGGAGGTCGCGGTGCTGCCCGACCCCCTGCCCTACGCGTACGCGCTGCCGCCGGGGGGCCGCCGGGGCGGTGGGGTGTCGCGTGCCGGCGCCGGACGTGGCCGTGTCGTGGTGACCACGGCCCTGCTGGACCGGCTCCGGCCGGCCGAGCGCCGGGCCCTGTTCGCCCATGAGCGGGCCCACCTCGCCGCACGGCACGACCGGTACCTGCTCGCCGTGCGGCTCGCGGCCCGCGCCAACCCCTTCCTGCGGCCGCTGCGTACCGCCGTGGCGTACACGGCGGAGCGGTGGGCGGACGAGGAGGCGGCCCGGTTGATCGGCAGCCGCCGCACGGTGGCGAGGGCGATCGGCACGGCCGCGCTCGTCTCGCGGGGTACCCCGCTGCCCACCCTCGCGGGACTCGCGGCTCCCGGACCGGTGCCGCGCCGGGTGGCGGCGCTGCACGGCCCGGCCCCCGCAGTGCGCCACTGGCCGCCGGCATTCACGGCGGTCGGAGCGGCGGCGTGGGGCGCGGCCGCCGGGACGGCCGTCTCGGCGATGTCGTCCGCGAACTCGGCGGTGACGATGGTCCTCATCCTGCACGCTGCGACGCCGCTCTGACGACCCTCTGACGTGCACGCGCCGAGCGACGTGCACGCGCCGAGCGACGTGCACGCGCCGAGCGACGTGCACGCGCCGAGCGACGCGACAGTGCCGCGGCCCGCCTCCACGGCGGACTGCGGCACCAAGCCCGCTGGCTTGCTGTCAGCGGTTGCGTGTCAGGTGTGTGAAGGGGCGCCGGTCGCGGACGCCGTTCCTCACTCCTCCGCGACCGCGGCCGTCACCGCACGGCTCAGCCCACGACCCGGCCCAGCTCGATCCGGTCGATGTTCGGCGCCCAGGCGGTGGCGTTGCCGAACGTCACCTTGTTCGCGCCCTTCGACAGATCGACCGGGACGCCGACCGTCCAGTAGTCGTCCCAGCTCCAGGTGTTCTTGAACGTGATCTTCTGCGGCGCGGCGCCCCCGACCTTGATGTCCGCCGTACGGGACATGATGTCCGTGTTGTAGGCGTGGCCGTTGTCCCGGCGGTCGTTGTGGGCGTAGTGGACGACCAGCATGTAGCGGCCGGACCTCGGTGCGGTCACCGTGAACTCGGCGCTGCTGGAGGCGCTGTTGCCGAGCCAGCCGATGTACGAGCCCGCGGACGCGTGCGGGCTGTCCACGAGCTTGGCGCCACCCGCGAGCGTGGCCGAGGCCCCCTCGTAGGAGAGGGTGCCGGCGGCCGAGCCGTCGCCGGAGACGTCGAGGGAGCGGACGGCGGCGTGGCTCGACGTCAACGCGACCCGGTTGTTGCCCGCGACGAGATACAACCGCAGCGGGCGGCCGGGCGCCGCCGTGACCTTCTCGCCGTGCAGGGCGAGCCGCACCGCCGCCGAGGTTCGCGGGGTCACCGTGTAGTAGCCGTCGCGCGGGGCGTAGACGTCGAAGACGGCCTTGTCGCCCGAGCGCAGAACGAGGGCTCCCGTGCCCACGCCGGCCGAGGACGAGTAGTCGTACGACGGCTTGCCGCTGATGTCCGCCAGGGTGGCCTCGTACGACGCGGAGGCCGCGCCGGTGTCGCGCGTCAGGTCGATCCGGTCGAGCGTGACCTCGGCGTCGCCCTTGGACAGCACCAACTGGTGCTCGCCCGCCGAGAGTCGGACCCGGACGTCCTCCTTGGCGCGGTAGGTCCAGTTCTCGGTGGAGGGGTAGGCGACCGTCACCGGGGCGGCGCCGTCGACGGTCAGCTTCTGCGTGGCGGGACCGCCGGACTGGTTGCCGTACAGGATCGCGAGGTCGTACGAGCCGTCCTCCGGCACGTCCACGGTGAACGCGACCTTGCTCCCCGGCTGGTTCAGCGAGCCGACGTCCTTGGTGCCGGAGGCCGCGTAGCCGTTGGCGTTCTGGACCGTGCCCTGCGTGTAGACCTTGCCGTCGGTGATGGCCGCGTCCTCGGCCTCGTACGACGCCGACCAGGGGGCGGGGGCGGCGGCCGGGGTGCCCGAGCCGCCGGGGGTCAGGACGATCCGGTACGCCGACATCTTGTGCAGGCCGCGCAGCGGGACCGTCGCCGAACCGTCGGCCGCGACCTTCACCTTGGTGCGCGCCAGGACCCGCGGGGCCGCGTGCTGCCCCTCGTATCCCGACCAGGCGGCCTCGGCGACCGTCGCGGTGACCGTACGGCCGAACACGGAGCGGGGGACGTTCTTCACGACCACGTCCGAGTCGCCGTCCGAGCCTCCGAGCACCACCTGGGCCTGGCGGCGGGAGGGATCCAGGGAGGCGAGACCCTGGAGGGTGTCGACGGTGTTCGGCCGCGGCGGCGTCACCTTCACGGTGTTCCCGGTCATGCCCGCGTACCAGCGGAACAGCCACCAGCCGCCGTTGGGGATGTTGGAGCGCACCACATGGCCGCTGAGATTGCCGGCCGCGTCCCAGTACGCCATGTTGGCGAACACCTTGTTGCGCTCGAACATCGACACCCACTGCACGAGCTGCCCGGGCACGGACAGGTCCCGGCGGTTGGCGTACTCGTCGATGTTGATCTTCAGGGGGGCGATGCCCGCCTCGCGCTCCAGCGTGCGGTAGTCGTCGTAGTGCGCCTGGAAGTCGCGCAGGGAGCCGGAGCCGAGCTCGTGCCAGGTCATCACCTGGGGCACGACGTTCTCCCGCTTGGTGAAGGCGAGGAAGTCCTTCAACAGGCGCGTGTGATAGGCGGCTTCGTTGGGACCGGCGATACGGGCGTCCGGGTCGATCGCGCGGATCCGCTGGTACACCGTCTTCCAGTCCTTGAAGAACCGGTCGCGGTTCTTCTCGTACTGGGCCTGGTCCTGGACGTCGAGCTTGTACCAGATCTGGTCGGGCTCGTTGAAGGGGATGTAGACGAAGCGGTCGCTGTTCGGGTCGGCCGAGACCTCCTTGACGATCTTGTCGATCTTGGGGAGGTAGTCGTCGATGCCGAGGTCCTCGTACGGCCACTTGGCGTAGACGTCCTGCATCATCACGTTGATCTCGCCGCCGCCGGTGCGGAAGAACGACTTGGAGACCGTGAGTGCGTCGCCGTTGGGGTGCTGGGCGCCGCCCTCCGGCTTCTGCGAGATGCTGGTGATCTTCAGGGGCTCCATCACGGCGTCGCTCGGTACGCCGTCGTCGCTGAGCCCGTAGAGGGAGCCGTTGGCGCCGAGCATCACCGGGCCCTCAAAGGCTTCGAGGTCGACGGTGAGGCGCTGGGGATCGGCCGCGGCGGCGGGACCGGCCGCGGGGAGGGTGGCTGCCATGGCGGCTGCTCCAAGTAGTGCTGCGATCAGGGCGGTTCTGGTACGGGACCTCGTACCGGCTCTCGTGCGGGTGGGGGTGATCACGCTGCTGGACCTCCAGTCACTTCACGGCTCCACTGGTGATTCCGGACACGATCTTTCGCTGGCCGACGAGGAACACGGCGACCATGGGCAGGCTCATCACCACGACGTACGCGAAGACGAGATGCCAGTTGTTGAGGTAGAGCTGGGCGCTGGCGACCTGGTAGAGGTTGAGCGGCAGGGTCGCCCGGTCTCCGCCGCCGAGGACGAAGAACGCGTAGAAGACGTCGCTCCAGGCGTAGAGCATCACCATGATCGTCGCCGTGGCGATGACCGGCCGGAGCAGGGGCAGGACGATCCGCCAGAAGATCCGCGACGGCGTGGCCCCGTCCACCCGGGCCGCCTCCTCCAGTTCCGTGGGGATGGCGCGGATGAAGCCGGTCATGAAGAAGATCGACGTCGACAGGTACATGCCGGTGTAGACGGCGATCATGCCGGGCCGGGATCCGGCCAGGCCCAGTTGGCGCAGCTCCATCACGATGGTGATGACAGCGGGCGGCAGCAGCAGCCCGCTGATGCACAGCGCGTACGCCGCCGACACCAGCTTCGACTTCCGGCGCGCGAAGACCCAGGCGGCGCCCGCGCCCAGGACCAGCACCAGGATCACGGAAGGCACCACGACCAGCAGGGAGTTGAGGAAGCCGCGCAGCATCTCGCCCTCGGCGATGGCGTCCGCGTAGTTGGCGGCGGGCTGCCAGTGCCGGGGCAGGTCCAGGTTCGGTTCGATCGCCTCCGCCTGCGGCTTGGCCGAGGTGACGGCGACCAGCCACAGCGGCACGCCCACGGCCAGCCCGGCCAGCAGCAGGACCAGGGCGGGACGGCCGTAGCGCCACAGCGGGGTCACAGCATCTGCTCCCTTCGCCGGAGTCCCACGACCAGCGGAATCGCCACGGCGACCACGACCAGGAAGAGCACGAGACTCATCGCGGAGGCCTGGGCGTACAGGCCCTGCCCGAAGATCCGGAACATGTAGATGTTGAAGACCTCGGTGGAGGCCGCGGGACCGCCGCCGGTCGTGGCCTGCACGATGTCGAAGGTGTTCATCGAACCGATCAGCGCCGTGGTGACGTTGAAGGTGACGGCCGGCGCGAGCATCGGCCAGCGCACCGACCAGAACGTCCGCCACGGCCCGGCGCCGTCGATCCGGGCGGCTTCGAGCATGTCGCCCGGGATGCCCTTCAGCCCCGCCAGATAGATCAGCATGGCCAGGCCCATCCACTTCCAGCCGTGGATCAGGGTGACGATCACCAGCGTCCAGGTCGGCGAACCCAGCCACGGGATGTCGGTGCCCAGCAGGGAGTTGACGGCTCCGTCCTGGTCGAGGAGCGCCTGGAAGACGTACCCCGTCGCGAGGGCCGAGATCAGCACCGGCAGGAAGAACACGGCCCGGAAGAACCGGTTGAAGCGGCTGTCGTCCTCCAGCAGCAGCGCCAGCACCAGCCCGAAACCGTTCTGGAACACCGCCGCCAGCAGTGCGTACAGCAGCGTCGTGCGGACAGCGCGCAGCAGCGAACCGTCGTCGGCGATGGTCCTGAAGTTGTCCAGGCCCGTGAAGGCGATGTCCGCGTGGTAGGACGACCAGTTGGTGAACGGGTAGTAGAAGTTGAGCAGGTTGGGCACCAGGAAGAACCCCGCGAAGACGGCGATCGCGGGGAGCGCGAACCACCACGGGTGGTGCACCGCGGCGCGCGGAAGCCGTCCCACGCTCTTGGGCGTGCCGGCTGCCGAGGGCTGCTTGCGTGTCTGTACGACCGTGTCCGTCATCGTCAGAACCCGGGTGCGCCCTGGGCCTTGGCCACCTGCGCGAACTGGTCCTGGATCGCCTGGGCGACCTGCAGTGGGGTCTTCTTTCCGAAGATCATGTCGGCCAGGTACAGGTGGGTGTCGGGTGCGACGATGGCCTTGGCCTGGAACACGCCGATGGCCTTCGGCAGGGCCGCGACCTGGGACTTGGATGTCCCGGGCAGCCCGCCGGGGGTGGGCACGGACGGCTGCACGGACGGGATCTTCATCGCCTTGATGTAGTCCGGGTAGTCGGGCCCGAGCCAGAAGGCGAGGAACTGCCGGGCCGCGTTCTGCCGCTTGTCGTCACCGGTCTTGAACGCGACGACCCCGTTGGTCTGGTCGGGGGAGTACAGGGCGGTCGCCGAGGAGTTGGCGACCGGGAACCAGCCGATCCTCTTGTCGATCTCGGCGGTGGAGTACTTGGCCTGCAACTGGCTCTGGAAGGACGTGACATTGAGGACCATGCCGGCCTCGCCCTTCCACAGGGCGTCGGCCTGCCCGGTGAACGTGCCCGTCCGGTAGTTCTTCTGAGCCAGCCCGGCGTCGAGCAGCTTGTCCTTGTACTTCTTGATCGCGCCGACGACGACCGGGTCGGTCCACTTCTTCTTGCCCGCGTTCAGATCGGCCCACCACTGCCGGTCGAGGTCGGTGAGCTGGACCTGCATCTGCCACTGGAGCGGCCACTTGTCGCCGCCGGCCTCGTAGAAGGCGGCCGCGTCGGTCTTGTCCACGACCTTGCGGCCGAGGGCGAGCAGCTCGTCGTAGGACTTGGGGAAGTCCTTCTCGCTCAGCCCGGCCTGCTTGAAGACGTCCTTGTTGTAGTAGACGCCGAGCATGGCGGGGCTGGTCACGATCGCCGCGTACCGCTTGCCGTCGATCATGCCGAGGGACCTCTCGGTGTCTCCGAGCTTGGCCTCCCACGGCTCACCTTCGAGGGTGAGCAGGTTCTGCTTCGGCTGGATGAACGGCAGCGTGGAGATGGACGGCTGCCAGAACATCAGGTCGGGGCGGTCGCCGGAGGCCAGCTTCGTCGGAACGTTCTGCTCGTAGAGGTCCGGGATCGCCTGGGTGTCGACCTCGGCGCCGGTGGCCTTCTCGAAGGCGTCGATGACCTGCTTGGGTGCGTTGACCGTGTTCTGCGCGGTCCACATGGTCAGCTTCACGCCGTCCAGCCGGGCGGTCGGGTTCACCGCCGCCTGCTTGGCGTCCGAACCGTCCGAACCCGAGTCCCCGGCAGTCGGGTCGCTGCACGCGGTGGCGGCCAGGCCGGCGGCGCATATCAGCGCCAGAGCGGGGAGAGCTCTTCTCTTCATCTCGTGCCTTTCCGGAGCATGCGGTTCGGTTCAGAAAGCGGGACTCACAACTGCTGGGCTCGTTCGGGTGGTTCGGGCATCAGTGGTTCAGGCGTCGGCGGGCGGCGGCCCCGAGCTCTCCCGCACCACCAGTTCCGGTACGGACACGGGATGCGGGGCGACCGGCGCGGACTCCTCCAGCACGCCGTGCAGCAGGGCGAACGCGGACCGCCCGAGGCCGGTGAAGTCCAGGCGTACGGTCGTCAGGGACGGGGTGAGGAAGGCGGAGTGCGGGGCATCGTCGAAACCGGCCACGCTGACCTCGCCCGGCACCGAGCGGCCGGACTCGTGCAGGGCGCGCAGCACGCCGAGCGCGAGGTCGTCGTTGCCGCACAGGATCGCGGTGACGGACCGGTCCTTCGCCAGCTTCAGCGCGGCGGCGTGACCGCCCGCCGGCCCCCAACTGCTCTGCACGGGGCGGGGTTGCGGGGCGCCGGCCTCCTTCAGCGCCTGCCGCCAGCCGCTGGTGCGGGCGCTGGTGCGGCGGGTGCTGGACGGGATGGCCACGTAGTGCACGGTCTCGTGGCCGAGGGAGAGCAGGTGGCTGGTCGCCTGGTAGGCCGCCTCGCGGTCGTCGGTCCACACCCACGGGCGGTCGCCGTCGGGCGGGCTCGCCGGGGTTTCCACCACTCCCACGACCGGCAGCCCGGCGGGCACGGCTCCCAGCGCCCGGACACCGGCCGGATCGTATGCGATCACCACGATCCCGCCGCTCGCGTCCGCCGCGCGCTGGACCTCGGCGGCGACGGCCGCGTCCTCGGCCGACTCCAGCACCCCGATCCCGACCGCGTACGACGCCGCGCGGGCGGCCTCCTCGATGCCCTGGAGGATCGAGGCGTAGCCGTAGTGGGTGGTGTTCGCGGTCAGCACGGTCACGGCCCGGCTGCGCCCGCTGGCCAGGGCGAGGGCGGTCGCGTTGCGGCGGAAGCCCAGTTCCTCGATGGCGGCGAGCACCCGCTCCCGGGTGGACGGCCGGACGCTGGGATGGCCGTTGATCACCCGCGAGACCGTCTGGTACGAGACCCCGGCGGCCGTGGCGACGTCCCTGATGCTCGCCGGGCGCCTTGTGTGACCGGTCACATTCATGCGAGGATTGTGACCGGTCACACTTGGGTCGTCAAGAGACCGTAACGAGGGATTCACGCGGACCTCCGCTCCCCGACGACGGGGCGGGGCCAGGAGGGGGAGCACCTTGACCGGCACGGCGGATGCGGCGCACATGGCCTCCAACCAGCGGCAGGACGAGTTCACTTGGGGGCATCAAGCCCTCCGGGCCGGGTTCGCGATCGCCGCCGACGGGACCCTGCGGCTGGTCCGGCTGGCCCACCCCGACGACGATCGCCCCGCCACCGCGCATTCCGCGCTCCCGCTCGTGGAGCTCACCGCCCTGGGCCACGGCAGCGGCTGGTCCGGACCCCGCTTCACCGGCACGGCCTTCGGCGCCCGGCTCGCCTACCGGACCCACCGCACGGACAGACGCGACGGCTGGGAGTGGCTGACCGTCGAACTCCACGACCCGAACACGGGATTGACGGCGTTCGTCGAGCTCACGTCACCCACCGGACTGCCCGTTCTGCGCTCCCGGGTCCGCCTCCGCAACGAGGGCCGGGCGCCCCTGGTCGTCCAGTCCGTCAGCAGCCTCCTGCTCGGCGGCCTGCCCGCGCCGGACACCCTCGACGTCCACCGGGCCCGCAACGACTGGCTCGCCGAGTGCCGTTGGTACGCCGAGCCGCTGCGCGCCGCCGTCGCCGACATCCACGTCGACGTCCACGAGCACGACAGCCGGGCCGCCCTCACCCTCACCGGGCGCGGCAGCTGGCCCACCGACGGCCATCTGGCCATGGGCGCGCTGACCGAGCGCGGCGGCGGCCGGGCCTGGGCGTGGCAGGTCGAGTCCCCGGCCGGCTGGCGCTGGGACCTCGGCGAACGCGCACACGGCACCTACCTGGCGCTGAACGGACCCACCGACGCGGAACACCAGTGGCGGGTCCGGCTTGCCCCGGGCGAGGAGTTCACCACCGTCCCCGGAGCCCTGGCACTCGGCTCCGACCTCGACGCGGCGATGGGCGCCCTGACCTCCTACCGCCGGGCGATCCGCCGCCCGCACCCGGACCACACCGCCCTCCCCGTCGTCTTCAACGACTACATGAACACCCTGATGGGCGACCCGACCACGGCCAAGCTCCTGCCGCTGATCGACGCCGCCGCCGACGCCGGCGCCGAGTACTTCTGCATCGACTCGGGCTGGTACGACGACGACACCCGGGGCTGGTGGGACAGCGTCGGCGCCTGGCAGGCTTCGCCGAGCCGCTTCCCCGACGGTGGCATCCAGGCCGTCCTGGACCGGATCCGGGAGCGCGGGATGGTGCCCGGACTGTGGCTGGAGCCGGAGGTCGTCGGGGTGCGCAGCCCCGTCGCGGCCGAACTGCCCGACGAGGCGTTCTTCCAGCGCGACGGCGTGCGCCTGGCCGAACAGGGCCGCCACCAGCTCGACCTGCGGCACCCGGCCGCCCGCGCCCACCTCGACAAGACCGTGGACCGGATCGTCGGCGACTGGGGCGTGGGCTACCTCAAGCTGGACTACAACATCGTGGTCGACCCCGGCACTCAGGCCCCCGGCGACCTCGCACCGGGAGCCGGGCTGCTGGGCCACGCCCACGCCTACCTGGACTGGCTGTCCGGCGTACTGGACCGCCACCCCTCACTCGTCGTGGAGAACTGCGCCTCGGGCGGCATGCGCATGGACGGCGCCACCCTGGCCGTCTCCCAGCTCCAGTCCACCAGCGACCAGCAGGACCCCCTGCGCTACCCGCCCATCGCCGCCGCCGCGCCGACCGCCGTCCCGCCCGAACAGGGCGCTGTATGGGCCTACCCGCAGCCCGAGTTCGACGACGACCTGACGACGTGGACCCTGGGCGGGGCGCTGCTCGGCCGCATCCACCTCTCCGGCCACCTCAACCGCATGTCGGAACACCAACTGGCCCTCGTACGGGACGCGGTCGCGGTCTACAAGTCGATCCGCGGGGACCTCGCCCGGGGCCTGCCCTTCTGGCCGCTCGGCCTGCCCGGCTGGACGGACGATTGGCTGGCCCTGGGGCTCTCGGTCCCCGGTGACCGCACGGTGTACCTGTCGGTCTGGCGCCGGGGCGGACCGGCCGAACTCCGTGTCCCCGTCCGGCGCCTGGCGGGCAGGACCGTCCGCGCGGAGGTCCTGCACCCGTCCTCCGTGGAGGCGGGCCGGGCCGTGTGGGACGGGGACGGGCTGGTCGTGTCCGTGCCGCGCACGCCCGGTGTGCTGCTGATCCGGCTCACGCGGAACGGGTAGGCGGGACCCGGACAGGCCAGGGCGGGTAGGCGGGCGCTCGGCGGTCGGGCGCGGGGCGGGCGTCACCCGCGTACGGCGCTCCCCTCGCGGGCGGCATTCCGTTCCCGAGCCTGCTGATGCGCGTCCCGGCGGAACGCCCACGGCATCTCGGGCTCCATCACCCAGCGGAACAGCCGCCGCACCGGCGGGGTGCACAGCGCGGTCACGAGCACCGCGGCGAAGGCCGTCACCACGACCACGCCCACGGACTGGTGGACCCATGCCGGCTCGTACCAGCCCCAGAACTTGGACCCCTGCGCGACGAAGCCGTGCAGCAGGTAGCCGTAGAGCGTGCCCGCGCCCAGCACCGTGAACCACGCCCGGCGCCCGGGCACCCACGCGAGGAAACAGGCCACCAGGACCAGCGAACAGCCGAAGGTCACCAGCGTCATCACGGGCCCGTACCAGGCGGGCGCGGCGATTTCCTCGGCACTGTCGCGGTGGTAGAACCAGGCGCCGGTCATCCGCGGGACCGCCCAGTAGGCCACCACGACCGCGGCGGCGAAGACCGGCACGGCCAGCACCCGCACCGAGCGGCGGCGCACCAGTCGGAAGTGCTCCGGCTTCAGCAGCAGACCGAGGACGAAGTACGGCAGGAACTGAAGGGTGCGTTGCAGGTCGAGGTCGTTGCCGACGGACGACGAGAGCGTCGCCAGCATCGCGATGACGAGGGCGACCGGCAGCGGCCACCGCACGCGTCGCCACACCGGCGTGGTCAGCCGCCAGATGAACAACGCCGCCAGGAACCAGGTCAGGTACAGCGGATCCAGCAGACTCACGGGCCGGTCGGGCTCCTGGTCCGTCCATCGCGTGAACAGCGTGTACGCCGTCTCGAAGACGACATACGGAACGGCGAGCCCGGTGACCAGACGCCGGACCCGCTCCGGGCTCGCGTCGAAGGAGCGCGAGAAGTAGCCGGAGATGACGATGAACGCCGGCATGTGGAAGGCGTAGACGACCATGTAGAGCGCGCTGACCGCGCGGCTGCCGTCCCGCAACGGCTCCCAGGCGTGCCCGATCGCCACCAGCACGATCGCCAGGTACTTGGCGTTGTCGAAGAACGCGTCGCGCTGCCCGGCCTGCTTCGGCGGGGCGGCGGCCTCGCGTGACGTACTCGGCCCGGCCTCGCCGTGGGTGCTCGCGACGGGCCGCATGCGCAGGGTGTCCTCGCTCATCACGCCTCCCGCGCACGCTGCGGGGAACCGGGACGGGCGGATACGCGTCTTGCGGGGGTTACGGCGGTGGGGTGCCGGTGCGACATCCCCGCCGCCTGACCCATGCGGAGCGAGGTAAACCGCTTTCCGGTGTGGATGTAGCGCGGATCACACTCGCGGTTCATCCTGTGGCGACGGTGCTGCCGCGTCCGGCCCTTCCGGAGGGCGCGTCGGCACCATTGCACACGGCCCGGTCAGCTCACCGCGCAGGCGGCGCCGTTCAGCGTGAACGCCGTCGGGCTGGGGTTCGCCGTCGCCCGGGAGGCCGTGAAGCCGAGGGTGACCGAGCCCGACGCGGGGATCGTCGCGGTGTAGGAGGCGGCCGCGACGCTGACCTCGGAACCGTTCTGCGTCGCCGTACCGCCCCAGAGGTTGGTGATGCGCTGGCTGTCCGGGAAGGTCCAGCGCAGCGTCCAGCCGTTGATCGCCGACGTGCCGGTGTTGCGCAGCGTGATCTCGCCCTGGAATCCGCCGGGCCAGCTGCCCGTCACCCGGTAGCCGACGCCGCAGGCCGCCGTCGATCCGCCGGAGGAGGTCGTGAACGTCACCGCGGCCGAGCGAGGCGAACGGTTGCCGGCGGCGTCACGGGCGTAGACGGCGAAGGTGTAGGGGGTGGCGGGGGACAGACCGGTGAGGGCGGCGGTCGTCCTCGCCGTGGAGGTGACGACCGTCTCGGCGCCGCCGCCGATCCGGACCACGTCGTAGCCGGTGACGCCCGTCGCGTCGGAGGCGGCGGCCCAGGTCAGGGTGGCGGACGAGGAGGTCACCCCGGAGGCGGTCGGGGTGCCGGGGGCCGTCGGGGGAGTGGTGTCGCCTCCGCCGGAGGAGTAGATCGCGGCCTCCTTGGCGGTGGCGGCGATGCCGTTCGCGCCGTTGAAGAGGCGCTGACCCCAGGAGGTGAGCTGGTCGGGGTCGAAGTTCGCGACCATGTCCAGGTACTCGACCCCGCCGCCGTTGCCGCTCCATGACCAGCCGAGGTAGCCGAGCCGGAGCTGCTGGGTGACGGCCAGGATGGTGTCCTCGTCGGGGTTGCCGTCCGAGTGGTCGTGGCCGAACTCGCCGACGACGATGGGCAGTTTCGCGGTGACGAAGCGGTTCAGGTAGTCGGTGATCTCGGCGGCGGTGTCGAAGACGCCGTACATGTGGATCGAGAAGACCGTGTTGGCGTCGGGGTCGGCGGCGAAGACCGAGGCGGCGTTGTCCCGCATCGTGAACGCCCAGTCCTGGCCCCAGTTGGGCGCGTCGACCATGATCGTGTGGTCGAACCCGGCGTCGCGGAGCTTCTGGATCGCGGCCTTGGTGTCGGCCGTCCACGCCGTGTAGCCGATGTTGCCGTGCGGCTCGTTGCCGATGTTGACGATGACGTAGTCCTCCTGGCCGGTCAGCGCGCTCTGCACGCTGATCCAGTAGTCGGCCGCGCGAGCGAGGGTGGCCGCTCCGCTCTGCTCGCCGTAGCCCGTCGTGTCGTGCACCTCCAGGACGCAGATCAGCCGGTTCTGCTTGCACTGGGAGACCACGTTCGCCACGTCGGCGGCGTCGTTGCGGGTCCAGCGGTCACCGCTGGAGAGGACCACGCGGACGGTGTTGGCGCCCTTGGCCTTGATGTGGGAGAGGGAGCTGATCCGGTCCGGGAACCAGGTGTGGGCGTGGTTGACGCCCCGCATCACGAAGTCGTTCCCGCCGGCCTCCAGCAGTCGGCCGTTCTGCACCCGGAAGCCGGTGGGCGCGGCCTGGGCCGGCGGGGTGAGAGCGAGGAGGGACAGGAAGAGGGCGAGCACGGTGGCGGCCACCGTGGCCAGGCGTGGAGTGGTGAGGGTGGGGCGGAGTCTCATGACGGCTCCATCAGTGGGGGTCGGTCGGGCACGTTGCCGGTCGCGCTGTCGTGCTGAACGGGTCCTGCCGTCGTGCTCGGTGCGAACGGGTCCGTCGCCTGGGCATCCGGCCCGGCGTGGCTGTCATGCGGCCGGTGCCGTGCCCGTGCAGGTGACGGTCGCCGCCGGGCTGCCGGCCGTTGCCGGGGCGGTGGCGACGAAGCCGAAGGTGGCGCTCGCACCGGGGGCGAGGGTGCCGTTCCACGCCGCGTTCCTGACGGTGGCCGTGCCGTCGGCGGCCGTGGTGAGGCTGCCGTTCCAGAGCTGGGCGAGACGCGCTCCGTTCGCCGGTACGACGGTTGCGGTCCAGCCCGGGACGGCCGAGGCCGATGTGTTCGTCACCGTCACCTCGCCCTGGTAGCCGCCTTGCCAGGAGGAGACGGCCCGGAAACGCGCGGTGCAGGCGACGGGGTCCTCGCCCGGATCGCCCGGGTCCTGCGGGACGCCGGCGTCGAGGACCGCCGACAGGGCCGGGAACCAGCGGGCGGCGATCTTGCCGTCGCCGGAGGCGTTGGGATGCACGCCGTCGTAGGTGTCGGTGGCCGTGCTGAAGCCGGTCCACTGGTCGACCACCGTGACGGGGGAGCGGTCGGTGCCGGTCGCCCGGGCCCAGCCGGGAATCCGCGCGTTGAAGTCGACGACCCGCTGCGCGCAGCCCGCGCAGCTGCCCGGGTTCATGGGGATGAGCTGCGCCACCAGGATCCGCATGTCCGGATTCGAGGCCCTCATCTGCGCCACGAGCTTGGTGTAGGCGGCGAGGATGCGCTCGGGTGCGACGCTGCTCCACACGTCGTTCGTGCCGAAGTGCATGACAACGATGTCCGGGCGGGTGGAGGCCAGCCTGCCGGGCAGCAGGTTATGGTCCGCCACGTTGGTGACCAGTTCGCCGCCGTGCCCCTCGTTGTCCCCGTCGTGTGCCTGTCCGCAGCCCTGCGGGGGGAGGGTGCCGACGAAGTCGATGTCCGTGTATCCGCTGTTCTGGAGCCGGTTCCAGAGCGCCGCTCGCCAGCAGCCCGGCGAGCCGGTGATCGAGTCGCCGAGCGGCATGATGCGGACGGGGTCGGCCGTGGGCGCGGCCGTCGCGCCCGGGGCGAAGCCCATGCCGAGGGGGAGGAGCAGGGCGGCCAGGAGGCCGAGAACGGACAGAACGCGTAAGTGCGGGGACGAGTGGGGGGTTCTGTGCATGGTGGTCCCTTCCCATGGATGTGGTGGGAGCGCTCCCACCACATCAAGCCATCGTTGTCATTGACGCGTCAAGAGGTGCGGCGTCCCGATGGCATGCCCGGGTGGCCGGGAACCGACAGGACTTTTGCCGGGCCATGAGGCATTCATGACCGGATGCCCAGAGAGTCGAGTCCATGATGGTCGGCGTCGGTAAGGCATGCCTTGGCTAACCCGCTTGTGCGGGCCGGGGCGTTGGGCCGGGAGGGCCGGTACATGTGGGACGACGCGTTTCCGAGCTTTCTGATCGGGCTGAGGGAGGGACTCGAAGCCGGCCTCATCGTCTCCGTGCTGGTCGCCACACTCGTGCGGGCCGGGGCCAGGTCGCGGCTGCCGCAGGTGTGGACCGGCGTGCTGGGGGCGATCGCGCTGTCGATGAGCTTCGGCGCGGTTCTGACCTTCACCGCGGCCTCCCTGTCCACCGCCGCGCAGGAGGCCTTCGGCGGCACGCTGAGCATCGTGGCCGTCGCCTTCGTGACCGCGATGGTGTTCTGGATGCGCCGCTCCGCCCGCAGCCTGGCGGGGGAGATCAAGGAGAAGGTCACCGGGGCACTGGCCATGGGCACCGGCGTGCTGGTCCTCACATCCTTCCTGGCGGTGGGGCGCGAGGGCCTGGAGACCGCCCTGTTCCTGTGGACCACGGCCCGCGCGGCCCACGAGTCGGCCGGGCCGCTGACCGGCGCGGGTATCGGCCTCGCGCTCGCGGCGGTGCTGTGCTGGGGGCTCTACCGCCGGGTGCTCTCCATCAATCTCACGCGCTTCTTCACCGCCACCGGCGCCGTCCTCATCGTGATCGCCGCGGGCGTTCTCGGCTACGGACTGCGCGACCTCCAGGAGGGCGGAGTCCTGCCGGGCGGGGCGGCCTACGCCGTCGACCTGAGCGGCAGCGTCGACGCCGGGTCCTGGTACAGCACACTGCTCCAGGGCGTGCTCAATCTGACGCCGACGATGACGTGGCTTCAGGCGGCCGGGTACGTCGGGTATCTCGGCGTGGTGATGACGCTGTTCGTGAGGGGCGTGCGGGGAGGTGGTCCCAGCCCGAGCCCGAGCCCGAGCCCGAGCCCGAGCC
>NZ_POUC01000117.1 GCF_002891435.1 Streptomyces cahuitamycinicus
CCCCTGGAGGCCCCGCCCACGCCCCATCACCGCTCCCGCCTCATCTTTCACGTCTACAAGATCGACGCAACGGGCACAGTGACCGACGATCGAGGTGAGGTCGAGATTCTGGCCGACGAACACACCGACCCAGTCCCTGTCATGTCGGCGTTTCCTCCGTGTACGTGCTGGAGGTGCGAGACACCGCACTAGCGAATCGAGACACCTGAGCACCATGACCCCGGACGTCGCACACAGCACCCTCCGGGGTCACCCCCTCTTTGGGCGCGATCAGGACACAACCAGGTCCCTGCAATACCCATACACCCCGGATCGCCCGTGTATTCGCGGAAGTTCGCCCTGGCGAAACCTGGAGCCTCACCGATACCGTCAGTGCTCGTGACTGAACTTCTGCCTCACGGGGAGTCACTGTGAAGCGCCGCTCATTGCCCGTTGCTGCCGCACTGACGGCGACGGCAGTACTGCTGTTGACGGCCTGCGGCAGCGGGGACGACAAGTCCAAAGACCACCCCAAGATTGCCGGCGCCGGTCAGAGGGCGGAGACACCGAAGGAGTCGGCATCCTCCTCAGGAGCGCCGGCGGAGGACAAGCCGGACGGCGTCGACGTGTCCCTGCCCAGCGACATGAACCTGGTCTTCGACTGGGACAAGCCGAAGGACAAGAACGAGGCGGCTGCGATGGAAGATGCCGCGAACTTCGTTCGGGCCATCTATCGGGGCGTCGACAAGCGCACGTCCAATGAGGCCGCTGTGACCGCCTACTCCACGGGCGAGGGGCTGCACTACGCAGAAACTCAGATCGACAGCAGGGTTGAGGGCGGCTGGACGGCAACAGGCACCCGACGCCACTACCAGGCCACCACGCGGTCTGCCCCGAACGGCAAATCCGTGGAAGTCGCGTTCTGCGTAGACTCGAGCAAGTTTTACGGCAAAGAGGTAAAAACCGAGAAAATCCTGAAAAGCAAGCCCAGCATCACGGACTTCGACTACTTCAAGATCATCATGGTCAAGGTCCCTACCGGAGACGGCCTCTGGCAGGCGTCCAAGGTGTTCGTCGAGGCCAAGGCGGCGAAGTGCCAGTGAACAGGTCACGGCGTACGGCCTTGAACGCCGGCGCGCGCCCTGATTCTCGCTCTGTGCCTCCCAGCTCTCGCGGAACCCGCCTACGCAGGAGAGCAGTCGGGGAACATCCAGGGCTACAACCCAGAACAGTCGGGCGGCGGAGGCGCGGGTGAGCGAGCACTTCTTCCCTGTCATTGATATCGAGTACATCGACCCGTATCCCTGGACAGTGATACCGCCCCGAGATGGCGCCGTTGGCCCCTTCGAGGAGTGGGACGACATCCAGGCATGGTGCCGCGAAGAAGCCGAGGATTTGTGGCTCGACCGCGAGCTTGATCCGGGCCCGAACGGCATTGACTTCGTCGCCGACACGTTGGCGCAGTGCGCAGAAGCCTTCTCCCCGCCTGGCACGGACCATTGGCTGTTCCTGCATCGCGATCACCCCACGGACCTTCCGCTTCCCGTGTTCGCGGCGATCGGACCGTCTTCAGGCCCCCGCGAGGAGACACTGCGGACGTTGACCATGGCGGACGAACCTCAGGCGGTCGAGCCCACAGTCGTCAAATCCTTCAAGGCCAAGAGGCTCGGTGAGGGCCTGACCTCCTTCCGCTACGCAAACCAGGACGTCGCTCCGCATGTGCTGGCGTGTGCACGCTATGCGTGGCGGGTCGAGGAGCATGGGGCGGATGTCGTGATGTGGACCGCCACCGAGGACATCGCCCGCATCATGCACGCCGCACAGGATCTGGAACAGTTGGCGCACCAGTTGGCCGTCTACAACCCCTGAGCAGCGGCTCACACACCTATGAGACCGGGATCGTCGGCGGTCTATTGCACTATGTCTGGGTCTTCGCGAAGTACCCCCGGTAAGCAGGTCGTACGCCCTGCCTCACCACGCTCCGCCTCTGGCCGGGCATCATCGCCGCCCCGGCGCGGGGCCCTTTTCGTTGGCACTACCTACACCGTGGCAGTGATGCGCAACACCATGCCCAGCGCCAAGCACCGACCGGCACCGACCGGCTTCAACCTGGTGCCACCGCCCGGCGGGGACGTGGTTCCGCTGCACGCGGATACCCGCCTCGCCTCCGTTCACTCGGAAGTTCACTCTGGTGAAACCGAAAAGCCCACCGGTACCGTCAGGGCTCGTACTGCACACCTGTCTTTCACGGGGAGCCACTGTGAAGCGCCGCCCTCTGCCCGTTGTTGCCACCCTGTCGGCGACAGCGGCACTGCTCTTGACGGCCTGCGGCAGCGAGGACGACAAGTCCAGCGACAACGACAAGATCGCCAGCGCCGGCCAGGCGGCGGAGTCCCCGAAGGCGTCCGCGGACCCCTCGGCGGCACCGGCGGAGGACAAGCCGGACGGCGTCGACGTGTCCCTGCCCAGCGACATGAACCTGGTCTTCGACTGGGACAAGCCGAAGGACAAGAGCGAGGCGGCTGCGATGGAGGATGCGGCGAACTATCTCCGGGCCATCTATCGGGGCGTCGACAAGCGCAGCACCAAGGACGCGGCGGTGACTGCCTACGCGACCGGTGAAGGGCTCCACTACGCCGAGGTTCAGATCAACGAGTGGATCAAGGGCGGCTGGACCGCCACGGGAACGCTGCGTCACTACGACGCAACCACGCGCTCCGCTCCGAACGGCAAGTCGGTAGAGGTGGCTTTCTGCGCGGACTCGGGGAAGTTCTACGGCAAGGAAATCAGAACCAAGAAGATCCTCAACACCAAGCCCAGCATTGCCGACTTCGACCATTTCGAGATCGTCATGGTCAAGTTCCCCACGGGGACGGACCTTTGGCAGGCGTCCAAGGTGTTCGTCGAGACGACGGCGGAGAAGTGCCGGTAAACAGCTCATGGCTTGCCGGTCCGACGAGAGCCCGTACGTCACATACAGCACCCAGCTCAAGAAGAACATCAATGGGGTCTGGCAGACCACGGAGGTGCTGTCGAAGAGAGGGGAAAAGACGTGCGTGTCCTGACCCGTGGCGTTACCACAGCAGGTGCTCTCGTCGCAGTTCTCGGAATGACCGCAGGCATCGCAGCGGCGTCGTTGGGCACGAGGAGTTTTCCGCGTTCTACCTCCCAGCCAACCACGATCACCGACCGGTGGCTCAGGGCTCGGTCAGACCTCGGCGGGCCGCCGGGTCACGCCCGCAAAGGGGCTGCTGCCACTGGGGAGCGGGGAGGCGTTTACGGTGGTGACTTGCCGCTGGGTTGAGCCCAACGGGAGCGTGTTGGCCACGGAAACGCAACGGAGGGGCCCATGGGGGAGCACGACCGCCTGGTAGTCGACTACAAACTTCTGGAGTCTTCGAAGAAAAATCTGAGGGACATCAACAGAGCCCTCAATGGCATCGACAAGCACCACGACGACATCCATGACATCTGGGGTCATGACACCATCGCTGGCAAGATGGGCCAATTCGTCAGCAACTGGGACAACTATCGACGTGAACTCCTCGAGAATGTCAAGGACTTGAGCAAGCACGTAGAAACCGCGCTCACGAGCTTCGAAAAGCTGGACCTTGACCTCAAGAAGGCGAGCGAGAAGAAGCGCGGACAGAAAGGGGGAAATTGACCGATGGGTGCAGGTAAGGGCAGGCGCCGACCGGTCGACTGGCATCCGCTGGCGGAGAAGGACCCGATTCCCGGCGATCCGGAAGACATCCGTGATGAGGTCCGCAGGATGAAGGACCTCGCGTCGACCCTCCGCGACCAAGCTGCCATCCTGCGCAAGGCAGCGGATGGCGACGCACTGCAGGGCCAGTACGCCGACAAGATCCGCGAGAAGTCGGGCGACCTCGAAAAGCGCTTTCGCGAGACGGCGGGCCGCTACGAACGCGTGGTCGGCGACCTCGGCAATTGGGCCAACGAGCTGGAGGGCTTCCAGGGACGGGCCGACGGCATCCTCCGAGCCGCGAAGCAGGCCGACGAGGAACACACTGCCGAGGTGAAGAAAAAGGAAGCCGAGGCCAAGAAGGACGGCGACAAGAAGGCGTCGGGGGAGTCCGACCCCAACAGCCACTTGGCGACGTACCACAAGCAGCTCAACCAGGTCATCTCAGACCGCGACTCCCGCGCCCAGCATTATGCCGAGAACATCGACAAAGACATCTCGGACATCATCAAGGATAGCAAGTGGGAGGACTTCAAGGACTGGGTGCACGAGCATGCGGAAACGATAAAAACCGTCGTTGAAATCCTGAGTTGGGCAGCGACCATTATCGGGGTTATCGCCCTCCTCTTCACGCCGGTCGGATGGGTGGCGACCCTCCTCATGGTGACCACCCTCAGTCTCACTGCGCTAGTGGGCGTGGGGCACACACTACTGGCCCTCTCCGGTGACGGAAGCTGGGCGGATGTCGCCATGGATGTCTTCGCGCTGGCCACACTGGGATTCGGCAGCGTTGCGTTGAAGGGCGTGAAGGCCGCAGCGACGACACTCAAAAACGCCAGCAGGGCGGGGCGGTTCCAGCGGTACTCGAACCTACGCAAGTTGCTCGATAAGAACATCATGCGCTACGGCACTGACTCAGCCCGGGGCGCGAAAGCAGTGCGCGCAAAGGATGCACTGCGCCAGATCGGCGCGAAGGAAACCCACCCCGCGACGACGCGACTGGACCGTCTGCTGAGTGGCGAAGAGGAGGTCGCCAGCGCATCCAAGTTCGCTAAGGCAATGCGGTCCGAGTTCGGCGGGAATCCCGAGGTGGCAAAGGCGGCCAGTGCAATGGACAAGGCGGCACTGAAGTTTAAGCTCAACTACGGGGCTGCCACGACGGTGGACGTAGGCGACAAACTCGGAGAAAAAGGCCCCTATGGGGACCAGTACGGCGACGCCAAGGACGTCCTGACGCGTGAAGTCGGGAGCCGCTGGTGACCACCTCGGCGGGGCGGAATCCAAACGAAAAATACGAGGAGTGGAGATAGTGGCGACAGTTCCAGCGAAAAGCCCACAGGAATCGCGGGCCATGAAGTTCCTTGCTGCGTGCACACTGGCACCAATTCTCTGTTTTGCCTTCCAAGATCTCGGCAGCAGAGTCGATGGAATGGACTGGCTCACCTACGGTTACGCGGCATGGCCATTGATGATTGCGCCTGTACTGATGCTGGCCCTGTTTATCAGAAACCGAGAACTCATCCGTAACCCGCGAATGGGTTCCAACTTCTCCCAGACAATCAAGATTGTTTCCTCCATGTACCTGGTCTGGAACATTATCGGGGCCATCGGCTACAGCTGGCTGGCCGTGGTTTCGGTGCTCTCTTCCCTGACGATCCTGGTTACCGACCGACAGTTCAAGAGGCAGGCCCGCGCGTGAGCCCGTCCGATCCACAGCCACAGCCACAGCCACTCCCCGTCGAGGTGACCGCTCCCCGCGGCTACGAGCTCGTCCTGCCACCCGGCTGGGTCCGCATCCCTTTGCGTGAGGGTACGAAGGAAGCACTCGAAAAGGTCCTCTTCTCACACATGGGGCAAGTACCGGAGGGCATTCCCCGGGACGATGCGATGCGCTTCCGACTGGACATGCGTCGCCAGTTGGAGAAGCAGGCCCGCGCAGCTCGCAGAAACGGCGGTCTTGACCTATACCTTCCGGTACTCCCTCGCGGAGGAATCTTCCTCATGGCCTCCTTCATCGTGGCAGAGATGCCGATCAGCCGCGACCATGCGGTTCCTTCGCAAGCAGTGATCGACCAGCTGGTCAACGAAGATGTCCCTGGCGGAACGGCGGCAGCAGTTGACGTAGCAGGGGCACTGGCGCTCCGCCGCGCCCACCGTTCCATCCCTGACGAGGAGAAGCTGAATTCCACCCCCCGAGCCGTACAACAGGCCGCCCTACCGACGCGGCGGGTCGAGTACGTAATCCCCGTTGTGGACGATCCGGGTCGCTGGATCAGCATCAACTTCTCCACACCGGGTGACGGCGATATCGATAGTGAGTTCACCGACGTGCTGGTCGAGTTGTTCGACGCGGTGGTCGGCACGTTCAAATGGAGTTACGAATGAGCTGGCTCAACGTCAAGCACGCCATGGATTTGTCACCTTGGGTTCGCATCCCACTCATGTGGCCGGAACCAGGTCTTGAGGGCGTAGAGGAGGCTCAAACGCCTGAGGCGTGGGCACGCTACTACGCCGATGGGATCTGGAATGATTTCGCGTCGGAGAAGCCGGAGCCTGGCGAAGTCGACCTGCTGTTCAACATCCTTTTGATGTACGCCATCAGGGCCCCTGCGGCCTTTCCGGACTTCGAAGTCTTCCTGCATCTCCCGCACCCGCGGGAGATCCCGCTTGTTGCGTATGTCGACCTGGTGGAGATCGAAGAGGGCGAAGACCGAAATGCGGCACTGCGGGAGCTGACCCACGCCGATGCGAGCTACACCGTCGAGCCTCCCATCGTGGAGGATTTCGACTCCCCGCATCTGGGAGCCGGCTTGCGAGTGTTGCGCTATTACCAGGACGAGGAAAGCAACGAGGTGCACGTTGGCCTCCGTTATGCCTGGCGCTACGAGCAGGGCACGGAAGCCGCTGACGTCCTGATCATCGTGGCCGATCCCGACGCTGGCCGGATCCTCCGGGCTCTCGATGACATCGACGAATTCGCACGTACCATCCGTATCAGCCCGGATGAGGAAGCCAACACCTGGAAGTCCTCATGACTCGGGTCGTTCCCGGGCTGCTGAACTTTGAATACGATGCCGGGACCGGATGCCCGGCATGAGTCGCCCGTCTCACGGGGCTATGGGTGTCGCCAGGCAGTCCGTCGGGAGAGGGTCTTCCCGTGAGTCAGCCCCATGCAGCGCGAGGCGATAGCGAAACGCAATCTGCAGGAGCTGCGGTACAAGACCGTGAACCTGTGTCCACGGACGCCGCCCGCCTGAGCATGAGCAGGGCACAGCCTCATCAACAGGCTTCATTTGCCCCAATTTACCCGGTTCTTGGGTGAGTTCGCTCTGGCGAAAACAGCAACTTCCCCGATAGCTTCAGTGCACTCAACTGATCTCATGTCTCACGGGGAGTTCACTGTGAAGCGCCGTTCTTTGCCCGTTGCTGTCGCGCTCGCTGCGTCCACAGCCCTACTGCTCACCGCGTGCGGCAGCAGTGACGCCGGCTCGAAGGACAACGACAAGATCGCGGGCTCCGACGCCGGATCCCAGGAACCGACTTCGAGCCCAAGCGCGTCGGACTCCGCCGAGCGGCCCGACATCAAGCTGACCGGCGGCGTGGAAGACGTCTTCGAGGGCTGGGAGACGGGCAACGCCAAGAAGGATGCGGTACTGGCGGACGCCGCGCGAGCACAGACCGCGATCAACGACGCCATCCTCAAGGGCAAGACGGACACCTCCGGCCTCACCTTCTACTACCAGGGCGAGGCCCTCACGACGTCCGTGAAGTGGGTTCAGAAGTGGGTGGACGCCGGACTGACGTACACGGGCACCACCCGGTACTACAACCCCAAGATCGAGTTGTTCAACGACACGTCGGCAGGAGTCTCCTTCTGCGCCGATGAGACCAAGGCATACAACAAGGACCGAAAGTCAGGAAAGGTCGACAGGTCCCCGGCTTCGGACGATTCCTACGTGCTGTACAACACCCGCCTGGAGAAGACCCCGCAGGGAGTGTGGCAGACGACCAGCGGGACGTCCGTGCGCGGGAGTAAGGGATGCGTTCAGTGACCAAGGTCGGTTCCGCTGCTGCAGTAGGTACGCTCGTGATCGCCTGCACGCTTCTGATGTCCAGCGCAGCCTTCGCCAAGGATCCCGGTGGATCTCAGTTCGACGTCTCGGGGAGTAACGAGACGGACAGTGGTCAGACTCTTGAGTCGCGCATCGTCTTCCGTGGATCTACCGGTGGCTCTGGAGCGGAGGAAACCGGGCAGTTCACGCCCGCCGGTGACTGGACTCCACCGGCTTGCTGGTACGAGCCGAAGTGGACTCCCGCCGAGTTCTCCAAGGAATTCCAAAAGCAATGGGACATCCCGCACGCCAGTGGTGTGGGAGAGGCATACGCCTTGTCCAAGGACTACTACATCAACGGGGAACCGTACGAGGACTTCAACAAGTCCGAATCGGGCAAGGGCCTTTGGTGGGACGCGGTTCGCGACAAGAGCCGAGAGGAATCGGGAGACCCTGCCGCCTTTGCTTGCGACACGAAAACATTCTGGGTCGAGAACGGCGAAACTCCTACGGTGGAGAACGCCGTAACCCCGAAGATTCTCGCCGATCTCGCCTACAGCCGGATCAAAGTGCCCGACACCGAGGTAACCCTCGCCCCTGCGAACACCACCAAGGTCAACCTCCCCACGTGGGCCTGGCTCGACGGGGCCAAGTTCCAGGACGTCTCAGTCACCGCCTCACTCGACGTCGGCGGTGTGAACCTCCAGGCCACAACCACCGCAAAACCCATCGCGCTCAGGCTGGAGCCAGGGACATCGGACGCCGAGGTCTACCCCTCCTCGGGCGAGTGCACCTTCAACGACGACGGTTCGATCGGTGAACCGTACGCAAAGGGAAAAGCTGACCAGAGCCCGCCTTGCGGAATCAGGTACCTGCGCTCTTCCGGAGACGGCTCGTTCAAACTGCGAGCGACCATCACGTGGGAAGTGTCCTGGACTGGGACGGGCGGCGCCGGCGGGGACCTCCCCAATGGGACTTTCGGAACTGAGCAGAACGTAATCGTCCAGGAGATCCAAGCGGTCAACCGCTGAAGCCAAGTCCAGCAGAGTCACACCAGCCCGGCCGGAAGACCAAGCACGGCGAGCGGCTCACATTTCAAGGTGAACGTCGACCTTCTGGAACTGCGTAAGAAGGAGGAGAAGCAGAGGAAGAAGTGACACCAGTCCTCCCAAGGCCCAGCCCCGCGAATGGCACCCCTCGCGGAGTCGGGCCCCAGGAGTCCGGAAGGGATGCGCTCCGAAGCCAAGCGCATGAGCGGCGGCGCGAGCTCTCTGCGTGAGCAGTCCCGTCTGATTCGCGGCATAGGCGACGACAACGAGCTCAAGACAAGTACGCAGAGCCTTCCGCATCCGGAGATTCTGCATACTCCGCAGCCTTGTCATCGCCGACGCGCCGCCCGGCCCTTCCCCTTCTTCCGAAGCCTCCGCACCCGTTCCCGCTCCAACGTCGCCCGCGCCGCGGCCCGCGCGCTGGTCCAGCGGTGGACGATCCAGCCCACCAGACCGGCGCTGAGGGCGTAGGCCAGCAACGCGCTTCCCGTCCCGGGGATGTAGGCACAAGTCTCCGACCGGCAGTTCCTGCCGGGAAGCCCGCTGATCAGAAGGAAGAACGGCCCGAATGCCGCCGCGCAACAGATCGCTGCACCCGCGGCGTTCAGCCCCCGCGTCAGGCGGCTCCCGCCAGAGACCCCGGACGCGCACCGAAGCCAGCCGGTCACCCCGAGCGCGGTGACCACCCCGAGGCCGCCCCCGACTGCCCAGGCGCCCCCTGGCAAGTCCACCAACGCCGGTACGACCTCACGCGCGAACCGTTTCCCAAGGCCCATGACCAGCAGCAGCACACCCATACCGACGGCCAGCGCGAGGATCACCCCGACGATCCCCAAGCCACCTCGGAGGCTACCCGCGCGGGTCACTGCATCCACCGCAGAGACCCCGCGATGGCGTCACACAAGCGCTCCATCGGCCCTGACATCCCGGTAAGCGGAGCCGAGAAGGAGAGCGTCAAGTAGCCCACCCCGCCAGGCATCAGGACGTGGACGTTCAACGTCGTGGCACCGACAACGCGGACAGCCGGCCCCGCCGTCTGCTCCACCACCGACACCTGCCGCCGTCCTGCGCCCTCGGGCTCCCGCAGCTCGAGCCACGCCGCGTACTTCTCCGGTTCGGCGGGGGTATCGCCCAGCGGCATCGAGGACACCAGGAGCGAAGCCGGGAGGCCGCCGTCCTGTGAGGTCGTCAGGAGGAAGAACTCCATGGCCCCGCGAGCCCGACCGACCTCAGCGGTGTTGCGCAGTGTGGTCCAGACGTGTCGCTTGAGTTCGCCGGAGCCGTGCCGACCCTCCGACTGGGCGTCGACGAACGTCTTGAGCTGAGCGCGCCAGCGGTCTCGCATGAGGTCGACACGGAACCACTCGCGAGGAACCAGCAGCCTGTAGTCCCTGGGCGCCCCCACCTGTGGTGAGGTGCCGCCCAGCGCCGCCCCCTTCACCCCGACATCACCAGCGGAGCTCCGTCGGCATCGAAGAAGCGGACGCTCTTCACCACCCCGGCGAACATGGCGGAGAAGACGTCCCACCCTTCGACCGTCGGCGTGCCCATTTCCAGCAGGAGCACGGTCCCGTTGTTCAGGGGTATCTGCACCTGTATGAACGACGTCCAGACCGGCTCTTCCTGGCCCGACTGCGTCAGACTGCCGTCGATGCCGGAAGACCGGTTGCCCACGCATGTCACGGCCGGACCGCAGGGCAGCTCCACTTCACCGATCTGCCCGAGCTCCAGGTGCCGCATCGTGGTGGCGATGAAGCCCACCGGATCGGCACCGGCTCGCTCGTCGAGGTCGAGGAGGCTGACGTTCACCGAGGCAGTGCAGCGGACGCCGTCGACCTCCGTGGTGACGAAGCCGGCGTACTGCACGCCCGCCTCGATGAACTCGTCGTAGTGCGCCGCGCACATCGCGGCGTACTGCACCTGCACTTCCTCGTCGGCACCGGGCAGGGCCTGTTTGGCCAACTCGACCAGACGGTCGGCCAACTCGTCCAGGTCATCCGCCTCGAAGGGCAGCTCGAGGAAACCCTCCGGCATGATCCAGCGGACCTCTATGCCGTCGCTCTCCATGAGGCTGCGCTGGGCTTGGTCAACGGTGGCCGTGGTCATCTGCGCCCTTGCTGTCGGACTGTTCGCGGTCGTCCACTTCGGGGCGGAACGTCGCCGCGAAGGGGTAGGGCCCGTAGTGCGGATAGTGAGCGGGTATGTCCGCCCCTCCCCGTCGAGCGATGTGGGCGATCTTTCGGTACCTGGCCGCCCGGGCCCGCAGGTTCTGCCGGACCGGGTCGCCCCAGTGCGACATCGCGCTGCGCACGAAGAAGAAGAACTGAGTCACCACGACGGTGACGGCGACGGCCAGATAGGCGTTGCGGGGAGCGGCGGTCTCCCAGTACTGCGCCACACCGGCCCAATAGAGCACGGCCCCGAAGCCCACGAGCGCCAAGGGCACTCCATGCACAAAGCCCGCGTTGAACATGTCCTCTTCGTCGACATGACGACGGCGCAGCAGTTCGAGCACCGCCCGGTCGTCCAGGAAGTCGAACCGTAGCTCTCGTCGGGCCTCCTCCGCGGCCCGTCTCGCCTCGGGCACGTCGGCTATCACCGAGCCGCCGACCAAGGTGGCCTTATCACCACCTCGGCGGCCGATGAATTCCCAGGGCCCGAGATCGTGATCTTCGTCGCTCATGGCGTCTGTGCTCCTTGGACAGGTCGACGGGTTCTATGCAGCCAAGGCCGCGTTGAACGCCGTGGGTGAGACGCTCGGGGCCGGGCGGGGTGAGGGCGAGGGCGTGGGTGCGGGCGTCGCGGCCTTGGGCGGCTCCTGGTAACCGGTCTTCTCGCCGTTCTCACCACTGAACATCCTGTGCAACGCGCTCGCCAGGCCCGCCCCCTTGATGACACCGGTGATCTTCTTGCCGTCGATCAGGTCGGCGCGTGCCGTCCTGCCGAGCACCTTGTTCACCACCTTGACGGCGACGCCGTTCAGGAAGTTGTGGCCGACACCGTCGAGGGCCGTCGTATAGGTCCTCAGACTTCCGAATGCCTTCACCTTCGAAAGCCCCTTGAGGCCCTTGAGAGCCCGGAGCCCCTTAAGTGCGCCCAACCCGGGCAACACTCCCAGCGCATCGGCGCCCAGCTTCATCCAGTCGACTTTTCCCCCGCGCGCAGTCATGTCGTAGGCATGACCGGCCAGCGCGGCCGCACTGGTCACCACGGCAAGGGTCGCGAATATGGGAACCAGGAACTGAAGCGGTGGGACGAAGGCACAGATCACTGCAAGCACGGACAGGACTGCGGAGATGTTCGCCAGCATGTCTGCCCAGTCCGCGAGGAAGTTCATGAAGCCGCCCGGGTCTCGGACCGCATCATGATGCACGACGTTTTTGATATGCCGAGCCGCCTTGTCCCCCGCGTCGTCGTAGATGTCCCTGGCGTCCTTCACCGCCTTGCGGGCGGCACCCATGGCGTGCAGGGCCTCGCCGCGCTTCTTGACCCAGCGTTCGTACTCTTCCTTCTCCGAGGCGGGAATGTTCGCCATCGGGTACTTCTCGGTGAATTTCTTCACCTCGTCGTCGGCCAGGTCGTGGTCGGCCTTGGCCTCACGGTAATCAGCAAGTGCCTTGTCCGCCTTCCGCTGCGCGCGGCGCATTTCGCTGGCGAACTGGTCCGAGCTCCCTTCGCGCACGTCCTCCCCGACGGCCTTGGCCGCTTCGTCGTAGCGCTCGAAGGACTTCTTCAGCTTGTCCGCCGTGCCACCGGCGATCTCATGGAAGCCCTTTCCGGCCTCGCTGTCCCAACCCTCCACCGAGGCGAGCGCCTTGATGACCCGGGACTGCTCCTCGATCATGTCGGCCATCTTGCGCAACTCGCGCCCCAGTTCGGCGACTTCCTCCGGGTCGCCTGGCGTCGGGTCGTCATGCCACAGAGGCGGCCAGTCGGCGTCCGTCCTGCTCACTTCTTCCCCTTGCTCTGCGCCTTGGCATCTCGGATGGCCTTGGCCAGCTCCTGGTCGACGCCGTCGTATGCCTTGGCCGCGGTCCGGGTGAACTCAGCCAGCTGCTCAAGTTCCTTCATCAGCTTCTTCCGGGTCTTCTTCCAAGTGTCCCCAAAATCTGAGAAAGCGTCCTTGAGGCCGCCGTGACCTATTGCATGGCCATACTCGTCCGCGGGGTTGCCATGCCGCTCGAACTCGCCGTGAATTTTGTTCAGATCCCGTGAGCACTGCTTGATGGCGGCGAGATCCGCCTTTATATGGTCCCCCATGAGTGATACCTCTCTACAAGTCGATGACTGTTCTCGGCGGAATCCACGGTCGTCGGCACGATCGCCGGACTCTCTCACTCCTCATGACACCCCGTACGAGATACGCTCGCGACATACCGATCCCGTTTCCCGTCGGCAAGGAGAGTCTTCAGTGACACGCAGGGGCAAGCAACGCGTGGTGGGGGACCGCCTCGGCATCCACGCCGAGGCGGGCGAGTGGTGCACGATCGACAAGATCCCCCAACCCCCGGCAGACGTGCTCCAGACTGCGGGCAACCCTCGGCTCCGCCCCGCCAGGATGCGTCCGCTGGGCATGGCCGGTGCGGCGCTCGGGGCGCCTTTCATCCCCGTCATCATGTTCTTCGAGTTTCTGGCCAAGATTGAGCAAGCGGTCATGCGATCCCTTGACGCGAAGGACGAAAAGGAGCGACTGCGGGCCAAGGAGGAAGACGAGAAACGCCGCCGGGACGCCACCATCGCCGAACAAGGTCTCGACAAGGTCTTCGACGGAAACTGGCAGGGCAACGCGGGTCAATTCCTGCTGCGTTGGTACAGCCACTCCACCCACCACCAGCGCTTGCTCCTGGCGACTCAGGACGAAATCGTCCTTGCGGCTCCACCGCAGCGCGTCAGCGTGGGGCGGGAGAAGCACATGGAAGTCGTCGCCCGCATACCCGCCTCCGAGGCAACCCTCGCCGACCCGTTCTCCGGCGAGCTCGAGACGAGGATGCTGCTCATACGTTTCCGCGACGGATCCTGGCTGCGCGTCGAGACGGAAGAGCTCCGCAGCGACCTCCACATGCACCTGCTACGGCAGCCTCTGCCCGACTGACGGTCCCCGCCGCTCCGGAGCCGGAGGCCGGGTGCCGGCAGCGGCCGCCGACGGCACCCGGCAAGCCCCTGGCCCTACTTGCTCCGAGCCTGCTTCGCCAGCTCCTCGTCGATCTGCTCGAACTTGTCCGCAGCCATGGTCAGGTAGTCACCCATGCCGTCCAGACCGTCCAGCGTGTCCTTCATGCCGCGCACGAACTCGTCGAAGTTCTCGTCGAACGCCTTCGAGGAGCTCTTCGTGACGTAGCCGCCCTGGACGAGGTTGTTGATGTACTTCTTCAGGCCTTCGAGCTTCTCCTGGAGCTTTTCCTTCTCCTTCACGACATGCTTGGCTGCATCCCGCATGTCCTGATATGTGACATCAAGGTCCTTGGCCATGAAGCCGCTCCCTCTCGCAACGCCGCAGGGCCAACCCCCGTGGCTTCCCTGTTTGCGGACTCACCGACTCGGAAGCCGAGTTGCCGGTCACAGCCGGCAACCGGTGTGATCGTCCGCTCTTGCGTCAGCAGCTTACGGGTGTGGCCTGTGGTGCCCCATACCCGGCTTGTGAACGAGCCGTCATGAAAGCGTGTACGACATTGCCATCGGGAACATCACGGCCTCTCCCCATTGCCCCGCCGTCGTACCGAGCGGATATCGTCCCTGTACCGCTGTGACCCGCCTGGCGTGACTGAAGCGATCGATCAGCAAGCGGTCAGCACAGCGGTACCAGCGACAGACACCACAGCGGCCACACCGGCCCAGTGGCACGGGGAGGACAAGTCGTGCGCCTGACTCTGACCGTCGTCGACCCGTACGGCGGTGGCACCGCCGACGTCGTGCTCGATGCCGATCCTGAGTCCACCGTGGGGGACATCGCGCAGGAGCTGGCCAAGCAGGTGGGGCACAGCGGGGCGCAGGTCATCCCGCTCGGGCAGCACCGGCACGCGCCGGCCAACAACGCACCCCTCGTGTACGTGGACGGATATGCCGTCGATCCCGGCGCCACCGTCGTGGGGTCGCCCCTGCGCGAGGGTGCCGTCGTCAGTCTTCAGGATCCGTCCGGGTGTCTGCCGGGTGAGCCCACCGGGCTGGTCGAGCTGCGCGTGGTCGGCGGGCCCGCCGCCGGATTCGTGCACCGGCTGGGCGTGGGGCGGTACGACATCGGCAGTGGGGCGGCGTCGTACGTCCGTGTCGACGATCCCGAGGTCGACGCCCGGGCCCTCACCCTCTCCGTCGCCACCGACGGCACCTGCCGGGTCGCCGTACACATGGACAAGGAGCACGTCACCCTCGACGGCATCTCCCTCGCGGGGGACGAGGACGAGGACGAGCCCGGCGGCAGGAAGCGCGGCAAGAAGAAGGACCAGGAGAAGGAGAGGGAGAGGGAGGAGGGGAAGAAGGACGGCCCCGCCGAGTGGCCCCTCGGCGCTCAGATCGGCGTCGGCAACACCCTTCTCGAACTCACCCGCTACACACCCCCGAACGCCGCCCTCAAGTGGTCCGACGACGGCGTGGGCCTCGACTACAACCGGCCCCCGCGGCTGCGTCCGCCCGAGCGGCAGACGACCTTCCGGCTGCCGTCGTCGCCGCGTGAGTACGAGGCCAGACCGCTGCCCTGGCTGATGGCGATGACGCCGCTCGTCGGCGCCGTCGTGTCAGTGATGATCTTCCAGCGCTGGTACTACCTGATCATGGCGGCCCTCAGCCCGGTCCTGCTGTTCGCCAACTACTACAACGACAAGAAGCACGGGCGTAAGTCGCACGCCAAGCAGGTCAAGGAGTACGAGGAGCAGAAGGAACGGATCGAGAAGGACGCCCAGGACGCGCTCGTCGCCGAGCGGAACGACCGACGGCAGGCCATACCCGACCCGGCGACCGTGCTCGCCCTCGGAACCGGGCCCCGCACCCGCCTGTGGGAGCGGCGGCGCACCGACCGCGACCACCTCCTGATCCGTTTCGGGACCGGGCAGTTGCCCTCCGAGGTGGTGCTCGACGACCCCGAGCAGGACGACCACCGCCGCCAGGTGACCTGGAAGATCGAGGACGCGCCGGTCGCGCTGCACCTGCGCACCCTCGGTGTCGTCGGCATGGCCGGGCCCGGGGACTCCGTTCGTGCCCTCGGGCGCTGGGCCGTCGCACAGACCGCGGCGCTGCACAGCCCGATGGACGTGCAGTTCTACGTGCTGAGCGACAACGCCGCGCAGGAGTCCTGGGACTGGGTGCGCTGGCTGCCGCACGCGCGGCCGTCCGGCGGACAGGACGTCAACGCGCTCGTCGGGACGGACGCCGAGACCGTCGGCGCCCGCATCGGCGAACTGACGCAGATCCTCGACGCGCGTAAGAAGGCCGCCGAGGAGAACAAGTCGCAGGGCGGTTCGAGCTTCAGCGACCCCGACATCGTCGTCGTGTGGGACGGGTCGCGGCGGCTGCGCTCGCTGCCGGGTGTGGTGCGGCTGCTGCGCGAGGGGCCGTCGGTGTCCATGTTCGCCATCTGCCTGGACGCCGAGGAGCGGTTCCTGCCCGGCGAGTGCCAGGCCTACGTCGTGGCCGAGCCGAAGGCCGAGGAGTACCAGCCGGCCGCCCAGCAGGTGCAGCAGCAGTCGCAGCAGTCCGCCGGCGGTTTCCCCTCCTTCCAGGCCTGGCACACCACCGCGCAGCAGCCCGAACAGGCCGAGCGCACCGAGCGGTTGAGGCTGCGTGTCGAGGAGGCCGGGGCGGAGCGCCTGAAGGACGTACGGCCCGACTTCGTCTCCGCCGCCTGGTGCCTGCGGCTGGCCAGGTCGCTGTCGCCGCTGCGGGACATCAGCGGTGAGACCGAGGACTCGGCGCTGCCGGGTTCGAGCCGGCTGCTGGACGTGCTGCAGCTGGAGCCGCCGACCAGTGACGCGATCGTGGCCCGCTGGCGGATGGGCGGGCAGTCGACGCTGGCCGTCATCGGTGAGTCGTACGACGGGCCGTTCGGCCTCGACATCCGCAAGGACGGGCCGCACGGTCTGATCGCCGGTACGACCGGCTCGGGTAAGTCGGAGCTGCTGCAGACCATCGTGGCGGCGCTGGCGGTGGCGAACACGCCCGAGAACATGACGTTCGTGCTGGTCGACTACAAGGGTGGCGCGGCGTTCAAGGACTGTGTGCATCTGCCGCACACCGTCGGCATGGTGACCGACCTCGACGCCCACCTGGTGGAGCGCGCTCTGGAGTCGCTGGGTGCGGAGCTGCACCGGCGCGAGCACATCCTGGCCGCCGCCGACGCCAAGGACATCGAGGACTACCAGGACCTGGTGCGCCGGGACCCTTCGCACCAGCCGGTGCCCCGGCTGCTCATCGTCATAGACGAGTTCGCGTCGATGGTGCGTGACCTGCCGGACTTCGTCACGGGGCTCGTGAACATCGCCCAGCGTGGCCGTTCCCTCGGTATCCATCTGCTGCTGGCGACGCAGCGGCCGTCCGGTGTCGTGTCTCCGGAGATCCGCGCCAACACCAACCTCCGTATCGCGCTGCGGGTGACGGACGGCGGCGAGTCGTCGGACGTCATCGACTCGCCCGAGGCCGGGCACATCTCCAAGAACACCCCGGGTCGCGCGTACGCCCGGCTCGGGCACGCCTCCCTGGTGCCCTTCCAGTCCGGCCGGGTCGGTGGCCGCCGGCCCGGGGCGGCCGACCCTGCCGTGCTGATGCCCTGGGTGGGCCCTCTGACCTGGGAGGACCTGGGCCGGGCGGCGCTGGTCAAGCCGAAGGCCGAGTCCCGTGAGGACGAGGAGATCACCGACCTGAAGGTGCTCGTCGACACCATCCGCGACGCCAACAGCTCCCTCGGCATCCCGCCGCAGCACAGCCCGTGGCTGCCCGCCCTGGACGAGACGCTGCTGCTGGACGACGTGGAGCTGCCCGCGTTCGCCGGCGGCCCCGGCAAGCTGCCGCCGGCGCCGTACGGCATCGAGGACCTGCCCGCGAGCCAGTCGCGCCGCCCGGTCGCCGTGGACTTCTCCTCCTTCGGGCATCTGATGATCGGCGGCGCCCCGCGCAGCGGCCGCTCCCAGGTGCTGCGCACCCTCGCCGGTTCCATCGCCCGTACGCATTCCATCGCCGACGTGCACCTCTACGGCATCGACTGCGGCAACGGCGCGCTCAACGCGCTGACCCGGCTGCCGCACTGCGGTGCGGTCGTGAGCCGTAACCAGACGGAGCGGGTGGTCCGGCTGGTCAACCGGCTCAAGGGCGAGATGAGCCGCCGCCAGGACGTGCTGGCGGACAAGGGCTTCGCGGACATCGGCGAGCAGCGGGCGTCGGTCGCCGAGGACGAGCGGCTGCCGCACATCGTGGTGCTGCTGGACCGCTGGGAGGGCTGGGTGCCCACGCTCGGCGAGGTCGACCACGGGTCGCTGACCGACGAGTTGCAGACGATGATGCGCGAGGGCGCGAGTGTCGGTATCCACCTGGTCCTGACAGGTGACCGGACGCTGCTCGTGGGCCGGATCGCGACGCTCACCGAGGACAAGTACGGTCTGCGGCTCGCCGACCGCAGCGACTTCTCGGCGCTGGGGATCCCGGCGCGGAAGGTGCCGGAGGAGATTCCGCCGGGGCGTGCGTTCCGCAACGAGTTCGGTACGGAGACGCAGTTCGCGCTGCTCGCGCAGGACACGACCGGTCAGGGTCAGGCGGCGGCGCTGGCGGCGATCGGCGAGGCGGCCGCGGCCCGCGACGCCTCCGTCCCCCGCTCGCGTCGCCCTTTCCGGGTCGACAGCCTGCCCAGCCGCATCTCCTTCCCGGAGGCGTGGGAGATGCGCGATCCGGAGGCGTCCCGTTCACGGCTGTTCGGTCTGGTCGGCATCGGCGGCGACGAGATCGTCGGCTTCGGCCCCGATCTGGCGGAGGGCGTGCCGGCGTTCGTCATCGCGGGCCCGGCCAAGTCGGGCCGCTCGACGGTCCTGCTGAACTTCGCCCACTCGTTCCTCTCCCAGGGCACCCGGCTGGTCATCGCGGCCCCGCGCCAGTCCCCGCTGCGCCGGCTCGACGGCACGGACGGCGTGCTGAAGGTCTTCACCGGTGACGACATCGACGAGGACGAGTTCGAGGAGCTCATCGACCAGGCGTCCCTGGAGGAGCCGATCGCGGTCCTGATCGACGACGGCGAGATCCTGGAGGACTGCGACGCCGAGAGCCAGATGAAGAAGCTGGTCTCGCGCGGCGCCGAGCGGGGCCTCGCGCTCGTCATCGCCGGTGACGAGGAGGACGTGTGCAGCGGCTTCTCGGGCTGGCAGGTGGACGCGAAGAAGGCCCGGCGCGGCATCCTGCTCTCGCCCCAGGAGTCCTCCAGCGGCGACCTCGTCGGCGTCCGCCTCAACCGCGGCATGGTCGGCGGCCAGGTCACCCCCGGCAAGGGCATGCTCCACCTCGGCGACGGGGAGCTTCGTACGGTGGTCATTCCCGGGTGAGGCGATGAGCGGGGCCTTCGACGAGGCCGAAGCGGAGGAAGGCGGCGGGGGCGGCCCTGCGGTACGAGCACCGGCCGGCCTCGTCTCCACCCTCGCGGCGGCCGGGCTGCTGATCACCCTGCTGGCCGGGCTCAGCCGCGGGGTGGCCCCTACCGCACCTTCGACATCCGGGCCTGGGGGCGGCCCGACTCCGCGCTCTCCGAGCGGTACTGGAGGTCGTCGCCCACCGGCTTGAGGTGGACGGTCGTCTTCGCCGGGTTGCAGCCGCTGTGATTGGTCTTCGCACCGACCGAGGTCGCGACGAGCTCCGTCCTCGTCACCTGCTTCAGGGTGAGTACGTCGACGCAGACGCCGCCGATCTGGTCGGTCTGGCGGAGCTTGCCCAACTCCTCGCCGACAGCGGCCGGTCCGACGGTGATGCGGAACGTGCCGAGGGGCAGTCTGCCGTCGAGGGCGACGCCCTGGCCCTCCCAGGTGCCGAGGTAGGCGGCGGGCACCGTACCGGAAGGGGCGGAGCTCGCGGTCGCCGCCGGCGGCGAGTCGGACCCGCTGCCCGCGTCCGAATCGTCCTGGCCGCCGCCTGGCCCCGGCAGCAGGTCGAACACGAACACCGACCCGATCGTCACGGCCGCCATCGCCCCCGCGACCGCCAGCGCCACGGAGCAGCTCAGCCTCCGCACCCGCCCACCGCCTGCGCCCTCCGGCGCGGACGTCGCCGCGACGGATACGGAGACCCTCCCGGGCCGCCGACCGGAGGCGGGGGCGGTGTCCTGCGGATGGTCACCGTCCCGGGGCTCGGGTACGGCGGCGAAGTGGGGAGCGGGTGGCATCACCGGGGGCGAGGCCAACCCGGGTGTGGCCATCCCGGACGGGGTCACTCCGGGCGGGGTCACCCCGGGCGGGGTCACCCCAGCAGGGGCCGCCCCCGACGGCACTGCCCCAGGCGGGGTCACCTCCGGCGGCGTCACCCCAAGC
>NZ_POUC01000118.1 GCF_002891435.1 Streptomyces cahuitamycinicus
GACCGGGGGCGGGAGCCGCGGTGTCGTCCCCTTGCCCACCGCGGAGCAGGAGCGCGCCGCCGAAGCCGATCACGGCGGCCGCGAGGACGGCCACCGCGACGGCGGCGCGGCGTAGTCCGGCTCCCGGGGGTACGGCGTCGGCGCGCCGGCGGCTCTCGCGGGCGACCGGCGGGATTTCCTGCGTCAGGGCCTCGGAACCGGCCGGCGGTCGGCCCGGCAGCGCGACGGACTCGTAGCCGGCGGGCTCCCGGCCGGCGTCCTGCCGGAACTCCCGCATCAGTTCCGCGAGGGCGTCGGTGCGCCGGGGCCGCAGGACGCGGATGGGTTCGAGGGCCGGGCCGTCGTGCGGCGGCCGGGGCTCGGACGGTGTCGACACGCTGTACTCCTTCGTCCGGGCCGGGGGGCGCCCGTCTTCGGGGATCGTCCGGCACTAGATACGCGGCCTGCGCGTCCGGGGTTCAGCGACCGGTCAGGCCTGGCAGGGAGAGCACTCAGTACCTCCCTTGGTGTGCACTGAGTGCCACGAATGGTCCGCCGGGTGCTACGTTCGCGCCCATGAGCTCCGCGAAGGACGAGGCCGGCACCGGAAAGCCACCCATGCGGGACGCCCTGGTGACGGCGGCGTTCCGGCTGTTCCTGGAGCGGGGGTACGAGCAGACCACCGTCGACGACATCGTGGCGCTCGCCGGTGTCGGACGGCGCTCGTTCTTCCGGTACTTCCCTTCCAAGGAGGACGTGGTCTTCCCGGACCACGAGCGGTGCCTGGCCGACATGACGGACTTCCTGGCGGGCGGCTCGGACGACGACGAACCCGTCGGGCGGGTCTGCGACGCGGCGCGGCTCGTGCTGCGCATGTACGCCGAGAACCCGACCTTCTCGGTACAGCGCTACCGCCTCACCAAGCGGGTGCCGGGGCTGCGCGCCTACGAGCTGTCGGTCGTGTGGCGCTACGAGCGGGCCCTCGCCGAGTACCTGCGCCGGCGCTTCGCCGCCCGCCGGGAGGGCACCCTGCAGGCCGATGTGATCGCGGCGGCGGTGGTCGCGGCGCACAACAACGCCCTGCGCTCCTGGCTGCGTTCGGACGGGCAGGGCGAGGCGAGCACCGCGGTCGACCACGCGCTGGCCTACGTGCGGTCGGCGTTCGGGGGCGCACCGGTGCCGCCGGCGGCGGAGCAGCCGGCGGACGTGGTCGTGGTGGTGGCACGGCGCGGGGCACCGCTGTGGCGGGTGGTGCAGGAGATCGAGGCGACGCTGGGGAGGGACTGAGCGCCCTCACATTGAGGGTACGGAGTGCCTTTACCAGTGGCACTGAGTGCCATACTCTGTGCTGCGTGCACGGTGGCACGGCGAACCGCGCACACGTGTGCGCGGGTGATCGCGTGCGCGGATTCCGGCCGAGTGCAGGGAGTTGACCAGCGTGTACCAGTCAGGAAGCGTCGCTCAGCAGACAGCCGGCTCCGCCACGGGTCTGCTCGACCCGAGGGGCCACAGCCCGGAGGCCATTCTCTTCCAGCGCTGCACCTGGTGCGGCACCGCCATGTACCACCGGCTGCTGTGTCCGGTCTGCCGGGGCAGCGAGCTGCGCACCGAGCGCGCCGAGGGCACGGGCACCGTCCGCCACTCCACGGTGGTGCACCGCAACACCCCCGCGGCGCGCAACGTGTCGCAGATAGAGATGTCCGAGGGGTTCGTCGTGCGCGGCCGGGTGATGGGCCCGCCGATCGGCATCCACAGCGGGGACCGGGTTCGGCTGTCCACGGCCAAGGACCCGGTACGCGGCGAGCCGGTCTTCCAGCTGCTTGACGAGCCCTACCGGGCCTGGAGCTGACGTCCCCAGCGGGCTCGTCAGAGGGTGATGCGGATGCCCACCGTGCCGTCCGCACCCCGGCGCAGCCGACTGCCGAACAGGGTCAGCCGGCCCGTCAGGCCGTACTTGCGGGCGATCAGCTTCCGGTAGCGGGCGGTGGTGGCCGCGTCGCAGATCTCCGCCGTCGCGGGCACCTGGTCGCCGGTGGAGTTGCCGCGCAGGTCGCAGGGGCCCACCAGCACGTCGGCGCGGTTGCGGATGCGCTTCACCTTCCAGGAGTCGGCCGAGGTCCACACACCGAGCGCCTCGCCGTCGCGCACCACCCAGACCGGGGTGGCGACCGGCGTGCCGTTCCTGCGGTAGCTGGTGACCAGCAGGTACTTGCCCGCGCCCAGTTCAGCCGCTGTCCCGTCGTCCATGCCGGGAAGTGTACGAGCGTGTCCCCGGGTTCACCGCAGCGCCGCCGCCATTCTCCGCACGGCCTCCACGAGCACCTCCTGTGAGGTCGCCAGATTGAGGCGGGCATGGCCCGTGCCGCCGGTGCCGAAGGGAAGGCCCGAGCTGAGGGCGACGCGTCCGCGGTGCAGGAAGACGTCGGCCGGGTCGTCGCCGACTCCGAGGGCGCGGCAGTCGAGCCAGGCCAGGTAGGTGGCGTCGCCCGGCCGGTAGCGGATCGCGGGCAGGTGCTCGGCGAGCAGGCCGGCGAGCAGCCGCCGGTTGCCGTCGAGGCCGGACAGCAGGGCGTCCAGCCAGGTGACGCCGTCACGCAGGGCGGCGGTGTGGGCGATGACGGCGACGTGGCTGGGGCCGTGCCCCACCTCCTCCGGCATGCGGTCCAGGTCGGCGGCGGCACCGGGCCCGGCGACCGCGAGGGCGGCCTTGAGCCCGGGCAGGTTCCAGCCCTTGGAGGCCGACATCAGGGACAGGCCGCGCTCGGCGCCCGGCACACTCAGATACGGCACGAAGCCGGCGCCGCCGAGCACGAGCGGGGCGTGGATCTCGTCGGCGACGACGCGCACGCCGTACCGCTCGGCTAGGCCGGCGACGGCGGACAGTTCCGCTTCCGTGTGCACCGTGCCGGTCGGGTTGTGGGGGTTGCACAGCAGGTAGGCGGCTCGCCGCCCGTCCGCCACGGCCTGCCGGAACGACGACTCCAGGGCTTCCAGGTCGATGCGCCCGTCCGCCCCGAGCGGGGCCTCGGCCACCCGCCGGTCCATGTGCTCCACGAACAGGTAGAACGGCGGGTACACGGGCGGGTTCACGACCACGGTGTCACCGGGGCCGGTGACCAGTTTGAGCATCTCGACGACACCCAGCATGACGTCGGGCACGATCGCGGTGCGCTCGACGGCGAGCCCCTCCCAGCCCCACCGCTTCCCGGCGAAGGCGGCCAGGGCCTCCGCGTAGGCGGTACCGGCCGCGTAACCGGTGTCGCCGAGGTGGAGCGCGTCGGTGACGGCGCGCACCACGGGCTCGGCGAGCGGCACGTCCATCTCGGCCACCCACAGCGGCAGTACGTCTTCCGGATAGGTGCGCCACTTCATGCTGGTGCGCTGCCGGAGGCGGTCGAGGGTGAGGGCTTGCAGGGGATTCGGTTCACCGGACGTCTCGTGCGGGATCCTGGTCATGGGCACACGATAGGGGGCCGTGCGGTGAGCTGGAATGTTGCGGACGTCGAACGGGGCGGGGCGGCGGGCGCGTTTCTGGAGATCGCCTGCGACGAGTCGGGGTCGGACGGTGAGAACCTCACCGGCGGGAACACGGACGTGTTCGCGCACGCCGGCGTCTCGCTGTCCGTGGCGTCGGCCGCGGCGACGGTGGCGGAGATCCGGAACCGGATCCGCTCACCGGCCGAGGAGTACAAGGCGACCCACCTGCTGCGGGAGAAGCACCGCACGGTGCTGGAGTGGCTGCTCGCGCCGGAAGGCCCGGTCGACGGGCGGGCGCGGGTGCACCTCATGGAGAAGACGTACTTCGTGGTGGACCGGACCCTGGGCCTGCTGCTGGACGACGCGGCCGAGGCGGCCGTCCTGTTCCGCGCGGGGCGCCCGCTCTTCGGGGAGGTGGGCTGGAGGGCCTTTCTGGAGGCGGCCAACCAGTTGCTGCGGGTCCGCCATGACGGGGACCCGGTGGACGCCTTCTACGGCACCGTCGACACCCTGCGCCGGGCGCATCCGCGGACGGACGCGGCACGGATCCTGGAGCGGCTCGCCACGACCCGGCCCCGTGCGGTGGCGTACCGGGACGGCTTCCTTGCCGGGCCGCCCCTGATTCCACTGCTCAACCCGCTGCTCCCGGCGATCGTGCGGACGGCGGGGATCTGGAGCGGGAGCGGGCGGCCGATCCACCTCGTGCACGACCGGCAGAACATGCTGACGCCGGAGCGCATCGCATGGATCGAGACGACGGCCCGGCGGGCCGGGATCGGCCTGACCGGGCTGCGGCTCGTCGTCGCGCGTGACGACGCGCGGGTGCAGGTGGCGGACTTCCTCGCCGGCATCGCCCGCAAGATCGCCTCCGACGAGCTGAACGGCCGCGGAGACCCGGCGCTCACCGCCCTGCTGCGGCCCTATGTCGATCCCGGATCGGTGTGGGGCGACGCGCGCAGCGGGGCCCTGCTCGCGGCCCCGGTCGCCGGGTGACGCCGAAGAGATCACCGGTGCGCTGAACGCGGCACGGCTGCGCCCCGTATGGATGAAGGGCACTCAACTCAAGGGAGTCCCTGCGGTGTTCGCACCGTGATGTTCTGGTTCGGGAGCCATGCATGAGGCACGCACGACGACGGGTCGTCCGGCGAGTGACACGGCTGGCGGCCGTCGGCGGACTCCTCCTCGGAGGAGGGATGGTCACCAACGCCGTGGCGAGTGAGCCGTCGGCCCCGGTCATCGGCGTCCCGTTCACCGCGCCGCCGGCGACGGGCGAGGGCACCGACCTCGTGTCCCGGCTCGGGAACGCGCGCACGGCGGGCAGCTGGATCGACTCGTCCGGGCGACCGGTCGTCGCGGTGACCGACGAGCAGGCGGCCGCCGAGGTGCAGCGCGCCGGTGCGCGGGCCAAGATGGTCGGTCACAGCATGAGCGACCTGAAGTCCGCTGCGGCGACGCTGCGTTCGGCCCCCAGGGTGGCCGGAACCTCATGGGCCCTGGACTACAAGAGCAACCAGGTGGTGGTGCGCGGTGACAGCACCGTCTCCGCCTCCGACTGGTCCCGGATGACCGAGGTCGCCGAGCGCATCGGCTCCTTCGTACGGATGGAGCGCACCGAGGGCACGTTCACGACGCGCGTCAACGGCGCGCAGCCCATCCTGTCGACCGCCGGGCGCTGTTCGGCGGGGTTCAACGTGACCGACGGCAAGAGCGACTTCATCCTGACGGCGGGGCACTGCGGGCCCGACGGTTCCGTCTGGTTCGCCGACGACCGGGGCCGGCAGCAGGTCGGCACGTCCCTCAGGGGGAGCTTTCCCGGCGACGACTACTCCCTGGTGAAGTACGACGGCGGCCGTGCGGGCAAGGGCGCGGACGTGGTGGCTGTCGGTGACGGCAAGGGTGTGCGGATCACGGGCGTCGCCGACGCGGAGGTCGGACAGAAGATCTTCCGCAGCGGCAGCACCAGCGGGCTGCGCGAGGGAGAGGTGACGGCGCTCAACGCGACCGTCAACTACCCGGAGGGCACGGTCACCGGCCTCATCGAGACGAACGTGTGCGCCGAACCCGGTGACAGCGGAGGCCCGATGTTCGCCGACGGTGTCGCGATCGGCCTGACCTCGGGCGGCAGCGGGGACTGCAAGGCGGGCGGTACGACGTTCTTCCAGCCGGTGACGAAGGCGCTGACGGAGCTGGGCGTCAAGCTGATCGTGGCCAAGTCGTCGGGTGGCACGGGCGCCGCAGCCGCGCCGTCGGCCTCGCCGGGTGCGGCCTCGCCCGGTTCGTCGGCGCCGATCACGGGCGCGGACGTGTCGACGCTGCTGACCCGCCTCACCGATCCGCGCAATGTCGGGCCCGGCATGCTCGTCATCGCGGGCAGCCTCGTGGCCTTGGTGGCGACCCGGTGGATCCGTGCGGAGCAGGACCGCAAGGCGTACCGGCAGTATTACTCGGCCACTTGGGGATGACGCGGGTGGCCGGCCGTCGCGGGTCGGGCCCGTCAGCCCAGGGTGAGCAGTACGGTCGCGATTCCCGCCCCCAGCAGCCCCGCCGCCTGACGGCGGCTGATCCGCTCGTGCAGCAGGGCGAGGCCGAGCACCACGGGGAGGGCCGGGTAGAGGGAGGCCAGGACCACGGCAACGGCCAGCAACTGCCGTTGGGCGGCGAGGAGATACAGGACGAGGCCGAGGGCCGCCCCGGCCCCGATGAGGAAGGCCTGGGCGCAGCGGACCGGTGGCAGCCTCAGCCGTCGGGCGTGACGCGCGGCGTCCGGCAGGAGCACGAGGACGGCGGCGACCCGGCCCGCGGCGACGGGCCACAGCCCGCTCCCGGGACCGGCCTGACCGAGCGCGAGGTACTGCACGGCGACGCCGAGACTGGCGACCAGTCCGTCCGCCGTCCCCTTCTCGGCACCGGCCCTGCCGCCGGCCACGAACCACAGCGCGGGCACCGTGACGGCGATGCCCAGCCAGGCGACGGCGCCCGGACGGTCGCCGAGGACGAGCACTCCGCACAGCACCGACAGCGCGACACCGGTGACGGCGCTCACCGGCACCACGACAGCCATGTCCCCTCTGCTCAGCCCGCGGTTGAGGAACCACATGGCCGTGCCGCTGCCGACGCCGGACAGCGCGCCCCACAGCAGGTCGGCAGGGTGGACGGCGTCGGCGGGCAGGAGGAGGGCGGCGGCGCTGGCGAGCAGCAGCCCGCCCAGCTGGCCGAGGAAGGTGACGGCGGTGTGATGGACCCGCCGGGACAGCAGGCCGCCGGTGAAGTCCACGATGCCGTAGACGACGGCCGAGGAAAGTGCGAGAAGGGCACCCATTGGATCAGGGGTGCCCCTCGAGGAGAGTCCGATGCGCGGCGGGCCGGGCCGGAGGTCAGGCCGCCGGCGCCTACTGCGGGGCCGCGGAGGCCCACTCCAGGACGAGCCGCTGGTACTCCTCGCGCTGCTCGACGCTCAGTGTCCCGCCCGACCGGCGCCACAGCGCTCGGATCTCCTCGTTGACCTCGTCAGCCGATCGCTCGGATGATGTTTCAACGGTGGTGGACATGCTGTGAAGCATACGTCGCCGGACGTGAAGGCGACGTGAGTAATCAGGAGTTAAACCGGCATTTCGGACAGTGTTACTGATCACGTCCATCTCCTGGTAAACGTGAGGCTGTTCACATCAGCCACCTGCGAGTACCTTTCGCCGCCCGGACGTTCGCCGTCCTTCATGCTTCGGCCGATCCCAGCACCAGCACCTTGATGGCCAACACGGCCGCGCCGCGGGCCCAGTCGTGGAAGTCGGACACCTTCGTCTCCAGGGCGACCGGGGCGGCCAGCGGGTGCCGGAGGTCACGGACCGTCTCCTCGACCGTCTTCCCGGCCACGTCCATCAGCCCGACCCCCTCCCCCGCGAGCAGGATCTTCTGCGGCATCACGAAGTTGGAGATCTGCGCGACGAGTGTGCCCAGGGCCCGCGCGGCCTCGTCGACGACCCGCGCGGGCATCGGGTCCCCCGCGGCGGCCAGGGCCAGGACCTCCTCGTAGGTGTGGTCGCTGCCGGTGGCGGCCCGGATCTGGTAGCGGATGCTGGGGATGGTCAGCAGCGACACGGCGCTGCCGCGCCTGCCGTCCGGGGTGAGCGGACCGCTGGAGTCGACGATCCAGTGCCTGCCGAAGCCGCGGTCCTCCTCCGCGAAGGGCACCCGCCTGCCCCCCAGGACGAGTCCGTAGCCGAGGCCGGCGCCGATGGTGAGGACGACGAAGCGCTCCAGGCCGCGCCCGGCGCCGAACCACGTCTCGGCCTCGACCAGGGCGGCGACGTCGTTCTCGACGACCACCGGCAGCCCGGTGCGCTCCTCGACCAGGTCGGCCAGTGGCACGTCCCGCCACAGCAGGAAGGGGGACTCGCCGACCACGGCACGATCCTGGACGAAGCCGCCGACCCCGATGCCGATCCCGGCGGGACGGGGGTGGCCTTCGGCCAGTTCGGCGGTCATCTCGGCCAGCACGTCGGCGACTTCGGCGGGGTCGTGGGTGGTGAGCGGGCGGTCGTGCCGGGCGACGATGTGGCTGCGCAGGCTCGTGACGACGCCGTAGACCATGTCCTCGGTGATCTTGAAGCCGAGGAAGAAGCCCGAGTCGGCGACCACGTCCAGAGGCTGGGAGGGGCGGCCCTGGCGCGACTCCGCGGGCGCATCGGCTTCGGGCACCTCGACCAGCAGCCCCGACTCGATCAGCGGCTTGGTCAGCCGGGTGAGGCTGCCGGCCGACAGGCCCAGCCTGCGGGCGAGTTCCGTGCGCGAGAGCGGGCCGTGGACGAGCACTTCGATCGCCACGGAGCGTTCCCCCGGGCTCAGCGGCAGCCAGCCGGCGGTGCCTTCCGTCATGGAGGTCCGACTCCCCTCACCCATTTTTTTCACACCGAAACCAACATGACCACTCTAAGCCCATGTCGGCTTCTGGGAAAAGATGTTTGCAGGCCTCTTGACGCGGCAATTGTTTCGCACCAAAAGTAAGTCCCGCCAGAGGACGAGCCGCCGCAGCGAGGGAGTCTCCCGATGACCATCGCCTCCAGCAGTCCTCCCTCACGTCTGCCCACGGGCGGCGCGGCGGAGGCTCCGAGCAGGACCCGGACGCGACAGGGGGTGGCCGGTGAGGACCGGGGAGACGGGCGGCTGGCCGCGCTCTTCATCGCGCCGGCCCTGCTCGGCTTCCTGGTCTTCCTGCTCTGGCCGACCCTGCGGGGCATCTACCTGAGCTTCACCAGCTTCAACCTGCTGACGCCGGCGGAGTGGGTGGGCCTGGACAACTACGTCCGCATGGTCAACGACCCCATCTTCTGGGACTCCCTGTGGGTCACCGTCGAGTACGTCGCCATCAACATCGGCGTGCAGACGGTCGCGGCGCTCGCCATGGCCGTCCTGCTGCAGCGGCTGACCCAGTCGGCGATGCTGCGCGGGATCGTGCTGACGCCGTATCTGATGTCGAACGTCGTCGCCGGTCTGGTCTGGCTGTGGATCCTCGACACCCAGCTGGGCATCGGCAACGAGATCATCAGCGGCCTCGGTGCCGACCGCATCCCGTTCCTCGCCGACGAGACCTGGGCGATCCCGACGATCGCGCTCATCAACGTGTGGCGGCACGTGGGCTACACCGCCCTGCTGCTGTTCGCCGGCCTCCAGGCCATTCCGGGCGACATGTACGAGGCGGCCCGGGTGGACGGCGCGAGCGAGTGGCGGATGTTCTGGCGGATCACCATGCCGCTGCTGCGTCCGGTGCTCGCGGTCGTCCTGATCATGACGGTGATCGGGTCGTTCCAGGTGTTCGACACCGTCGCCGTGACCACCGCGGGCGGTCCGGCGAACGCCACCAACGTCCTGCAGTACTACATCTACGGCTCGGCCTTCGGCCGCTTCCAGTTCGGATACGCCTCGGCCATGTCCGTCGCCCTGCTGGTCGTACTGAGCGCGATCACCGTCCTGCAGTACCGGCTCACCCGGGCCGGCCGGACCGACCTCGGCTGACGGAAGGGAGACACCGCCATGGCTGCCGTGACGACCACCACGACCCTACGACCGGTGCGGCGCAGGTTCCCCTTCGGGCGGGCCGCCGCGTGGACCGTGATGGGACTGATCGTCCTCATCACCATGCTGCCGTTCTACTGGATCCTGCGCACCGCGCTCTCCACCAACGCGGGCCTGAGCGCCGACCCCACCAACCCCCTGCCGGTGGACCTCACCACCAGCGGCTTCGAACGGGCCCTGGGCCTCCAGTCGTCCGAGGAGGCGATCGCGCAGGGTGGTGCGGGCGGCGGGCTGGACTTCTGGCGCTACCTGCTCAACTCGGTGCTGGTCTCGACCCTGATCACCGGCTGTCAGATCTTCTTCTCCGCGATGGCCGCCTATGCCTTCTCGCGGCTGCGCTGGCGGGGCCGGGACAAGGTGTTCGGGCTGTTCCTGGCCGGGATGATGGTGCCGACCATCTTCACGCTGCTGCCCAACTTCGTACTCATCAAGCAACTGCACCTGGTGGACACGCTCCTCGGCATCGCGCTGCCCAGCCTCTTCATGACCCCGTTCGCGGTGTTCTTCCTGCGGCAGTTCTTCATGAACATCCCCAAGGAGGTGGAGGAGGCCGCTCTGCTGGACGGCGCGGGGAAGATCAAGATCTTCTTCCGGGTGGTCCTGCCGATGGCGTCCACGCCGGTCATCACGCTGGCCGTGCTGACGTACATCACCTCCTGGAACGACTACTTCTGGCCGCTGATGGTGTCCTACAGCGACAGCTCGCGCGTGCTGACCGTGGCGCTGGCGGTCTTCCGGGCGCAGACGCCCGCGACCGGCGTCGACTGGTCGGGGCTCATGGCGGCGACGCTGATCGCCGCGCTGCCGATGCTGGTGCTGTTCGCCTGCTTCGCCCGCCGCATCGTCAGCTCCATCGGCTTCACCGGGATCAAGTAAGGGGACTGTGATGCGAATTCGACTTCGTCCGCTCGTCGCGGCGACCGGAGCGCTGGCGCTGTCCCTGGTCAGCGGATGCGCCCAGGGCGGCGCGGCCGGTTCCTCCGCGAACACCGTCACGTACTGGCTGTGGGACGCCAATCAGCTGCCCGCCTACCAGGCCTGCGCCAAGGGGTTCGAGAAGGAGAACCCCGGACTCAAGGTGAAGATCACGCAGCTGGGCTGGAGCGACTACTGGACCAAGCTCACCGCCGGGTTCATCGCGGGCACCCAGCCGGACGTGTTCACCGACCACATCCAGAACTTCGGCCAGTTCGCCGATCTGAAGGTCCTCGAACCGCTCGACGACCTCGGCATCAAGAACTCCGACTACCAGCCGGGCCTCGCCGCCAACTGGATCGGGAAGGACGGACACCGGTACGGCGCCCCCAAGGACTGGGACACGGTGGCGCTGTTCTACAACGGGAAGATGGCCAAGGACGCCGGGCTCACCGCCGAACAGCTGGGCGACCTGTCCTGGAATCCGAAGGACGGCGGCACCTTCGAGAAGGCCATCGCCCATCTCACGATCGACAAGAAGGGCAAGCGGGGCGACGAGCCGGGCTTCGACAAGAACAACGTCAGGGTGTATGGCCTGGCCACGGGCGGCGGCGGCTTCGGCGACGGCCAGACGCAGTGGAGCAACTTCGCCGCCTCCGCCGGATGGAGCTACCTGGACAAGCCGCGCTGGGGCACCGAGTACCAGTACGACAGCGAAACCTTCCAGTCGGTCGTCAAGTGGTACTTCGGTCTGGCCGCGAAGGGCTACATGCCGCCGCTGTCCGACTACAACATCCAGTCCAACCAGCAGAACACGCAGGTCGCGGCGGGGAAGGCGGCCACCGCGTTCGACGGGGCCTGGATGATCTCCACCTACGCGGGCTTCAAGGGCAGGGACATCAAGACCGCCCTGACTCCGGTCGGCCCGACCGGCAAGCGCGCCACGATGATGAACGGCCTCGCCGACTCCGTCACCAAGGCCTCCAAGAACAAGGCGGGGGCCAAGAAGTGGGTGGCCTATCTGGCCTCGGACGAGTGCCAGAGCGTCGTCGGCAGGTACGGCGTCGTCTTCCCCGCCACCCCGGCCGGGACCGAGGCCGCCGTCGCCGCGTACCGGAAGAAGGGCATCGACGTCTCGGCGTTCACCGAACCGGTGGCCGACAAGAAGCACTCCCGGACCTTCTCGTACCCGATCGCCAGCTACTCCGCGGACATGACGGCGCTGATGGCGCCCGCGATGGAAGACATCTACGGCAACGGAAAGCCCGTGAGCAGCCTCGATCAGACCAACGACCAGATCAACCTCATCCTCTCCCAGTGAAGGGCACGCGCTCCATGACGTTCTCCATCGGCATCGTCGGCGCCGGACAGTTCTCGGGCCAGTTCGCCACCCTGTTCCAGGCCCACCCCGGCGTCGGCGACGTCTACGTCACCGACCTGCTGCCCGAGAGGGCCGCCCAACTCGCCTCCGCCCAGGGGCTGGCGGGCACCTTCCCGTCCTACCAGGCCATGCTGGAGTCGGAGGACGTCGACGCCGTCGCGATCTTCACCCAGCGCTGGACGCACGGGCCGCTGGTGCTCCAGGGCCTGAACGCCGGCAAGCACGTGTACTCCGCCGTCCCCATGGCCATCAGCACGGAGGAGATCGCGGCGATCATCGACGCGGTCAAAGCCACCGGGCTGACCTACATGATGGGCGAGACCAGCGAGTACAACCCGGCCACGGTCCACGCCCGCAACCAGATCGCCGAGGGCGCCTTCGGGCGGCTCTTCTACGCCGAGGGCGACTACGTCCACGACATGGACCTCGGGTTCTACGAGGCCTACCAGTACAGCGGCGGCGAGAACTGGAAGGCGACCGCCAGCTATCCCCCGCTGCTGTACCCGACGCACGCGGTCGGCGGGGTGCTGGGCGCCTGGCAGACGCACGCGGTGAGCGTGTCGGCGATCGGTGTCGTCGACGACCGGGGCGACGGCGTCTTCGACAAGGACGTCAGCCAGTTCGGCAACGACGTCTCCAACGCCACCGCACTCTTCGAGGTGGCGGGCGGCGGCTCGTTCCGCACGAACGAGTTCCGGCGGGTCGGCTATCCCTCGCACATACGGGAGTCGCGCTTCCGCTTCTTCGGTACCGAGGCGAGCATGGAGCAGCTCGCCACGGTCGCCCTGTGGCAGGACAAGCAGGGGGTGAAGGACATCAGCGAACTGCTGGAGCCCAAGCCCACCATGGCGCCCGACGATCCCTCGCTCCAGCACATCGCGCCGGAGCTGCGGGCCGCCTTCACCTCCGGGTCGGCGCCCGTGCACGACCGGGCGCGGCTGCCGCGGGAGTTCGACAACCTCCACAACGGCCACGAGGGCAGCCACCACTTCCTGGTGGACGACTTCGTGACCGCCGTCAACACGCGCGCCCTGCCGTCGGTGAACGCGTGGGTGGCCGCCCGCTACACACTGCCGGGCATCGTCGCGCACGAGTCGGCGCGGCAGGGCGGGGTCAGGCTGGAGATCCCGGACTTCGGGGACGCTCCCCGGTAGGGAACGCAGGGCGCGAGCCGGGTGCCCGGTATCAGGTGCCCGGCTTGCGGCCGTACACGAAGACGTCGTCGTTCTTCTTCAGCAGCGACCAGTACTTCTTGGCGTCGGTCTTGGTCATGTTGACGCAGCCGTGCGAGCCCGGCGGGTTCCACATGCTGACGCCGACCGAGTGGAAGGCCTGGCCGCCGTCGAAGAACTGGGCGTAGGGCATCGGCACGTCGTAGATGGACGAGACGTGGTCGATGTTGCGCCAGTAGATCTTCTTCAGGCCGGTGCGGGTCTCGTACCCGTTGCGGCCGGTGCGGACCGGGACGGGGCCGTAGACGAGCTTCTTGCCGTCCTGGATCCAGCTCAGCTGGAGCGTCAGGTTCACGCAGGCGATCCGGCCCTTGTTCACCGGGCACTTGCCGTCCTTGTTGGGGTTCTTCCCGACGGCCTTCTGCTTCTGCATCAGGTCCATCACGCCCCAGGTGACGGGCCCGGCGTAGCCGGCGTTCGGGGAGATGCCGTGCTTGGTCTGGAAGGCGCGGATGGCCTTGCAGTCGGCGGCGGACTGCTTGCCGTCGACCGGACGGCCGAGGAACTTCTCGACCTTCTTCTGGTACGGGCCGGCCTGTGTGGTGCAGCTCGCGGCCTGCGCCGGCGTGGCGCCGAGTGCGAGCGTGAGCGGTGCCACCAGACCGGTGATACCCAGTGCGACGGCGCTCCGTCTGCGTACGTCCCCCATGGCTGGTCATGCCCTTTCGCGAAAGCGGGTCTGCGGTGTCTGCCAGCTAGACGGCCGGGGAACGGTTCCGGTTGTGCCGTCGGCGGGGCTGCGACGGAACAGTGACATACCCCACCGGCGCACCGTGGACATACCTACACATAGAGGGTCGATCACGCCCGACCAGATGCCGAGCGCGTCCGCGTCACCGGTATCCGGTGACGTCCGCGGGCTTGCCCGCGTCCTGGACCTCGACGAGGTAGCGCCAGGCGTCCGGGCGGCTGCCGTCGAGGTCGGTGAAGCCGTACTCCTGGGCCAGGCCGCCGCTGGACAGGGACCGGCCGTTCCAGCGCGCCACGTCCGCGTCCGCGGCGAGCGCGGCCACCGCCCGGCCCACGTAGTGCGGGGTCTCCGAGATGGCGAAGTGGGGAACGCGTTCCAGGGCGTCGCGCCAGTTCTCCTCGCTCACCCCGAAGCCGTCCAGCATCAGCTCCGAGCGCAGCCAGCCGGGGGTGAGGGCGACGGCGGTGGCGCCGCGCGGGCCGAGTTCATGGCCGAGGGCGAAGGCCATGCGCAGGACGGACGCCTTGGCGAGGTCGTAGAAGAAGTTCACGCGGTAGTTCTCGGCGTTGTAGTCGGCGGTGCCGTCGGTGACCTCGACGACCAGGCCGCCGGGGTTGCGCAGCAGCAGGGGCAGGGCGTGGTGGCTGGTGACGGCGTGCGTCTCGATCGCGAGCCGGAGCAGGCGCAGGCCGTTGTCGAGGTCGTGCTCCCACAGCGGGGTGTCCCACTCGAAGAGCATCTCGCCGCCCCAGATGTCGTTGACGAGGACGTCGAGGCGGCCCTGCTCGTCCGCGATCCTGTCCACGAGCGCCCGGACCTGCGCCCGGTCCAGGTGGTCGGTGGGGACGGCGATACCCCGGCCGCCGGCGGCGGTGACCAGGTCGGCGGTGTCCTCGATGGTCTCCGGGCGGTCGTACTCCGAGCGGCGGGCGCGGGTGGTGCGGCCGGTGACGTAGACCGTGGCGCCGGCCGCGCCGAGCTCGACGGCGATCCCCCGCCCGGCACCCCGGGTCGCACCGGCGACCAGTGCGACCTTGCCCTGCAACGGAGCTGACATGTCCGACCTCCTGTGACCGTGGCTGCTTGTCGCCTACAGGGTGACGGGTAAGCCGGACATCTTCTGTCGCCTTTACGGGCGACACGTGATCAGTGGCCTCGGGTGATCCATTCCTCCAGGTGCGGGACCTCCGCGCCGATGGTCGTGGAGTCGCCGTGGCCGGTGCGGACCGTCGTTTCGGGCGGCAGGGTGAACAACCGGTCGCGGATCGAGTCGATGATCGTCGGGAAGTGCGAGAAGGAGCGGCCGGTGGCACCGGGGCCGCCCTGGAAGAGGGTGTCGCCGGTGAAGACGGTGCCGAGCCCCGGTTCGTAGAGGCAGACGGCGCCGGGCGCGTGCCCCGGGGTGTGCAGGACCCGCAGGTCGGCGCCGCCGGCCTCGATGACCTGGCCGTCGACGAGCCAGGCGTCCGGCTCGCGGTCCGGGTGGGTCTGCTTCCACAGCGGCAGGTCGTCGTGATGAAGCCAGATGGTGGCGCCGGTGCGCTCGGCGAGGGCGGGGGCGGCGTCGATGTGGTCGTTGTGGGCGTGCGTGCACACGATGGCCGTGAGCCGGCGGTCCCCGACTGCCTCGGCGATGGCGTCGGCGTCGTGGGCGGCGTCGATGACGATCGCCTCGTGGTCGTCGCCGACGATCCACACGTTGTTGTCGACGTCCCAGGTGCCGCCGTCGAGGCTGAACTGCCCGGAGGTGACGAGGTGTTCGATGCGGGTCGTCATCACAGCACCACCACCGAGCGCAGCACGTCGCCGTGGTGCATCCGATCGAACGCCTTCTCCACCTCGTCGAGCCGGATGGTCTCCGTGACGAACGCGCCGAGGTCCAGACGCCCCTGCAGATGCAGGTCGATCAGCATGGGGAAGTCGCGGGAGGGCAGGCAGTCGCCGTACCAACTCGACTTCAGGGCGCCGCCGCGGCCGAAGACGTCGAGCAGCGGCAGGTCGAGCTTCATCTCGGGGGTGGGGACGCCGACGAGGACGACCGTGCCGGCGAGGTCACGGGCGTAGAAAGCCTGCTTGTACGTCTCCGGGCGGCCGACGGCCTCGATGACGACGTCGGCGCCGAAGCCTCCGGTGAGCTCGCGGATCGCCTCGACCGGGTCGTTCTCACGCGAGTTGACGGTGTGGGTGGCGCCCATGGAGCGGGCGGTCTCCAGCTTGCGGTCGTCGATGTCGACGGCGATGATCGTCGCTGCTCCGGCCAGCTGCGATCCGGCGATGGCCGCGTCACCGACACCGCCGCAGCCGATCACGGCGACCGAGTCGCCCCGGCCGACGTTCCCGGTGTTGATCGCGGCGCCGATGCCGGCCATCACACCGCAGCCCAGCAGCCCGGCCACCTGCGGGGCGACGCGCGGGTCGACCTTGGTGCACTGCCCGGCCGCGACCAGCGTCTTCTCCGCGAAGGCACCGATACCCAGGGCCGGGGACAACTCCTGGCCGGTCGAGGCGAGGGTCATCTTCTGCTGCGCGTTGTGGGTGTCGAAGCAGTACCAGGACCGCCCCCGCCGACAGGCCCGGCACTTCCCGCACACCGCGCGCCAGTTGAGGACCACGAAGTCACCGGGCTCGACGTCGGTGACGCCGGCGCCGACCGCCTCGACCACGCCGGCGGCCTCGTGGCCCAGCAGGAACGGGAACTCGTCGTTGATGCCGCCCTGCTTGTAGTGCAGATCGGTGTGGCACACCCCGCAGGCCTGCACCCGCACCACCGCCTCGCCCGGTCCGGGATCGGGCACCAGGACCGTCTCGATCCGCACCGGCTCGTCCTTGCCGGGGGCGATCACGCCGCGTACTTCCTGGGCCATGGTGCTGACTCCTTCGTCGGCCGGGTCCGTTCCTCTCCGACCCTACGCGCGACTGATCGGTAAGGGACGCGGATCGGCCACCCTTCTCGGCCGGGAAAGGGCGGAAAGGGCAGGCCGGGCGGGTCGGCGGCGTCGTAGCCTGAACGCTCCGCCGACGCCGAGGGAGCGCCGTGAGCATCGCAGGGACCGAGATGGCCACACCCGCGTGGCGGCAGCTCCTCGCATATGTACGCCCGCACCGCTGGTCCCTGTTCGCGGGGGCGCTGCTCTCGCTGGTCACCGGGGCGACCGGACTGCTTCTGCCGCTGGTGGCGCGGGAGCTGATCGACGACCTCTCGCACGAGCGGGCCATCACCGGCGCCCTGCTGGCGATGTCGGCCCTGGTCGTGACCAACGCGGCGGTGGGCGCGCTGGGTTCGTACGTGCTGACCCGCACCGCCGAGTCGGTGGTGCTCGGCGCGCGGCGTGCCCTGTCGTCGTATCTGCTGCGCCTGCGGATCACGGCCGTGGACCGCAGCGAACCGGGGGACCTGATGGCCCGCATCACCTCCGACACCACCCTGCTGCGCGCGGTCACCACCGACTCACTGGTCGGCCTGGGCACGGGCGGGCTCACGCTCGTCGCCACGGTGGTGATGATGGGCCTGGTGGACGCCGTGCTGCTGGGCGTCACCCTGGCCGTCATCCTGGGCGCGGGTGTGATTCTCGGGGTGATCGTGCCGCGCATCAACAAGGCGAGCCGGCAGGCGCAGGACGCGGTGGGTGTCATGGGTGCCTCGCTGGAACGGATCCTCGGCGCCCTGCGCACCGTTAAGGCGTCCGGCGCGGAGCACCGCGAGGAGCGGACGCTGCACGAGGCGGCCCAGGAGTCGTGGCGGCAGAGCGTGCGGGCCGCCAAGTGGTCGGCGGCCGCGGGCAACACCGCGGGGCTGTCCATGCAGGTCGCCTTCATCACGGTGCTCGCCGTGGGCGGCGCGCGGGTCGCGACCGGCGCGGTCGACGTGGGCACACTGGTCGCGTTCCTGCTGTACGTCTTCTATCTGATGTCCCCGATACAGCAGGTCGTCGGCGCCATCACGCAGTACCAGACGGGCGCCGCGGCCCTCACCCGCATCGAGGAGGCGCTGCGCCTGCCCGCCGAGCCGGCCGCCGATGCCGCGCCGCTGCCCTCGACCGGCGCGCAGCCCGCCGCCCTCGCCTTCGACGACGTCCGCTTCCGCTATGCCGACGACCTGCCCTACGTACACCACGGGGTGACGTTCACCGTGCCGGCGCAGGGCATGACGGCGTTCGTCGGCCCCTCCGGAGCGGGCAAGACCACCGTCTTCTCCCTGATCGAACGGTTCTACGAGCCCGAGTCGGGTGTGATCACGCTGGACGGGCGGGACCTGGACGACTGGGCGCTGTCCCGGCTGCGCGCCGCGATCGGCTACGTGGAGCAGGACGCGCCCGTCCTGTCGGGCTCCCTGCGGGACAACCTGCTGCTGGGCAATCCGGAGGCGGACGCGGACGCCCTGGCGCGGGTGCTCAAGACGACCCGGCTCGACGGCCTCATCTCCCGGCTGCCCGCCGGCCTCGACACACTCGTGGGGCACCGCGGCACCAAGCTGTCGGGCGGCGAGCGCCAGCGCGTCGCCATCGCCCGCGCGCTGCTGCGCCGGCCCCGGCTGCTGCTGCTCGACGAGGCGACCTCGCAGCTGGACGCGGTGAACGAGGCGGCGCTGCGCGACACCGTCGCGGACGTGGCCCGTACTACCACGGTCCTCGTGGTGGCGCACCGGCTGTCGACGGTGACGATGGCCGACCGGATCGTGGTGATGGACGCGGGCCGGGTCCGGGCCGTCGGCACGCACCGTGAGCTCGTGACGGCCGATCCGCTCTACGCGGAGCTGGCGGCGACGCAGTTCCTGGCCACGGCGGACTGAGCCCGGGCGTGCGTGAGGGCCGCCCGGGTGCGGGCGGCCCTCACGCACACGCTGCGGTCAGCGCACGTTCGGCAGGAAGCCGAAGACCGGGGAGACCAGACCGACGGCCTGGTTCAGCTGGTCGAGGTCGTTGAGGCGGTTGAGCCCGGCGAGCTGCGAGGAGGGCCGCGGGATCTCGTCCTTGTGCGCGGCGGGGATGTCGCTCACGGTCAGCGAGTCGAGCGTGGTCATCGGGCTGAGCGGGCTCTTCGCTTCCGCGTCGGCCGCGTTCGCCATCGGCGCGGCGAGGCCGGTGACGCCCAACGGCGAGAGCAACGGCGGCGACCATACGTCGTCTTGAGATCATACGTTTCGCAACGCGGGCGGGCCCCCGGCGGACACGGGCGGGCGGTCTGCCTCACCCATCAGCCCAGCGCTTGCCGAGGGGGCCGGGCCGGAGGAGCCTCGGGAGGAGAGGCCTTTCGCGGCCCGCTCCCGCCGGGTCGCGGCCCTTCGAAGGGAGTCGTCATGGGAACAGCGGCAGAACCCGCCTTCGACCGAGAGACGCTGCGCCGGGGCCTGGAAGGGCAGAACCCGGACATGCTGCTCTCGCTGTACGCCGACGATGCGGAGCTGCGCATCGTGGACCGCACGACGCAGCCCAGCCACCCCAAGGTCCTGCACGGCCGGGACGAGATCGGCCGGATGCTGGAGGACGTCTACAGCCGGGACATGTCGCACAAGCTGGAGCGGTGCGTCATCCAGGGTGACGAGGCCGCCTACAGCGAAAGCTGCGAGTACGCGGACGGGGTGCGCGTCCTGTCCGAGTCCATGATCGGGCTGCGCGACGGCAAGATCGCCGAGCAGACCCTGGTCCAGGCCTGGGACGAGTAGCAGTGGGCCCACCGGGCTCCGTCAGGGTGGGGCCGGGGCGTGACCGGCGCTGAAGGTGGGCCCACACCGGGGCGGCCCCGCGGAGGTCGATGCCGTGCGCCTGGGCGAAGCAGCACATCGGCCCAGGAGTGGATCATGTCGCAGGCGCGTCTCATGAACGGCACCGCACCCGCCCGGCGCACCGCGGCAGGCCCGGCGCCCTGGTGATCGACGCCGGGTACAGCGTCGGGGACGTCGGGGATGTCGACTTCGACTCCGCCGTGGAGCGGGCCTCGCTGATCACATCGGTGCCGGGCGGGGTCGGTCCGATGACCATCGCCACGCCGCTGGAGCAGGCCGTGGAGGCCGCCGCCCGGCAACTCGCCGTCATCGGGGTGTGATCAGCGCATCCATGCGCTGTACGACATGACGTCACCCTCCTCGACGCCGTACGCGGGCTCCGGCTCGGTGAAGGTGCTCTCCAGCCCGAGGACGGCACCGGTGGCCGGATCCATGATCAGCATGCGGCGGAGGCCGCGGGAGTCGTTCACGTAGGCCTGGCCGCCGCGGCCCAGCCGGTCGGTCACCCGGCCGGCCGGCCGCAGCCCCTCGGCGCGGGCCAGCAGCCGGGCGAGCGCCGCACTCTCCTGTGCGCCGAGGGTCCAGTGGTCCAGCAGTGTCGCCGTAGCGTCCAGCAGCTCGGGCGTGGTCAGCGGAGTGCCGGAGAACTGAGCCTGTGTCAGGTAGGCGCGCAGCCGGGCGGGAT
>NZ_POUC01000119.1 GCF_002891435.1 Streptomyces cahuitamycinicus
CGTCCACCCCGACCCCCGCCTCGTCCGCCGCGAGGGGCTGGAGCGTGGCGAACTGGGAGTCGAGCAGCGCCGTGGGCATGAAGTGCCCCTGCCGGTGCGACATCCGGTCCTCGACCAGCGCGCGGTCACCCGTGAGGTGCACGAAGACCACGCCGGGCGCGGCGGCCCGCAGCCGGTCGCGGTACGACCGCTTCAGTGCCGAGCAGCTGACCACTCCGCCGTGCCCGGCCCGCCCGTGCGCCCACGTGCCGATGGCGTCGAGCCAGGGCAGGCGGTCCTCGTCGGTGAGCGGGGTACCGGCCGACATCTTGGCGATGTTGGCCTGCGGGTGGAAGTCGTCGCCCTCGGCGTACGGAACGCCGAGCCGGGCCGCGAGCAGGGGACCGATGGTGGTCTTGCCGGTGCCCGCTACGCCCATGACCACGACGACATGGGGGGTGTTCATCGCTGCCTCACTGTCTGCTGTCCGAGGTCGACACGTGATGTCGACGCAACTGAAACCCATTAGGTACGACGAATTCAAGGGGCCGTCATGAATAAGTCTGACTTTTTGTCTCCGTGATCTACCCCGTACGCTGAGTGCATGAGCACAGCGGGCCGGGGGCTGCACGGCCACGTACTGGACACCCTCGGCCCCGAGATCACGGCGGGTGAGTATCCGCCGGGAAGCGTCCTGCGCACCGACGAACTCGCCCAGCGTTTCGACGTGTCCCGCTCCGTGATGCGCGAGGCGGTCCGCGTCCTGGAGTCCATGTACCTGGTCGAGTCACGCCGCCGCGTCGGCGTGACGGTCCGCCCGAAGTCCGAGTGGAACGTCTACGACCCGCAGGTCATCCGCTGGCGTCTGGCCGGCGCCGACCGTCCCCGGCAGCTGCGGTCCCTCACGGTGCTGCGCTCGGCAATCGAACCCGTCGCGGCCGGCCTGGCCGCCCGGCACGCCACGTCCGAGCAGTGCGCCGAACTCACCGAGTGCGCCCTCGGCATGGTCGCCCACTCACGCGGTCACAAACTGGAGGGCTACCTCCTGCACGACGTGGCTTTCCACCGCGTCATCCTGGAGGCCTCCGGCAACGAGATGTTCGCCCGCCTCGGTGACGTCGTGGCCGAGGTCCTGACCGGCCGCACCCAGCACGACGTGATGTTCGAGGACCCCGACCCGGCGGCCGTCACCCTGCACGTCCAGGTCGCCGAAGCGGTCCGCGCGGGCGACGCCGGCCGCGCGGAGGAACTGACTCGCGAGATCACGGTCGGCGCCCTCCAGGAACTCGACATCCTGGCGCCGTAGCATCTACTCGGCGATCGCCGCGGTCGCCTCGAGCATGTCGGCGGCCGCGGGAGACCTGCCCTCCCTAGGGGGTGTCTGACAATTCCGGTCTGATCAGCGAGATTCGGCTGAGCTGGCAATCCGGAGGTGCGCCGATCGGCTGGGGGGACTGGGCAGTGGCTACGAACGGCGGGCCAGTAGATGGGCGTCGAGGAAGCCCCGATCAGAGGATGGATCGTGGAGCAGCCGGGCGAAGGGATCGAGCCCAGCATCGCCCAGCAGTTCGGCGAGGCGATCCACCGGCCAGCTGTAGGCGGGCGCCACCTTGTGGTCGAACCGGACCGGTTCTTGTCCGTCGGTCCCGAAGAAGGAGACCAGGAGCAGACCGTCCGGTGCCAGGACGCGTACCTGTTCGGCGAGCAGCTCCGGTAGTTCCCCCGGAGGGGTGTGAATCATTGAGTAGTGGGCCAGTACGCCGCCGAGCGCGGCGTCCTCGATCGGCAGGGATTCCATCCGCGCCTCTTGGAAGCGCAGCGCCGGATGGGCCTGCCGGGCGTGGTCGACCATGCCGGGGGCAAGGTCTAGTCCGAAGGCGTCCAGGCCGAGTTCGTGCAGCATGGCTGTCAGATGTCCGGGCCCGCACCCGACGTCCGCTGTCCGCAGGTTGCCCGTCGCGCGCACCAGTTCGGCGAAGGTGCCGATCATGGCCCGGGAGAAAGGCTGTGTTTCCAGCCGGTTTGCGAACAGCGATGCGTACAGCTCGACGACACCGTCGTAGGCCGTCCTGGTCTCGTCCTGATGATTCGCCACGGGCAGGACTCTATAGCCGGTCTGATAATTGATCTTGTGGCAGGTCGAGGTGAGTTGACGGATGCGGCATGGAGGCGGATAGAGCCCCTTTTGCCTCAGGTGGACGGACGGGGCCGTCCGTGGCGTGATCACCGGCAGGTGGTCAACGGGGTGCTGTGGCGGCTGCGGACCGGGGCTCCGTGGCGGGATCTTCCCGACCGGTTCGGGCCGTGGCAGACCGTCTACGAGCGGTTCGCCCGCTGGGAGGCGGACGGCACCTGGGCACGGTTGCTGGAGCACGTTCAGGTCCGCGATGACGCGGTGGGCCGGGTGGAATGGACCGTCTCCGTCGACTCCACCATCAACCGAGCCCACCAGCACGCAGTCGGCGCCCGCAAAAAGGGGATGTGAACGGGGACGCACTGGAAGATCCGGGCCGCTCGCAGGCGCGCCAGGCCCTCGGCCGCTCCCGAGGCGGACTGACCACCAAAGTCCATCTCGCCGTCGATGGCCGGGGCCTGCCCCTGTCGATTGTGCTCACGCCCGGCAACGTCAACGACGCGACGGCGTTCGGCCAGGTCCTCGACGGCATCCGCACCCCGCGCCTCGGCACGGGCCGCCCGCGCACGACACCGGACCGTGTGCTGGGTGACAAGGCGTATTCCAGCAGGGCCATCCGCCATCTGCTGAGGCGCCGGGGCATCGCTGCCACGATCCCCGAGCGCCGCGACCAGGCGGCGAACCGCCACCGACGCGGAGCCCTCGGCGGCCGGCCGCCGGCCTTCGACAAGGTCACCTACCGCGACCGCAACGTCGTCGAACGATGCTTCGCCCGCCTCAAGCAGTTCCGCGCGATCGCGACCCGGTTCGACAAGCTCGGCGACCGCTACCGTGCCGGAGTTGTCCTGGCTTCCTTGATCCTCTGGCTCCGCGAGTCCACGGGGTAATCATTTGTCAGACAGGCCCTAGGCCGGAAACTCGCCGTCGACATAGACCCAGGCCCCGTCGACCCGCTCGAAGCCGCTCCGCTCGTGCAGCGAGCCACCCCGGTACGACGCCCGGAACTCCACGGTCGCGGTGTTGTGGAACGCGGATCCGCCGGTCGTCCCCAGGATCTCCAGCCCGGTCCACTTCATCCCCGGATCCAGCTCCAGCGTCCCGGGCCGCGTCCTCGGATGCCAGGTCCGCAGCAGGTATCCGGCGTCCCCCTTCACGAAGGCGCAGTAACGCGACCGCATCAGCGCCTCCGCGGTGGGCGCGGCGGAGGCCCCGGAGTGGTAGCGGCCGCAGCAGGCCTCGTAGGTCTCGGGGAGCCCGCAGGGGCAGGAACGCCTGGTCATGGTCACCTCTCCGCGGCAACGCACAAGGGCCGTGACCTCGCGGTCACGGCCCTCAGCCTCATGTGTCCGAGGGGGGACTTGAACCCCCACGCCCGATAAAGGGCACTAGCACCTCAAGCTAGCGCGTCTGCCATTCCGCCACCCGGACAAGGTGTCTGTCGCGTGGGTTCTCCCCGCGGCGACGACGTAAACATTACCAGGCTCTCGGGGGTGGCCGATCACCCCCCGTCGGCGCCCGGCCGGGCGTGAACGGCGTGTGACGGGCCGGGAGCGCTCTTGGGGTGCGGGCCGGGGAGAGGGAGGATGAGGGGGACCCACCAGCAGTGACACCGGGAGGAAGCACGTGAGCGAGACGGACACGGCCAGGAGCGTCACCGGCGAGGACGAGGTCGTGGACCTCTGCCGCGAGCTGATCCAGATCGACACCAGCAACTACGGCGACCACTCGGGTCCCGGTGAGCGGAAGGCGGCCGAGTACGTCGCCGAGAAGCTCGCCGAGGTCGGGCTCGAACCGCAGATCTTCGAGTCCCACCCGGGCCGCGCCTCCACGGTGGCCCGCATCGAGGGCGAGGACCCCTCCCGGCCCGCGCTCCTCATCCACGGCCACACCGACGTCGTGCCGGCCAACGCCGACGACTGGACCCACCACCCCTTCTCCGGCGAGGTCGCCGACGGCTGCGTGTGGGGCCGCGGGGCCGTCGACATGAAGGACATGGACGCGATGACCCTCGCGGTCGTCCGCGACCGGCTGCGCAGCGGGCGCAAGCCCCCGCGCGACATCGTCCTCGCGTTCCTCGCCGACGAAGAGGCCGGTGGCACCTACGGCGCCAAGCACCTCGTGCGCAATCACCCCGGCCTGTTCGAGGGCGTCACCGAGGCGATCAGCGAGGTGGGCGGATTCTCCTTCACCGTGAGCGAGCAGCGGCGGCTGTACCTCATCCAGACGGCCGAGAAGGGCATGCACTGGATGAAGCTCACCGTGGCCGGCACGGCAGGGCACGGGTCGATGATCCACCGGGACAACGCGATCACCGAGCTGTCGGAGGCCGTCGCACGGCTGGGGCGGCACAAGTTCCCGGTGCGGGTCACCAAGACCACCCGCGCCTTCCTCGACGAGCTCGGTGACGCGTTCGGCACCGAACTCGACCCGGAGGACATGGAGTCGACCCTCGCGAAGCTCGGCGGCATCGCCAAGCTCATCGGCGCGACCCTGAGCAACACGGCCAACCCCACGCAGCTCGGTGCCGGTTACAAGGTCAACGTCATCCCGGGCGAGGCGACCGCCCACATCGACGGTCGGTTCCTGCCCGGACACGAGGAGGAGTTCCTCACCGACCTCGACCGGATCCTCGGCCCGAAGGTGCGGCGCGAGGACGTCCACGCCGACAAGGCCGTCGAGACCACCTTCGACGGGGCGCTCGTCGGGGCGATGCAGTCCGCGCTGCTGGCCGAGGACCCGACCGCCAAGGCGATCCCCTACATGCTCTCCGGCGGGACGGACGCGAAGTCCTTCGACGACCTGGGCATCCGCGGGTTCGGCTTCGTGCCGCTGAAGCTGCCGCCGGAGCTGGACTTCGCCGGCATGTTCCACGGCGTGGACGAGCGGGTGCCGGTGGAGGGCCTGCGGTTCGGCGTGCGGGTGCTCGACCGCTTCATCGACGCGTCCTGAAACCGCCCCCGCGCACGGTGGTATTCGCTCGCGCGTACGGAATCGACTGGGAAGAGTGAATGCGACCATAAGCTAGTAGCCTCATTACTCCCTCCTCGTTACAGGTAATGCGATCGCAAGATGGGTCGCTTTGCCAACTAGGAGGAATAATGATCAAGAAGGTCGTCGCTGCTGCGGCTGCCACCGGTGGGCTGGTTCTCGCGGGCGCGGGCCTGGCCGTCGCCGACTCGGGTGCTCAGGGTGCCGCCGTGCACTCCCCGGGCGTCCTGTCCGGCAACGTTGTCCAGGTGCCCGTTCACGTCCCGGTGAACGTCTGCGGCAACACGGTCTCCGTGATCGGGCTGCTGAACCCCGCCTTCGGCAACACCTGCATCAACAAGTGATGCTTCCCCCTCACTGAGGGGAGTCCAGAGCCATCGGTCCCGGAGCGCGTGCCATGCGCTCCGGGACCGAACGCTTCTTTCGGGAATTCGAGAAGAATTCGAGACACGGTCGAAGGCAGGTATTCAGTAAATGCGACAGGTCACCCGCAAGGGTCTGATGACCGTGGCGGCCGCGACCGGCGTGATCGCCGCCGCGGGCGGCTCCGCTCACGCCGCCTCGGGCGCTCAGGGCTCGGCGTCGGGCTCGCCCGGCGTGCTGTCCGGGAACTCGGTGCAGGCGCCGGTCCACGCACCGGTCAACGTGTGCGGGAACACGGTCGACATCGTCGGTCTGCTCAACCCGTCGGTGGGCAACTCGTGCGCCAACAAGGGCGGTGGATCGTCGGCGGGGGGATACGGCGAACACGGCGGCGAGGGCGGCTCCCACGCGGGCGGGCACGCCACCGACTCGCCCGGCGTCGGCTCGGGCAATCACGTCCAGGCGCCGGTCCACGTACCGGTGAACGTCTGCGGCAACAGCGTCGACGTCATCGGCGTCGGCAACCCCAGCACGGCCAACGACTGCTCCAACGGTGGCGGCGGACAGCACGGCACCCCGCCCGGCGGCCACGAGCCGGGCCAGCCGGGGAACCCCGGTGACCCGGGCGACGCGGGGACCCCCGGAAAACCGGGTGAGCCCGGTCACCCCGGCACTCCTGGTGAGCCCGGACAGCCTGGTCACCCCGGCGATCCCGGTCACTCCGGCAATCCGGGCACCACGCCCTCCACCGGTGGCGAGACCCCGGGCGGCTCCTCGCACGTCAACAACCCCGGCGCCCAGTTCGTCACCCAGCCCGAGGGCGAATCCCAGCTCGCCAGCACCGGCAGCGATCTGCCGCTCGGCCTCGCACTCCCGGTCGGCGCGGGCGCGCTGCTCGCGGGCGCGATCCTCTACCGCAAGGCTCGCGCCTCCGCCTGACGCCCCTCGCGAACGGAGCGGGCTCCGCCGATGCGGGCCCGCTCCGTCATGCGTCTTCTTCCCGTGCTCCGTCCCAGCTCACCACGTGGCCCGCGCCTGGCGGATGATCCGCCGGCGCAACCGCACCCTGCGGCTGCCGTCGCGCAGCAGGCTCAGACGGTACAACTCCCAGTGTCCGTACTCCGCGTGGTCGGTCAGCAGACGTGCCGTTTCCTTGCGGGAGACCCCGCGAGGCACGTACACGTCGACAAATTCGTATTCCGGCATCGCATCTATTGTGCGGGCTGGGGCCAGGTACGGATAGCGTCTGCACTATGTCTGATGCTGCGCAGTCCACCGCTGCCGAGGTACGCGCCGCCGCCGAGGCGGTCAAGACCGCGCTCGACCGCCACCTGGCCGCGGTCGAACGCAGGTCGGGAGAGGACGACCCGGCGGTCTACGAGGCGTTCAACCAGCTCGCCGCGGCCGCAGAGGTGTACGACGAACTGCTCTATGACCGCTACGACGAGGTCACGCCCTTCGAGATCCCAGGTGCGGAGGACGCCCTGCCCCCGTACGCGGGCCCCGAGGAACCGAACGCGCTGAGCGTACTGATCCGCCGCGACTACGCCGTCGCCGAGCCTCAGCGCCTGCTGGTGCAGGCACAGCGGATCGAGGCGGCGGAGGGCGAGGACGGCACCCCCGCCTCCGGGACGGTGCACGGCGCGCTCGGGCTGCTCTTCGGCGAGTTCGAGCCCGACGAGATCGCCTCCCGGCACAAGGAGTTCGGGCTGGAGGAGGGCGACTCCACGCTCTGGGTGACGGCGTCGGACGAACCGGCCGAGCCCGGCGAGTGGCTGGAGGCACCGTTCGAGCAGGTCGACCCGCAGCAGGTGGTCTGCCGCTTCGACGTCAGCGCCGTCTTCGACGACGAGATCGACGACGACGATGACGAGGACACGGACGAACTGGAGGACGAGCTCGCCGGCGACCTGGACGAGGACGAGGACCTGGAGCCGCTGGACGCGGACCGCCGCTGAGCGCGCACGACGGCGACCCCAGGGGTGGTGGTCATGGGCCCGTGCCCATGACCACCACCCCCGTCACGTGCCGCTGATCTGCGGCGCGAGCAGAACCGGCAGCCGTGTCGTCCGCGGCTTCGCCCGAACTTCGGCCACGGCCCGGGGGAGTGCCTGCTCCACGCCGTGCACCACGGACAGATGCCGGTCGGCCCGCCCGAACGCCGTGTACACCCACGGCCGACTGAGAGCCTGCGCCGCATCGCCGGGCAGCACCACGACCACCGCGGGCCAGTGGCTTCCCACGGCCTGGTGCGCGGTCAGCGCCCACCCGTGCCGCACGGACTGCTCCACCCGTTCCCTCGGTACGACGACGGCCTCGCCCTGGCACGACAGATGCAGCCCCTCGGCGTCCGCCGTCACCACCCGGCCCGGCAGCGCACGCCCCGGGGCGGGGGAGTGGACGATCCGGTCACCGGGGTCGAAGCCGCCGAAGCGGCCCGGGCCCGGATTGAGCCGTTCCTTCAGCGCCGTGTTGAGCGCACGCGTCCCGACGGCCCCGCCGTGCCCGGGGGTGATCACCTGGGTCTCCTCGGCCGGTACCCCGATCGCGCGCGGCACCGAGTCCACGACGAGCTGCACCGTCCGACGCACTGCCTCGGCCGCGTCCCGCACGGGCACGATCACGACCTCCTTGCCGGGGGACTCGACCTGGTTCAGCTCGCCGACGCCGATACCGGACACCAGCTCGCCCAGCGGCCCCGGATCCGGCCGCCGCGAGGCCACCTGGGGGCAGATCCGCGCCGCGAGCAGATCCGCGAACACCCGCCCCGGCCCCGCGGACCACAGCACCGCCGGATCGCCGGCCAGTACCAGCCGTGCCCCGTCCGGCAGCGACTCGGTCAGCAGAGCCGCCGTCTCGACATCCAGCTGGGGCGCGTCGAGCACGACCAGCAGATCGAGATCGAGGGCTCCGTCCGCGTCACGGCCGGGGCCTTCGAGGCCGGCGAGCAGCCCGGAGACGGTGGCGACGGGGGAGGCGGCGGGTGCCTCGCCGGCCTGTCCGGGGACGTCCGCCGCCTGGCCGGACCGCCGCAGCAGGGCCGCGAAACGGTTGCGACCGATCGGGTTGTGCGTGGCCGCCCAGACCCGCAGGCCGAGAGAGCTGGCGGCGGTCAGCAGGGCCGCAGGCTCGGCCAGGGACGCCTCCCCGCCGGTGTGAAGCACCAGGCCCTGTCCGGCGACCGCGCGGATCAGCTCCGCCGCCGACCCCTGGGCAGCGGCGGCGGCCCGCTCCCAATCCTCGGCCGAACCATCCTGCTTGGGCGCCGAGTTGACCAGCCGGGCCAGCCCGTCGGCCAGGCTCTCCTCCGCCAGTGCGTACCGCTCCAGCCCGACCAGCACACGGACCGGACGCTCCTCGTCCTCCTCCGCGCCTTCCTCAGCCGCCGGGGCAGGGGTAGTGGCCTCGCCCTCCAGGGCGTCCTGGAAGACCAGGGCCTCACCCTCCGCGATCGCGCCCTGTACGGCGCTGTCGGGCTCCGGCACGCCCCGCTGGGAGAGGGCCGCGAGGAGTGCGGGCATCTCCAGGACGGTGTGCCCGGCCAGCGCCGCCTGCTCCAGGAGCCAGCCGGTGACGGCCCGGCCCCGCCGCTCGTCGTCCGGGCCGCACTCGGCGCCGAGCAGGGCCCGGGCGAAACCGTCGGCCTGCTCGGGCCGCACACCGGCGATCCGCAGCAACTGCCAGGGGTCGGCGCGCAGCTGGTCGTCCGCGCCCTCGCCGAGAACCGCGGCGGCCTGCGGCGCGAGCACCTCCGGGGCACCGCCCTCACCGAGCACCTGCCGCACGGCCCGGACCGCCTCCGGGGTGGGGCCCGTCGGCGTGGAGACGGGCCGGGGTGCCACGGGCCGTGGTCGCCGCTCCGGCTCGGGGGCGGAGCGACGGGGGGCGGCGGGTGGCTCTTCGAACACCGTCGCTGCGGGCTTCTCTCCGCTTTCGACGGCCCGTACGGCCGCCAGCAGATCGGCGGCCTTGCCGCTCAGTTTGGTGCCGCTCGCGATCGGCGCCTTCTTCTCGGCCTTGCGCTGCTCGATGCGCTCCCGCTCGGCTTGCTGGGCCCGCAACTCGGCCTCGGCCTCGGAAACCCGCGGGGTTCCGGCGTCACCGCCTTCGCTGTCACCGCCTTCGGTGTCGGCCCGGGCTCCTTCCCCTGAGGCCGCCCGCCCGGTGCCGGTGTCGGCGCTCTCCGCACCGGCCCCCTGCCCAGTCCCGGCGTCACCGCGTTGGGCCCCGGCCCTCTCCTCGGTTCCGGCCCCGTCCTCGGTTCCGGCGTCACCGCCCCCGGTGCCGGCCGTCTCCCCGGTGCCGGTCTCACCACCGCCGGTGCCGGGCGCACCGGCCGATGTGCTCTCGGCGCCCGGCGGCCCCGGCTCGGCGTCCTCCGTGGTCTCGGGCTCCGTGCTCACAGCGTGCTCCAGTCGTGATCGGGATAGCGGTGCACAGGCGCCGACACATCGTCGAGCGCCCGGCAGATCTCGTCAGGAAGACTAAGGGTCTCCACTGACAACGCCGCGGTGAGCTGCTGCGCGTTGCGCGCGCCGACGATCGGCGCGGCCACCCCGGGCCGGTCGCGGACCCACGCAAGGGCCACCTGGAGCGGCGTCACCGCGAGCCCGTCGGCCGCGGTCGCCACGGCGTCCACGATGCGGCTCGCCGTGTCGTCGAGGTACGGCGCGACGAACGGCGCGAGATGCTCCGAGGCGCCGCGCGAGTCCGGCGGCATCGTGTCGCCCCGGTACTTGCCCGTCAGCACCCCGCGCCCGAGCGGCGAGGACGGCAGCAGGCCTATGCCCAGTTCGAGCGCGGCCGGCAGCACCTCGCGCTCGACACCGCGCTGCAGCAGGGAGTACTCCAGCTGCGTACCGGCCAGCCGGGTGCGGGTTCCGGGCGCCGCCAGCTGCCAGGTCGCGGCGCCGGCCAGCTGCCAGCCGCAGAAGTTGGAGACGGCGGCATAGCGGGCCCGCCCGCTGGAGACCGCGAGGTCGAGCGCCTGGAGGGTCTCCTCCAGTGGGGTGGCCGGGTCGAACGCGTGCACATGCCACAGGTCGACGTAGTCGGTGCCGAGCCGGGAGAGCGAACCGTCCAGTGCGCCGAGCAGATGGCCGCGGGAGCCGTCGAAGCGGCGCTCGGGGTCCGGCACGCTGCCGGCCTTGGTCGAGACGATCAGGTCACGGCGCGGAACCAGGCCGTCCATGAGCCTGCCGAGCAGGTACTCGGCCTCGCCGTCGCCGTACACGTCCGCGGTGTCGACGAGGGTCCCGCCCGCTTCCCAGAACGTCTTCATCAGGTCCGCGGCGTCGTGCTCGTCGGTGTCCCGTCCCCAGGTCAGGGTGCCGAGCCCGATCCGGGACACACGAAGGCCGGTGCGGCCGAGATGCCTCTGCTCCATGAACGCCGAGATTACTGGCCAGAACCTACGGTGTGGGTGCCTGTGGACGACGGATTTACGGGAGCGGCCGGTCCGTTGCCCCGAGCCGGCCGCGGCCCGTCGTGCTGGGTCAGCACCTGCCGTCCGACACCTGAAGCCCCTTGTTCGCGCCCGCCGTCCGGCTCACGACGGCCGGCACGCAGCCTGCCTCGTCCAGAGTGTGGGAGTAGGGGATGGAGACCGTGGTGTTTGATTTCGGGTCGGGGCCGGCCGGACGGTTCTCGCTGCCCGGGGCGGACCAGGTGACGTTGTCGAAGATGTTGCCGCCGACCTGCCAGTAGCCGGCCGCGTCGGTGTAGAAGGTGCCCAGGACGTCCTTGGAGTCCTCGAAGTAGTTGTTGTCCACCTTGGCGCGGGCCCCGGCCCGGGAGTTGATGCCGGAGTCGTTGAGGCGCACGTAGTGGTTGTTGTAGAGGTGCGCGATGCCGCCGCGCAGCAGCGGGGCGCGGGAGTCGATGTTCTCGTACCGGTTGTGGTGGTAGGTGATGTAGCCGTTCGACCGGTCGCTCTCGCTGTTGCCGACCAGGCCGCCGCGGCCGGAGTTGCGCAGGACGCTGTAGGACAGGGTGACGTACTGGGTGTTGTCCTTGAGGTCGAACAGGCCGTCGAAGCCCTCCGACTCGCCGCCCGACGCCTCCAGGGTGGTGTGATCGATCCAGACGTTGCGGACATTGCGCTCGATGCCGATGGCGTCCCCGCCGTTGGACGTGGGGGAGCCCGACTTCTTGACGTTCCGGACGGTCACGTTCTGGACGATGATGTTCTTCGATTCGCGGATGTGGATGCCCAGTTGGTCGAAGAGGGCGCCGCTGCCGACTCCGACGAGGGTCACGTTGCTGACCTTCTTGAGCTCGATCACGCCGTCGGCGGTGTCGCAGCCGGCGCCGGAGACCTTCTTGGTGTTCGCGTGGTTGATGGTCCCGGTGACCTCGATGGTGATCGGGGTGCTGGTGCTCGCCCGGCCGCAGAGGGCCTGATGGATCGCCGTTCCCGTCGTCGCCCGGACCGTCCGGCCTCCGGCGCCGCCGGTGGTCCCGCCGTTCTGTGTCGCGTAGCCGGTGGCGCTGCCGGTCGCCGCCGAGGCCTCGGGCATTGACACGAGCGTGCCGGTCGCGGCAGCGAGGGCCATCGTGGCGAGGGCCGCGTGAAGCCTCAGGGGGAGTGCTCGCTTCATCTTTTGCCTCTCCGTTCATGCGGAAGACGGGTGATGGAAAGCGCTTTCCAGGTGAAGGTACGAACTTGCCGTGGACGCGTCAATGGGTCGCGTTCATGATTTCTGTCCACACATCTAAACGGCAGGCCGGCTGTGGTCATGTACCCCGCCCCTGCCCCCGCGCTAAGGTCTCCGCAAGGCACGTTACTGATCAGTAAGGGGATTCGGCATGCAGCTCGGTATCAACCTCGGCTACTGGGGTGCCGGAATGGACGCGGACAACCTGGCCGTCGCCCAGGAGGCCGACCGCCTCGGATACGCCGTCTGCTGGGCCGCCGAGGCCTACGGCTCCGACGCCGCCACCGTACTGAGCTGGGTCGCCGCCCAGACCGAGCGCATCGACGTCGGCTCCGCCATCTTCCAGATCCCGGCCCGCCAGCCCGCGATGACGGCCATGACCGCAGCCACCCTCGATTCCCTCTCCGGCGGACGCTTCCGCCTCGGCCTCGGCGTCTCCGGTCCCCAGGTCTCCGAGGGGTGGTACGGCGTCAAGTTCGACAAGCCGCTGGCACGCACGCGTGAGTACGTCGAGATCGTCCGCAAGGCCATGACCCGCGAGCGCCTGTCCTACGAGGGGCAGCACTGGACGCTGCCCCTGCCCGGCGGCCCGGGCAAGCCGATCAAGCTGACCGTGCACCCGCAGCGCGAGCACATCCCGCTGTACATCGCCGCGATCGGCCCGAAGAACCTCGAACAGACCGGCGAGATCGCCGACGGCGCCCTGCTGATCTTCCCGTCCGCCGAGCACCTCGAGGACACCACCATCAAGTACCTGCGCGCCGGGCGCGAGAAGGCCGGCAAGACCCTTGACGGGTTCGACGTCTGCCCGACCCTGCCGCTCGCCGTGGGCGACGACAAGGACGTGGCCACGCTCGCCGACACCTTCCGCCCCTACACCGCGCTGTACGTCGGCGGCATGGGCAGCCCCAAGCAGAACTTCTACAACCAGCTCGCCCAGCGCATGGGCTACGAGCGGGAAGCCGCCGAGATCCAGGGCAAGTACCTGTCCGGCGACAAGCAGGGCGCCGCGGCCGCCGTGCCGCACGACCTGATCGACAAGACGACCCTGCTCGGTTCCGTCGACCGGATCGCGGACCGGATGAAGGCCTATGCAGCGGCCGGGGTCACCACCCTGTCCCTCGCCCCGGCGGGCTTCACGCTCGACGAGCGGCTCGCGTCCCTGAGGGCCGGCGCGGAGGCCCTGGAGCGGGCCGGACTCGCCTAGCCAGCTAGAGGTTTCAGCGGCCGTGGTGGGGGCTCGGGGGTCTTCCCCGCCACGGCCGTCACGCGGAACAACGCGCCGGCCCGCCGTCGGTTACGGCACAGCGCCCCCGCCGGGCCCGGCACGCCTCCCTCCGGCGTCCTCCATTCGGCGGAGTTGTCCCTCATACCTGTTGCAGTGCTCTTCACCCCGCACTTGACTCGTTCTTCGCGGAAACCTGCGGAATGCCGCAGAACGTCCACGCGCGCGGGAGAGGTGCCCACGATGCTTTCGGCCAAGAGCCTGTTCCAGGAGATCCTCGACAACGACGAGTCCTTCGCCCTGTTCTGCTCCGTCGCCGCGAGCGGCGAGACCCAGGGCGGCTGGGAGAACGCCCGCATCGCAGCACTCGTGCCCGAGGCCGAGCGTGAACTCGCCCCCAAGATCAGCCGGCACGGCGCCGACGAGGACAAGCACGGCCGGATCTTCAACGCCCTGATGAAGAAGCGGGGCGTCGACCCCGTCCCGGTCCCGCCGGAGACCGACTACACCATGCTCCTGGAGAAGAACGGCATCGGACTCGCCCACGCCCGGCTGAACCGCGACGAGCGGCTCACGGTCCAGGACATCGTCACCTACCTCTCGCACAGCAGGGTCACCGAGCAGCGCGCCTCCGAGCAGATGGACCTGCTCCGCAAGCACTTCGCCGACCATCCCGGCATCGGCCGCGCGGTCAAGCAGATCTCCAACGACGAGGACAACCACCTCGCCTACTGCCACGAGGAACTGCTGCGCTTCGCCCACGCGGGCCACGGCCGGGCCATCCAGCGCACCCTGCGCGAGTGCGCGCTCGCCGAGATCCGGATCTACCGGGACGTCAGCCTCGCCGTGATGGCACACATGGGCCGCATCCTCGGCTGGTCCAAGGCCAGGTCGGCGGTGCTCGTGGCGGGCATCCACGCGGTGTACGCCTATGAACGCATGGGCGGCTGGCGCCGGATGGTGTCGCTGACGACGCCCGAGCGCCGCAACGCCCTCGGCGGCCCCGCCTCCGCGGAACCCGAGTTCGCCTGAGCCGGCCCGGTCACAACCACCCGCGGCGCTTGAACAGCCGGAAGACCATCACCTCCAGGACCGCCATCAGAACGAGCAGTGCCGGATACGACCAGACCCAGCGCAGCTCGGGCATGTGCTCGAAGTTCATGCCGTAGATCCCCGCCAGCATCGTGGGGATCGCGGCCATGGCCGCCCACGCGGAGATCTTGCGCATGTCGTCGTTCTGCCGGACGCTCATCTGCGCCAGATGCGCCGAGAGGATGTCCGACACCAGCCGGTCCAGGTTCTCCACGGACTCGTTCACGCGCGTGAGGTGGTCGTTGACGTCGCGGAAGAACGGCCGGGCCCGGTCGTCCACGAACGGCACGGCCACGCCGGACGACGCCGTGCCCGCCAGGCGGCTCATCGGCGGGGCCAGCGGCCCGGTCGCCCGGCGGAACTCCAGGACCTGCCGCTTGAAGTCGTAGATCCGGGACGCCGTGTTCCGGGATCCCCCGCCGTCCGGCGAGAACACCTCCGCCTCCAGCTCCTCCAGGTCGGTCTGCAACTCGGTCGCCACGTCCAGGTAGTGGTCGACGGCGGCGTCGGCGACGGCGTACAGCACAGCCGTGGGGCCTTTGCCGAGCAGGTCCGGCTCATGCTCCAGCCGGTGCCGCACGGCCTTGAGCGGGGCGCCCTCGCCGTGCCGGACGGTCACCACGAAGGAGTCGCCCAGGAAGATCATGATCTCGCCGGAGGAGACGGTGTCGCTCCGCGGCTCGTACGCCACCGGCTTGAGCACCACGAAGAGCGAGTCGTCGTACACCTCCAGCTTGGGCCGCTGGTGGGCCTTGAGGGCGTCCTCGACGGCCAGCGGGTGCAGCCCGAACTCCCGGGTCACGTGGTCGAACTCGCTCTCCGTCGGCTCGTGCAGCCCGATCCACACGAACCCGCCCGCCGTGCGGGCCTCACCCAGGGCGTCGGAGAGGTCCTCGGGCCCTTCCGTCCGCTGTCCCTCGCGGTAGATGGCACAGTCGACGATCACGAAGCGAGTCTCCCGTCACTCGAAACGACACCGCACGCGCGCGTGCGCCTACGCTGGACCGCATGCCCACGCTCATCCTGGTCAGGCACGGACGATCCACCGCCAACACCGAGGGACTGCTCGCCGGCTGGACGCCCGGTGTCGCCCTCGACGAGCGCGGCGCCGCACAGGCCGCCGCGCTCCCCGGCCGGCTGGCCGAACTGCCCCTCGCCGAAATCGTCACCAGTCCGCTCCAGCGCTGCCGGGAAACGATCCGGCCGCTGCTCGACGCCCGGCCGGAACTGAGCCCGCACACCGACGAGCGCATCGGCGAGTGCCACTACGGCGACTGGTCCGGACGCAAGCTCGCCGAGCTCGCGGACGAGCCCCTCATGGAGGTCGTACAGGCGCACCCCTCCGCCGCGGCGTTCCCCGGAGGGGAGTCCATGCGCGCCATGCAGACGCGCGCCGCCGAAGCCGTACGCGAGTGGAACGCGCGCGTGGAGCGCGACCACGGCGCCGACGCCGTCTACCTCATGTGCTCGCACGGCGACATCATCAAGTCGCTCGTCGCGGACGCACTCGGACTTCACCTGGACCTCTTCCAGCGGATCTCCGTCGAACCGTGTTCCATCACCGCGATCCGCTACACACGACTGCGGCCGTTTCTCGTCCGGCTCGGCGAGACCGGCGACTTGACGTCCCTCGTGCCGCGCGCGGAACCGCCGGCCGGAGAGGCCGAAGTCGGGGGCGGTGCGGGCGCACCGTGATCGTTCGCCGCAGTAGGGTGAAGCGGTCGCAGCAGTGCCGTGGTCACACGGCTCCCACGATTCCAATGGAGACAGGACGTGTCCCGTCAGGTGTTCCTCTACGACCATCCGGAGCGTTTCGTGGCCGGTACGGTCGGACTGCCCGGACGCCGTTCGTTCTTCCTCCAGGCCACCGAGGGCTCCCGGGTGACCAGCGTGGCCCTGGAGAAGACCCAGGTCGCCGCCCTCGCCGAGCGCATGGACGAACTGCTCGACGAGGTCGTACGCCGTAGCGGCGGCAGCGCCCACGTCCCGGCCGTCGCGCCGTCGGACACCGACACCGCCCCGCTGGACACCCCCATCGAGGAGGAGTTCCGGGTCGGCACCATGGCGCTCGCCTGGGACGGCGACGAGCAGCTCATGATCGTCGAGGCGCAGGCGCTCGTGGAGCTCGACGCGGAATCCGAGGAGGACCTCGCCGAGGCCGAGGAGCGGCTGCTCCAGGACGAAGAGAACGGGCCCCCGATGCTGCGGGTCCGCCTCACCGGCGCGCAGGCCAGGGCCTTCGCCAAGCGCGCTCTCGACGTCGTCAACGCCGGGCGGCCACCGTGCCCGCTGTGCAGCCTCCCGCTCGACCCGGAAGGACACGTATGTCCGCGCCAGAACGGATACCGCCGCGGAGCGTGACACCTCCCGAGAACGCCGCCGAGCTGCTCGCCCGGGGCGAACTGACCGTGCGCGGACGCATCCGTGAGGCCTCCAACGCGGCCCTGTACTGCACGGTTTCCCACGACGGACAGGACGCGGCCTGCATCTACAAGCCGGTCGCGGGGGAGCGGCCCCTGTGGGACTTCCCCGACGGGACACTGGCCCAGCGTGAAGTCGCCGCGTACGAGGTCTCCGAGGCGACCGGCTGGGGCCTCGTGCCGCCCACCGTGCTGCGCGACGGCCCCTACGGCGAGGGCATGTGCCAGCTGTGGGTCGAGGTGACCCCCGGGGCGGAACTGCTCGCCCTGGTCGACGGCGAGGAACCCGAGCCGGGCTGGAAGGCGGTCGGCTTCGCCGAGGTCGGCGAGGGACGCACCGCGCTGCTCGTGCACGCCGACGACGAACGGCTGCGGCGGCTCGCGGTCCTGGACGCGGTCATCAACAACGCCGACCGCAAGGGCGGTCACCTGCTGCCCACCGGTGAGGGACGGCTGTACGGCATCGACCACGGCGTCACGTTCAACGCCGAGAACAAGCTGCGCACCCTGCTGTGGGGGTGGGCGGGGGAGTCCCTCACCCAGGAGGCCGCCGACGTCCTCGAAGGCCTCAGGAAGGGCCTGGCCGAGGGCGGGACGCTCACCGCGCGGCTGGAACCGCTGATCACCGCGGCTGAGATCGACGCCACCCGCGCCCGCGTCGGCGCCCTGCTCGCCTCGGGAACCCACCCGGAGCCGAGCGGTGAGTGGCCGGCGATTCCCTGGCCACCCGTGTAGCGGCACAGTCGCCGGATCACCGCAAGAGCGCCTTCTCGGCCGTGTGGCCCGCTCCCATTCGTATATGGAACTTCAGTCCGGTTAGGCTCAGGGCATGCATGCCTGGCCCGCTTCCGAGGTCCCCGCCCTGCCTGGTCAGGGCCGCGACCTGAGGATCCACGACACCGCGACCGGCGGTCTCGTCACCCTCGCCCCCGGTCCCGTCGCCCGTCTCTACGTCTGTGGCATCACCCCGTACGACGCCACGCACCTGGGACACGCGGCGACCTACAACGCGTTCGACCTCGTGCAGCGCGTGTGGCTCGACACCAAGCGGCAGGTTCACTACGTCCAGAACGTCACGGACGTCGACGACCCCCTCCTGGAGCGGGCGCAGCGCGACGGCATCGACTGGGCCGCGCTCGCCGAGAAGGAGACGGCCCTCTTCCGCGAGGACATGACGGCCCTGCGGATGCTGCCGCCGCGGCAGTACATAGGCGCCGTCGAGGCCATACCCGGGATCGTCCCGCTCGTCGAGCGGCTCCGGGACGCCGGCGCGGCCTACGAACTGGACGGGGACGTGTACTTCTCCGTCGAGTCCGACCCGCACTTCGGCAAGGTCTCGAACCTCGACGCGGCGGCGATGCGGCTGCTGTCCGCCGAGCGCGGCGGCGACCCGGACCGGCCGGGCAAGAAGAACCCCCTCGACCCGATGCTGTGGATGGCGGCCCGTGAGGGCGAGCCCAGCTGGGACGGCGGATCGCTCGGACGCGGACGGCCCGGCTGGCACATCGAGTGCGTGGCCATCGCCCTCGACCACCTCGGCATGGGCTTCGACATCCAGGGCGGCGGCTCCGACCTGGCCTTCCCGCACCACGAGATGGGCGCCTCGCACGCCCAGGCCCTCACCGGCGAGTTCCCCATGGCCAAGGCCTACGTGCACGCGGGCATGGTCGCCCTGGACGGCGAGAAGATGTCCAAGTCCAAGGGCAACCTGGTCTTCGTCTCCAGGCTCCGGCACGACGGCGTCGACCCGGCCGCGATCCGGCTCACGCTCCTATCCCACCACTACCGCGCCGACTGGGAGTACACCGACCAGGCCCTCCAGGACGCGGCCGCGCGGCTCGCCCGCTGGCGGGCCGCCGTGTCCCGGCCCGACGGGCCGCCGGCGGAGGCGCTCGTCGACCAGATCCGCGAGGCCCTCGCCGACGACCTGGACTCCCCGACCGCGCTCACCGCCGTCGACCGCTGGGTCGCCCTGCAGGAGCAGAGCGGCGGCACCGACATCGGCGCCCCCGGGGTGGTCTCCCGGGCGGTGGACGCGCTGCTGGGCGTGGCGCTCTAGCGCAAAGCGACGCCGGAGGGGCGTCTCCCGGCGGGGAGACGCCCCTCCGGCGTTCATGCGGTGCCCTCAGTCCTCCGAGGACTCGTCGTCCTCCGTGCCCGGCTTCGGCGGCTTCGGCGGGCGGGTGCGGCCGCTGGGGTTGTCCCGCAGGTACGACGTGCTTTCGCTGCCGTCCGCCGTGGCGTGACCGCCGGCCGCGGGCGGTCCGCCGCCGTCGTGGCGCCGCAGATAGCGCTCGAACTCCCGGGCGATCGCGTCGCCGGACGCCTCCGGCAGCTCGGCGGTGTCCCGGGCCTCCTCCAGCGACTGGACGTACTCGGCGACCTCGCTGTCCTCGGCGGCCAGCTGGTCCACGCCGACCTGCCAGGCACGCGCGTCCTCGGGCAGCTCGCCCAGCGGGATGCGCACGTCGATCAGGTCCTCGAGGCGGTTCAGCAGGGCCAGGGTGGCCTTCGGGTTCGGCGGCTGCGACACGTAGTGCGGCACCGCCGCCCACAGAGAGACGGCCGGGACACCCGCGTGCGTGCACGCCTCCTGGAGGACGCCGACGATGCCCGTGGGGCCCTCGTACTTGGTCTCCTCCAGGTCCATGCGGCTGGCCAGGTCGGGGTCGGACGTCGTGCCGCTGATCGGAACCGGACGGGTGTGCGGGGTGTCGCCGAGCAGGGCGCCCAGGACGACCACCAGTTCCACCCCCAGCTCGTGCGCGAAGCCCAGAAGTTCGTTGCAGAACGAGCGCCACCGCATGGACGGTTCGATGCCCCGGACGAGGACCAGATCGCGCGGCTTCTCGCCGCCGACCCGGACCACGGACAGCCTGGTCGTGGGCCAGGTGATCTTGCGGACGCCCGCTTCCATGAACACCGTGGGGCGGTTGACCTGGAAGTCGTAGTAGTCCTCGGCGTCCAGCGCCGCGAACACCTCGCCCTTCCATTCCCTGTCCAGATGCGCGACCGCGGTGGAGGCGGCGTCGCCGGCGTCGTTCCAGCCCTCGAACGCGGCCACCATGACCGGGTCGACCAGCTCGGGAACTCCCTCGAGCTCGATCACCCAGCGCCTCCTTCCGACGTGCCCTCGCTTGACCACCCAACCTTACGGCGTGCCGCGGGGGCGCCCGCAGCCCCCTCGCAGGGGGAGTGCCCCCATCACTGCCC
>NZ_POUC01000011.1 GCF_002891435.1 Streptomyces cahuitamycinicus
GCGCCGCTCCGCCCCCGCCGCCGACCGTGCCCCCGGCCGAACCCGGGCAGCCCGCACGGCCCGTCGCGGGCGACGCGACCGGCTGGTCGATGGAGGAGCGGCTCTACAACCAGGTGTGGGGCATGTTCGAGGACCTGGCCCGCACCACCGCCGCCTACCGCAGCGCGGCCGACTTCGCCGAGTCACGGATGGACAAGGAGCTGGAGCAGGTCCTCTCCGACCCGCGCAGCCGGATCGGCGGGCAGGGAGACGCCGTCCGCGAGGCGGCCCGGGCCCGGTACGCCCAGCTCGTCGCCCAGGCCCAGGAGGCCCTCGACCGGGACCTCGCGCAGCTCGCTGCCGAGGCCGACGTCGTCGAACCGGCACTGCCACCCGCGTACGCCCGCTGGGACAGCCCGGCGTGGCACGCCTATCGGGTGCCGATGGAGATCCCCATGGCCCTGCGCCTGGGCGACCTCCACCTCCCCGAGGCCGACCGGATCCGCATCCCGATGCTGGTCCGGCTGCCGCTGGAGCGCGGCCTGTGGATCGACAGCGGACCGGCCGGATCGTCCGACGGTTCGTTCACGGACTCCCACGCCATGAGCCGTCTCGCTCTGGAGACGGCGGTCGCGCACGCGGCCCGGCTGCTCGCCGTGTACCCGGCGGGCGAGTTCACCGTCCACGTCATCGACCCGGCCGGCTCGGGGGCGCAGCCGCTGGCGCCCCTCGTGCAGACCGGTGTGCTCGCGGCCCCGCCCGCGCTCGGCGCCGCCGGGGTGGCGGACGTGCTGGGCCGGCTCACCCAGCGGGTCGACCTGGTGCAGATGGCGGTCCGGGGCGGCGCCGCCGACTCCCTGCCGCCCGGCTTCGACACCTCCCAGCAGCTTGTGATCGTCAACGACTTCCCGCACGGTTTCGACGACCGGGCCGTCAACCAGCTGCGCTACCTCGCCGACGAGGGCCCCGCCTTCGGCGTCCACCTGATGATGGTGGCCGACCGTGAACAGTCCTCCGGATACGGGCCTTTGCTCGACCCGCTGTGGCGTTCGCTGCTGCGACTGACGCCGGTTGCCGACGACCACCTCGCCGACCCGTGGGTCGGTCACGCCTGGACGTACGAGCCGTCGCTCGTGCCGCCCGGCAGCCTGATCCTCCAACAGGTGCTCTCCCAGGTGGCCACCGCCCGCACCAAGTTCTCGTAAAGCGCTCTGACCAGGAGTTTTGGCCCTTCTTTTACCAAGCGCTTTACCTGTTCTTGGTGATTGGGGTACTGTTGACGGCACGGAGGGGAGTACTCCCTGTCTGCTGCGGCGTACCCGTCAATACGGATCAGGCCAGATCCCGGGGCGTCGGCCCATCCATGGGTGGAAGAGACCTCCGGCAGCGACGACGCTGACATTTGCCGTTACGACTGCCGGAGGCGCAGTGGATGTTTCCATGACCCTATGGGTCCTGACGATCGTGGGCCTCGCGGCCCTCATCGCCGTCGACTTCTTCATCGGCCGCAAGCCGCACGACGTTTCGATCAAGGAAGCCGGGATCTGGACGGTCGTCTGGATCGTCCTGGCCGCGCTCTTCGGCGTCGGCCTGCTCCTGTTCGCCGGTGGCCAGCCCGCCGGTGAGTTCTTTGCCGGCTTCATCACCGAGAAGTCGCTCAGCGTCGACAACCTCTTCGTCTTCGTCCTGATCATGGCGAAGTTCGCGGTGCCGTCGCAGTACCAGCAGCGTGTGCTGCTGATCGGCGTCCTCATAGCCCTGGTCCTGCGAGCGATCTTCATCGCGGCCGGTGCGGCGATCCTCGCCAGCTTCGCGTGGGTGTTCTACATCTTCGGCGCGTTCCTCATCTACACCGCCTGGAAGCTCATCCAGGAGGCCCGGGCGGACGAGGACGACGAGGACTGGGAGGAGAACAAGCTGCTCAAGGCCGCCGAGCGCCGCTTCGGTGTGGCCGACCGGTACCACGGCACCAAGCTGTGGATCGAGGAGAACGGCAAGCGGGTCATGACCCCGATGCTGGTCGTGATGCTGGCCATCGGCACCACTGACGTGCTCTTCGCCCTCGACTCCATCCCCGCGATCTTCGGTCTGACGCAGGACCCCTACATCGTTTTCACGGCCAACGCCTTCGCCCTGATGGGTCTGCGCCAGCTGTACTTCCTCATCGGCGGCCTGCTCAGGAAGCTGGTCCACCTCAGCTACGGACTGTCGATCATCCTGGGCTTCATCGGCGTCAAGCTGGTGCTGCACGCGCTGCACGAGTCCGGGGTGCACGTCCCGGAGATCAGCATTCCGGTCTCGCTCGGCGTGATCTGCGCAGTCCTGGTCGTCACCACGATCACCAGCCTGCGAGCTTCCAAGAAGCAGGCGGCGGCCGAGGCGGCGCAGGGGAAGAGCGACGGCGTCACCAAGGACAGCATCGACGTCTGACCTTGTCCGGCCGCATCGGATCCAGGTGAAGCATGCTCAGGAGCGGTGCTCGGCGAATTGCCGACCACCGCTCCTGGTGCTTGCTTGTTCCTGGGTGCGTTCCCTCCACCGGGGACGCCGAGTCCGGCTGGAGGCACCATGAAATTCGTGCAGATCATCGACTTCGAGACCGATCGCCTGGAGGAGATGCGGCAGGTGATCGAGGAGGCCGGGCAACGCTCCGCCGGCCGGCCGGGCGGCCCCACCCACAGCATGCTCCTGAAGGACCGGGACCGCCCCAACCGCTATCTCGCGCTCATCGAGTTCGCATCGTTCGAGGAGGCCATGCGTAACAGTGACGATCCCGAAACCAGCCGGATGGCGGAGCGGCTGGACGCCCTCTCCCTCAACGAGCGGGTCTTCACCAACTGCGACCTCGTGGACGCCCGTGACCTCGAGTAGCACCGCAGCACAGGTTCAGGGGCATCAGGCGACCGCAGTGCGACGCCAATTCGCGTCTGCGACGATCACGGCATGACCGCTCGGCGCAGGCCGCTCACGGCACAGTGGACGACTCTGGTTCCCCTGCTCGCGGCCGTGCTGCTGGTCTTCACCTGGGGGCGTGATCTGCCGGCGGGGATCGTCGTGCTGGTGACGCTGGTCCTCGCGGGCGCCGTCCTGGCCGCAGTGCATCACGCCGAAGTGGTGGCCCACCGGGTCGGGGAACCGTTCGGTTCCCTCGTGCTTGCCGTCGCCGTCACGATCATCGAGGTCGCCCTCATCGTGACCCTGATGATCGACGGCGGGGACAAGAGCGCGACCCTGGCCCGGGACACAGTCTTCGCGGCCGTGATGATCACATGCAACGGCATCGTCGGCGTGTGCCTGCTGGTCGCCTCGCTGCGGCACGGCACAGCCGTCTTCAACCCAGAAGGCACCGGCGCCGCACTCGCGACCGTCGCAACCCTCGCCACTCTCAGCCTGGTCCTGCCGACCTTCACCACCAGCAAGCCGGGGCCGGAGTTCTCCACCGTCCAGCTGACCTTCGCGGCGCTCTCCTCGCTCGTCCTGTACGGCCTGTTCGTCACGACACAGACCCGGCGCCATCGGGACTACTTCCTGCCGATCACCCGGCACGGCGAAGTGATCACCGACGAGGAGCACGCCGAGGCGCCGACCGCCCGTACCGCCCTGACCAGCCTGGGGCTGCTGGGCCTCGCCCTGGTCGGCGTGGTCGGTCTGGCCAAGGGGGTTTCACCGACCATCGAGTCGGGGGTGCAGGCAGCCGGACTGCCCCAGGCCGTGGTCGGCGTGATCATCGCGCTGCTGGTGCTGCTCCCGGAGACCATCGCCGCGCTGCGCTCCGCCCGCCGCGACCGGGTGCAGACCAGCCTCAACCTCGCCCTCGGCTCGGCCATGGCCAGCATCGGTCTGACCATCCCCGCCGTCGCCCTCGCCTCGGTGTGGCTGTCCGGTCCTCTGGTCCTCGGCCTGGGCGCCACCCACATGGTGCTGCTCGCCCTGACCGTGGTGGTCGCCTCGCTGACCGTGGTGCCGGGCCGGGCCACACCGCTCCAGGGCGGGGTCCACCTGGTGCTGTTCGCGGCGTACCTGGAGCTGGCGATCAACCCGTAGGCGCGCGCAAACGCTCACGCACGTGTGTGCGCACCGGGCATGGCAGGAGCACGCCCGGACGGCGTGACACGAGCACAACCGGCCGCCTCGACACCGGCATGCCCAGCCACCGCGACACGCAGGAGGCTCGGGGCCCTCAGTACGTGACCGTGATGCGCCGGGCGGGTCCGTCCACGCGCACGGTGCCGCCGTACGGGATCACCAGCTGCGGATCGGTGTGCCCGAAGTCCACGTCGAAGACGATCGTGGTGTCGAAGGCATGGGTCCGCATGGCACGCAGGACGGCCTCCCGCTGGTCGGCCGCGAAACGAGCGGCCTCCTCGGGGGTGTTGGGCCGCTCGAAGGACCATGTCTTCGGCCGGCCCATCAGCAGGGCCGGGAAGCGCCCCAGCAGCCCGCGTTCGCCCATGTTCCGCAGAGTGGAGAAGACCTCCGTGGCACTCGGCATGCCCTCCGAGGTCTCCAGGAGCAGCACGCCGCCGTCGTACTCCGACAGATCGTGTGCGATCTCCCGGTCGGCCATCAGCAGCCGTCCGACGATCTCCAGGCAGCCGCCCAGGTGCGGCCCTCGATGACACGGTCTGGGTTCACCCAGGCCCAGCCGGTACCGGGCCGCGTCTCCGGCTCCGCTTCGAAGGTCGCCGGGACCGCCCAGTCCCGGTCGATGTCACGCCACCGCCCGGCGGGCCTCAGCTCGTACGTCCCCGAGGTGAACAGGGCCGCGCGCAGGGACTCGGCGGTCTGCGGATGCACGGCGCCGGGGCGGCCCAGTTCGCACATCACGCTCCCGCCGTGGAAGCCGACGATGCCGCAGGTGCGCAGGAACGCGAGCAGATTCGTGTTGTCGCTCATCCCGAAGAACGGCTTCGGGTTGGCCTCGACCAACTCCCGGTCCAGGTAGGGCAGCACGGTGATCTGATCGTCGCCACCGATCGACGCGATGACGGCCTTGATCCCCGGGTCGGCGAAGGCGGCGTGAATGTCGTCGGCCCGCTCCCGGGGCGTGGAGCCCATCGTGCGGGTCGCCGGATACTCGACCGGCTCCAGCCCGTACTCCTTGCGGAGCCGCTCCAGGCCCAGCTCGTAGGGGAGCGGGAAGAGCCCCGGCAGGCCGGAGGACGGCCAGATCACGGCGATGCGGTCGCCGGGGGACGGCTTGGGGGATAGACCGGGCTGGTCGGGCTCGTCATACCGGGAGGCTACGGTCCCGTGGTCTGCCGGTGCACCGTGGTGATCCGGCCTGAGGCACCGGGGCGAGGTCAACCCTCGCACCGTGATGATCCGGCCTGCGGCCATCAGGGCGAGATCGGTGCGCGCACCGTGATGATCCGGCCTTAGGCACCGGGGCGAGATCGGTGCGCGCACCGTGATAGACCGGCTGTGAGCGGCGGTCCGTCACGGGCCGCGCGACCCTGAACGGACCGGAGGAACCGTGCCCCGCACCCTGGCCCACGCCCCGATCATGATCCTCAACGGGCCCAACCTGAACCTCCTCGGCCAGCGTCAGCCGGAGATCTACGGCTCCGACACCCTCGCCGACGTCGAGGCACTGTGCGCCAAGGCGGCGGCCGCGCACGGCGGAACCGTCGACTTCCGCCAGTCCAACCACGAGGGCGAGCTGGTCGACTGGATCCACGAGGCGCGGCTGAACCACTGCGGCATCGTGATCAACCCCGGTGCCTACTCGCACACCTCCGTCGCCATCCTGGACGCCCTCAACACCTGCGACGGCCTGCCGGTGCTGGAGGTCCACATCTCCAACATCCACCAGCGCGAGGCGTTCCGGCACCACTCGTACGTCTCGCTGCGTGCCGACGGGGTCATCGCGGGCTGCGGCGTGCAGGGGTACGTATTCGGTGTGGAGCGCGTCGCGGTGCTGGCTGGAGCGGGCAAGGCGGACGCGTGAGCCGTCGCCGGTAAGGCCCGCCGGCCTGGGCGGGTGCCCCTTACAGCCCGGCTCTGGCGGTGCCGCGCTCCAGCATCAGGCCGCCCTCCAGGCCCTGGTGCCGGGGCCGCCGGCCGAGGGCGGGGAACGACAGGCCGGCGGCCCATCCGCCCAGGAGCCGTCATCCTGCGCGGGGCTGGTATCAGTTGACTGCGCAACAAGGTTCGCGGGGAGCGCGTGTGCGACACCGGCGTGTGTGAACGATTCACACGGGGTGCGTGCGCGGTCACCCCTCAGCGCGACGGCGCCCCGCGCGCAACGCCAAGGCGCCCCGCAGGTGCAACGCGACGACGCCCCGCGAGCCCTTCACCACCGCGCAGCCACCCACCGCGCCGTGCCCGTACCTCACAGCCCGTGCCTCACAGCCCCTGCACGCGTCTCACCATCCGCGTGCGTGCCACTCCGGCAGGTGCGGGCGCTCCGCGCCCAGGCTCGTGTCGTTGCCGTGCCCCGGGTAGACCCAGGTCTCGTCCGGGAGGGCGCCGAAGATCTTGGTCTCGACGTCGTGGAGGAGACTGGCGAACGCCTTCGGGTCCTTGTTGGTGTTGCCCACACCACCAGGGAACAGGCAGTCCCCGGTGAACACGTGGGGATGCCCGTGCGGGTCGTCGTAGACGAGGGCGATCGAACCGGGCGTGTGCCCGACCAGGTGGCGTGCGGTGAGTTCCACGTGCCCCACCCGGATGGTGTCGCCGTCGTCGACCGGCACGTCGGTCCGTACGGGGATGCCCTCGGCGTCCTCCCGGCCCGCGTACGTGCGGGCACCGGTGGCCGCAACCACCTCGGCGAGCGCCTGCCAGTGGTCGCCGTGCCGGTGGGTGGTGACGACGGACGCGATGCCGTCACCACCGATCATGCCGAGCAGGGTGTCCGCCTCGTTCGCGGCGTCGATCAGCAACTGCTCGTCCGTGGCCCTGCAGCGCAGCAGATAGGCGTTGTTGTTCATCGGACCCACGGCGATCTTGGTGATCATCAGGTCCTTGAGCTCGTGCACATCGGCCGGTCCGCCGACCGTCACCTCTCCGCTGTACGTCATGCCCGCCAGCCTATAGCGGCGGCAACGCCGGAAGCGGGCCGCCGGCCGAGGCGAGCGCGGATCCGTCGCGGCGGCCGGCGAGCCAGCCCAGGAGGTCGGCCGGAGGGCCGGTGACCGTCACCTCGGCCCCCTGCCCGCCCGGCTTCCGTCCGGTGCTCCACGCGCGCGTACCGTCCGTGACCCGGGTGGCCGGTACGTCGGGGTGTCCGGCGAACCGGTCGGCGAGAAAGTCGATCTCCCGCTCGGTGAACTCCGGCGGCAGGTCCTCCAGCTCGTATCCGATCCCTAGGTCCACGTGGTGCAGTTCCACCTCCACCCACCGCCGGAACGGCACCCGGGACGCGGAGTCCGTGACGCCGTTGCGCAGCTCCACCGTGCGCGACCAGTCCGCGGGAGCGTCCCCGGCCTCCTGGAAGCGGGCCGAGCTCTCGCGCAGGTCGGCGAGCTGGACGTCGAGGGCGCGGGGGGCGTCCCGCTCGATGTCGGTGTCCCGGGCCTCGCCGGAGACGTACATGGGGCGCCCTTCGAGTACGTTCACGAGGGCGTCCGCGTTGCGCGCCAGGTGGGCCAGGACATGGCCACGGCTCCAGCCGGGCAGCCGTGACGGCTGCGTCACAGACGCGTTGTCCAGCTTGCCGACTGCGCTCAGCAGCCGCTCCGTCGCGTCCCGTACAGACGCCAGGTCATGAGCGTGATCAATCATGCTGCTGACCCTAGCTCCGCCACTCCTTCGGGTGAAGGCGGTGAAGCAGTGCCGTAATTCGAAAGCACGTGCTATATGGTCGGACGTGGCGTCGGGCATGCTGGAGAGCCGGGGTTTGTTGGCAACCCGTGAATCCGACCGGCGTTGTCAGTGGCTCCCCCTAGTCTGAGAAAGACGGGGGCCCCGCCCCTGTCACTTCTCTCAAGAAAGGTGCGGACCGGCGTGGCCGACCGTCTCATCGTTCGTGGAGCGCGCGAGCACAATCTCAAGAACGTCTCGCTCGACCTCCCGCGCGACTCGCTCATCGTCTTCACGGGCCTGTCGGGGTCGGGCAAGTCCTCGCTGGCCTTCGACACCATCTTCGCGGAAGGGCAGCGGCGCTACGTGGAGTCCCTCTCCTCGTACGCCCGGCAGTTCCTCGGCCAGATGGACAAGCCGGACGTCGACTTCATCGAGGGCCTCTCCCCGGCCGTCTCCATCGACCAGAAGTCGACCTCGCGCAACCCGCGCTCCACGGTAGGCACCATCACCGAGGTCTACGACTACCTGCGTCTGCTCTTCGCGCGCATCGGCAAGCCGCACTGCCCCGAGTGCAGCCGCCCGATCTCGCGCCAGTCCCCGCAGGCCATCGTCGACAGGGTCCTGGAGCTGCCGGAGGGCAGCCGCTTCCAGGTGCTGTCGCCCCTGGTGCGCGAGCGCAAGGGCGAGTTCGTCGATCTCTTCTCCGACCTTCAGACCAAGGGCTACTCCCGCGCGCGCGTGGACGGCGAGACGATCCAGCTGTCGAACCCGCCCACGCTGAAGAAGCAGGAGAAGCACACCATCGAGGTGGTCGTCGACCGCCTCACGGTCAAGGACGGCGCCAAGCGCCGTCTCACCGACTCCGTGGAGACCGCCCTCGGCCTGTCCGGCGGCATGGTCGTGCTCGACTTCGTCGACCTTCCCGAGGACGACCCCGAGCGCGAGCGCATGTACTCGGAGCACCTGTACTGCCCGTACGACGACCTGTCCTTCGAGGAGCTGGAGCCCCGCTCCTTCTCCTTCAACTCGCCCTTCGGCGCCTGCCCGGACTGCACCGGCATCGGCACGCGCATGGAGGTCGACCCGGAGCTCATCGTCCCGGACCCGGACAAGAGCCTCGACGAGGGCGCCATCCACCCCTGGTCGCACGGTCACACCAAGGACTACTTCGGCCGTCTGATCGGTGCCCTCGCCGACGCGCTGGGCTTCCGCACGGACATCCCCTTCGGGGGCCTGCCGCAGCGCGCCAGGAAGGCCCTGCTCCACGGCCACAAGACCCAGGTCGAGGTCCGCTACCGCAACCGCTACGGGCGCGAGCGCCGCTACACCACGGCCTTCGAGGGCGCCGTCCCCTTCGTCAAGCGCCGGCACAGCGAGGCCGAGAGCGACTCCAGCCGCGAGCGCTTCGAGGGCTACATGCGCGAGGTGCCCTGCCCGACCTGCCAGGGCACGCGCCTGAAGCCGGTCGTCCTCGCGGTTACGGTCATGGGCAAGTCCATCGCCGAGGTCTCCGCGATGTCGATCAGCGACTGTGCGGACTTCCTGGGCGAGCTGAAGCTCACCGCCCGCGACAAGAAGATCGCCGAGCGCGTGCTCAAGGAGGTCAACGAGCGGCTGCGGTTCCTGGTCGACGTCGGCCTTGACTACCTCTCGCTGAACCGCGCGGCCGGCACCCTGTCCGGCGGTGAGGCACAGCGCATCCGCCTGGCCACCCAGATCGGCTCCGGCCTCGTCGGCGTCCTGTACGTGCTCGACGAGCCGTCGATCGGTCTGCACCAGCGTGACAACCACCGGCTGATCGAAACCCTGGTGCGGCTGCGGGACATGGGCAACACGCTCATCGTCGTCGAGCACGACGAGGACACGATCAAGATGGCCGACTGGGTCGTCGACATCGGCCCCGGCGCCGGTGAGCACGGCGGCAAGGTGGTGCACAGCGGCTCCCTGAAGGAGCTCCTCGCCAACGCCGAGTCGCAGACGGGTCAGTACCTGTCCGGCAAGAAGGCCATCCCGCTGCCCGAGATCCGCCGCCCGCTGGACCCGTCCCGGCAGCTCACGGTGCACGGCGCCCGGGAGAACAACCTCCAGGACATCGACGTCTCGTTCCCCCTGGGCGTGTTCACCGCCGTCACCGGCGTGTCCGGCTCCGGCAAGTCGACGCTGGTCAACGACATCCTGTACACGCACCTGGCACGCGAGCTGAACGGCGCGCGAAGCGTGCCGGGGCGGCACACGCGCGTGGACGGCGACGACCTCGTCGACAAGGTCGTGCACGTGGACCAGTCGCCCATCGGCCGTACCCCCCGCTCCAACCCGGCCACGTACACCGGCGTCTTCGACCACATCCGCAAGCTGTTCGCCGAGACCACCGAGGCGAAGGTCCGCGGCTACATGCCCGGCCGCTTCTCCTTCAACGTCAAGGGCGGCCGCTGCGAGAACTGCGCGGGCGACGGCACCATCAAGATCGAGATGAACTTCCTCCCGGACGTCTACGTCCCGTGCGAGGTCTGCCACGGCGCCCGGTACAACCGGGAGACCCTGGAGGTCCACTACAAGGGCAAGTCCATCGCCGACGTCCTGAACATGCCGATCGAGGAGGCCACGGAGTTCTTCGAGGCGGTCCCCGCGATCTCCCGCCACATGAAGACCCTGAAGGACGTCGGCCTCGGCTACGTCCGCCTCGGCCAGGCCGCGACGACCCTGTCCGGCGGCGAGGCGCAGCGCGTGAAGCTCGCCAGCGAGCTGCAGAAGCGCTCCACCGGCCGTACGGTCTACGTCCTGGACGAGCCGACCACCGGTCTGCACTTCGAGGACATCAGCAAGCTGCTGACGGTCCTGTCCGGACTGGTGGACAAGGGCAACACGGTCATCGTCATCGAGCACAACCTCGACGTGATCAAGACCGCCGACTGGATCGTCGACATGGGCCCCGAAGGCGGCGCCGGCGGCGGTCTGGTCGTCGCCGAGGGCACGCCCGAGCAGGTGGCCGGGGTCCCGGCCAGCCACACGGGCAAGTTCCTGCGTGAGGTCCTCGGCGCCGACCGCGTCAGCGATGCGTCCTCGGTGCAGGCGCCGCGCAAGACGGTCGCGGCCAGGACGGCAGCGACCCGCACCACGGCCACCAAGACGGTCAACAACACGGCCGCCAAGAAGACGGCGGCCAAGACCACCAAGGCCGCCGCGAAGAAGACGACCCGGGCCGGCAAAGCCTGAGGTGTCCCCTTGAACGCGCCGTGCCCCACAGGCATCGTCCTGTGGGGCACGGCGCGTTCACGTTCGGCGGGCGAGCGACAACGAGTAGGGCACGTTCCTGCGCACCTGGCGCGATGCCGTCACCCCGGCCAAGGCGGGCCCGCCGCCCGCAGGGCGCCGGGCCGCCGCCCCGGCGACCCGCGGGCGGTGGCGATGGGGAGACCGGCTGAAGACACCCGGTCCCGCCCCAGCCGCCGGAGGGGCCGCCTGCCCGGCTCAGCTCTCCAGCTCGTGCGCGTACGGCGGCTCCGCCCCGGCTCGCGAGCAGGTGATCGCCGCCGCGCGGGCCGCGAAGCCCAGCAGTTCCGTCCAACCGCCGGGGCCCAGCTCGGCCAGCGCCCGGGCGCTGAGGGCGTCGCGTACGGCGAGCCCGTGCAACAGCGCCGCGTTGACTGTATCGCCCGCGCCGATCGTGTCCACGACCTCCACGCGTTCGCCCGGCACCGCGTACTCGCCGCCGTCGGCGGTGAAGGCGGTCAGTCCGTCGCCGCCCCGGGTGATCACCACCGCCGCCGGGCCGGCCGTCAGCCACTCCCGGGGCGTGCCACCGAGCCACTCGGCGTCCTCCGCGGACAGCTTCAGCAGCGACACCGACGGCAGCCAGCTCTTGAACCGCGCCCGGTAGGCGTCCGCGTCCGGGATCAGCCCGGCCCTGATGTTCGGGTCCAGCGAGGTGAACACGCCCTGCGCGGACGCCCTGCGCATCAGCTCCTCGTACGCGCTCGCCCCCGGTTCCAGCACCAGCGAACAGGTGCCGAACGACACCGCGCGGGTGCCGGAGGGCAGCGCGGGGGGTGCTTCGAACAGCCGGTCCGCCGTCCCGTCGACGTAGAAGGAGTACGCCGCCGAGCCGTCCGCGCCGACCGTGGCGACCGCGAGGGTCGTCGGTTCGGTGCCCCGCTGCACCGGGGACACCACGACCCCGGATGCGCGCAGCCGGTCCAGCAGGGCCTCTCCGAAGGCGTCGGACGACACCCTGGAGCAGAAGGCGGCGGGGGAGCCGAGTCGGCCCAGCGCCACGGCCGTGTTGTACGGGCCGCCGCCCAGCGCCGGCTGTAGCGCCGCCAGGGCACCAGTGCCCTGCGGTACCAGGTCGATCAGAGCCTCACCGGCGACGACGATCACGACGGGGTTCCTTCCTCGGACGGGCTGGGGCAGCCGCACGACGTGCGGTGGACGAAGGCACAGGGCAGGCGCACGGTCCGGGCGGGCCGGTCCGGCTCGGCGAGACGCTCCAGGAGCACGCGGACGGCCCGGGCGCCGATGTCCCTGCCGGGCTGCGCGATCGCGGTGAGGCGGGGCGAGAACAGGTCCGCCCAGGCGAAGTCGTCGAAGCAGCACAGGGCGATGTCCTCCGGCACGGACAGGCCGTGCGCGCCCAGGGCTCGCAGCACGCCGATGGTCATGGCGTTGTTGCCGGTGACCAGCGCGGTGGGCGGCACGCCGAGGGACAGCAGGGCCCCGGTGGCCTGCCCGGCACCGGCGGACTCCGAATCGCCGTGCACCAGCAGCCGCCCGTCGTACGGCAGCCCCGCGAACGCGAGACCGCTGCGGTAGCCGGTGATCCGCTCGCTGGTGGTGCTGAGCCCCTGCCGCCCCGCCACCAGCCCGATCCTCCGGTGACCGAGCCCGGCCAGATGGGTTACCAGCCGGGACGTCGGTTCGGCGTTGTCGGCACACACCTGGTCGAAGCGCGGACCGCCGTCGGTCCCGGGTCCGTCCACCAGCCGGTCCAGGAACACGGCCGGTACGTCGTGCCGCTTCAGATAGGCGAGCAGTCCGCGCGGATCGGCCGAGGGCGCGACGATCACGCCGTCCACCCGGCGCTCGTGCAGCAGCTGGACGACCTTGCGCTCGTGCTCCGGGTCGTCGTGCGGATCGGCGATCAGCAGGCTGTAGCCGGCCTCCAGCGCGGCGGCCTCGACGCCCTGGAGGATCTCCGTGAAGTACGGGTTGCTGATCGCCGAGACCGCCAGCCCGATGGACCGCGTGCGGGCCGTCACCAGGGAACGGGCCAGTGTGTTCGTGGTGTAGCCGAGCTCCTCCACGGCGTCCAGGACCGCCTGGCGGGTGTGGGGCAGCACGGGCCGGGTGTCGTTCAGCACGTGCGAGACCGTCGCCACGGAGACACCGGCGCTCCGCGCGACGTCGGCCATGGTCGTCATGGACGTTCCCTCCTCCGCTGACGGCGCTTCCTCCGCTTCCGGCGCTTTCGCCGGGGAAGATATCGCATGAAGCGCCGGACGTAAACGTTTGCGCAATCGTTTACGTCCGACGCCGGGGCGCAGCTGCGGGAGGGCGTTCTGGGCCCGGTCCGCTACTCCCAGTCCCAGCTGATTCCGAGGTACCCCGGCCGCACCCGTGGTTCGACCAGATGGACCGACCGGTGCCGGCCGCTCAGTGCCAGGTCCTGGCGTCCGCTGCGGGGCGCCGCCGCCGAGTGCTGGGCGAAGCGGTGGCAGCGCACCGGCAGGGCCGCCGCGTCGAAGCACACCTGGAGGGCGTACTGGCCGCCGGGGGAGTCGAAGCCGCGGACGTACTCGCGTGACGCATCCGCTGTGCCGTCCTCGACGCCGTAGCGGAACAGGAAGGTTTCCCCGGCCATCAGCCCGGTGTCGAATAGCAGTTCGGCCGCTAGCACTCCCGTGTCGCGGTGCCAACGGACGCGGCCGGTGCGGCAGTTCTCCAGCGCGTGCACCCGCATGCGCTCGGGCACGGCTCCCTGGTCGCCGTGGTGGACGGCCACGAAGCGGTCGATGCCGTCCCGGTGGGCGCGCACGATGTGATGCGACTCGCGCTCCGCCAGTTCGCGCCGGGCCCCGATCCGGAGCCGTTCGTGGTGGCCGAGGGTGTGCAGGCCCCCGTCCGGTGGGCAGTCCAGCTCGGCCAGCAACTGGTCCAGCACACCGGAGGCCTCGACGAGGGAGCGGTAGGAGCGGGCGGCGGGCCGCAGCCCGGACGGGCCCTCCCCGGACTCGACGAGCAGTCGGATCAGCGACTCCTCGGGAAGCTCCAGGATCTCCTCCAGCGCGCGTACGGCCCGCAGCGACTCGGGGCGCTGCGGACGCCTGGCCCCTTGCTGCCAGTAACTCAAACTCGTGACGCCGACCTTCACCCCGTGGCGGGACAGATGGTGCTGCACGCGTTGCAGTGGCAGCCCGCGGGCGGCGATCGCGGCCCGCAGGGCGACGTGGAAGGGGCCGCCTCGCAGGGCCGAGTCCAGTTCCGCGGTGGCGACGTCCGCGTGCTGTGGGGCGTGCGGCATGCAGGGGCCTCTCTGTGAGTCGGCGACGGCTGGTCAGACCGTTCGCGCGGGCCGCCCGGGTGCCGTCCCGCCGGCGCGGGGCGGGTCTTCACATGCGTACGCCGTCGTTCAGGGCCCCGAGTTCCCCCGCATTGAAGCGTGTTGACCTGGTCCCGACAACACCTGATGCCGGACAGTGACGTACACGCACCCGCCGGTGCCGTCCGGACATGCGAACGCCCGGGGCGTGCGCCCCGGGCGTTCCCTGTGGATGCGTGCTGTGGATGCGTGCTGTGGATGTGTGCTTCTAGGAGTGGTCGCTTCCGCCCTGTTTCCGGAGGGCTAGGCGCTTGGCGCGCGCGATGTCGGGATCGCGCGGGTCCAGGGCGTCGCGCAGCGCCAACGGCTCGTCCGTGTAGTGGCGGGTACGGGCCGCCCGCCGGGATTTCTCGATCCGCATCTGCTTCATGTGCGCAGCCCTCCGACCCGTGGCCCGCCCGCTCCGCACCGGGAACGACGGTCCGCACCGACAACCTGTGCCTGCACCGGGACGGACTCCGTCCGCCGGACGTCGCCATGTCCCGTGGGTGAGCCCCATTCCCGCTCCCGGGGGGCCGTAACCCCGGGGCGGGACATGCCGTTGGAAACTGCCCCCTCGCCGGGGCCCTGATCGTGTCCCGGGCCGCGCCGGACTGTCGGTGCTCGCCAGTAGGGTGTGAGACATGGCCGACCCCTCCAGCTACCGCCCCAAACCGGGTGAGATCCCCGACTCGCCGGGGGTCTACAGGTTCCGTGACGAGCACCGCCGGGTGATCTACGTCGGAAAGGCGAAAAGCCTGCGCCAGCGCCTGGCGAACTACTTCCAGGACCTGGCGGGCCTGCACCCGCGCACCCGCTCCATGGTGACCACTGCCGCGTCCGTGGAGTGGACGGTGGTGTCCACGGAGGTCGAGGCGCTCCAGCTGGAGTACTCGTGGATCAAGGAGTACGACCCCCGGTTCAACGTCAAGTACCGCGACGACAAGAGCTACCCGTACCTCGCGGTGACGATGAACGAGGAGTACCCGCGCGTGCAGGTGATGCGTGGTCACAAGAAGAAGGGGGTCCGCTACTTCGGGCCGTACGCGCACGCGTGGGCGATCCGTGACACGGTCGACCTGCTGCTGCGTGTCTTCCCCGTGCGCACGTGCTCGGCCGGCGTGTTCAAGAACGCCGCCCGTACCGGCCGTCCCTGCCTCCTCGGCTACATCGGCAAGTGCTCTGCGCCCTGCGTCGACCGGGTCTCCGCCGAGGAGCACCGCGAACTGGCCGACGAGTTCTGCGACTTCATGACCGGCCGGACGAACACGTACATCCGCCGCGTGGAGAAGCAGATGGCCGAGGCGGCCGAGGAGATGGAGTACGAGCGGGCGGCCCGGCTGCGCGACGACATCGAGGCCCTGAAGAAGGCCATGGAGAAGAACGCGGTCGTGCTCGCCGACGCGACCGACGCCGACCTGATCGCGGTCGCGGAGGACGAGCTGGAGGCGGCCGTCCAGATCTTCCACGTGCGCGGCGGACGCGTGCGCGGCCAGCGCGGCTGGGTCACCGACAAGGTGGAGGAGATCACCACCGGCGCCCTCGTCGAGCACGCCCTGCAGCAGCTGTACGGGGAGGAGACGGGCGACGCCGTCCCCAAGGAGGTCCTGGTCCCGGCACTGCCCGACCCCGTGGAGCCCGTCCAGGAGTGGCTGGCCGGGCGGCGCGGCTCGGGCGTCTCCCTGCGCATCCCGCAGCGCGGCGACAAGAGGGCGCTCATGGAGACCGTGCAGCGCAACGCCCAGCAGGCGCTCGTGCTGCACAAGACCAAGCGGGCCTCCGACCTGACCACGCGCTCGCGTGCCCTGGAGGAGATCGCCGACGCGCTCGACCTGGGCAGCGCCCCGCTCAGGATCGAGTGCTACGACATCTCCCATCTCCAGGGCGACGATGTCGTGGCCTCCATGGTCGTCTTCGAGGACGGGCTCGCCCGCAAGAGCGAGTACCGGCGTTTCCAGATCAAGGGTTTCGCCGGACAGGACGACGTCCGCTCGATGCACGAGGTGATCACCCGTCGCTTCCGGCGTTATCTCGCCGAGAAGGAGAAGACGGGCGAGTGGACCGACGGCGAGGTCCCCGAGAGCACCGAGGACGGCGAGCTCACCATGGCCGGCACCCTCACCGAGGACGACGGCCGCCCCAAGAAGTTCGCCTACCCGCCCCAGCTCGTCGTCGTCGACGGCGGCGCCCCGCAGGTCGCGGCGGCCCGGCGCGCCCTTGACGAACTCGGCATCGACGACATCGCCGTGTGTGGCCTGGCCAAGCGCCTGGAGGAGGTCTGGCTGCCCGGCGACGACGACCCGGTGGTCCTCCCCCGCACCAGCGAGGGCCTGTACCTGCTCCAGCGCGTCCGTGACGAGGCGCACAGGTTCGCGATCAGCTATCAGCGCGCCAAGCGGTCCAAGCGCTTCCGCTCCAGTCCCCTGGATGACGTCCCCGGCCTGGGGGACACCCGCAAGCAGGCACTTCTGAAGCACTTCGGTTCGTTGAAGAGACTGCGAGCCGCCACCATCGACCAGATCTGCGAGGTCCCCGGCATAGGCCGCAAGACGGCCGAGACGATCGCCGTGGCCCTCGCCCGCTCGGCCCCGGCCGCACCCGCCGTCAACACGGCGACGGGAGAGATCATGGAGGAGGAACCCGGCACCATGGGTTCCAGTGGGGAACCCGTGACGATGGGAGCCCCGGACGAACGACGGGGGCAGGAGACATGAATGTGAACGAGCACGACGGCCGCACAGAGCAAGCCACAGACGGAGCACAGGTGAGTACGGGCACGCCCAACGAGAAGGCCCCGGCGCCCAACGAGAAGGCCCCGGCGCCCGACGCGGCCATCCCCGAGCTGGTGATCATCTCCGGCATGTCCGGAGCCGGGCGCTCCACGGCGGCGAAGTGCCTGGAGGACCTCGGCTGGTTCGTCGTCGACAACCTGCCGCCCGCGCTGATCCCCACCATGGTGGAGCTCGGCGCCCGCTCCCAGGGCAACGTGGCGCGGATCGCCGTCGTCGTCGACGTCCGCGGCCGCCGCTTCTTCGACAACCTCCGCGAGTCCCTCGCCGACCTGGAGGCGAAGAACGTCACGCGGCGGATCGTCTTCCTGGAGTCCTCCGACGAGGCCCTGGTCCGCCGCTTCGAGTCGGTGCGCCGCCCGCACCCCCTGCAGGGCGACGGCCGCATCGTCGACGGCATCGACGCCGAGCGTGAGCTGCTGCGTGAGCTGCGCGGCGACGCCGACCTGGTGATCGACACCTCCAGCCTGAACGTGCACGAGCTGCGCGCCAAGATGGACGCCCAGTTCGCCGGCGAGGAGGAGCCGGAGCTGCGGGCCACGGTCATGTCGTTCGGCTACAAGTACGGCCTGCCGGTCGACGCCGACCTCGTCGTCGACTGCCGGTTCCTGCCGAACCCGCACTGGGTCCCGGAGCTGCGCCCGTACACCGGCCTCAACGACGAGGTCGCGGGCTACGTCTTCAACCAGCCCGGCGCCAAGGAGTTCCTCGACCGGTACACCGAGCTCCTCCAGCTCGTCGCCACCGGCTACCGCCGGGAGGGCAAGCGCTATGTGACGATCGCCGTGGGCTGCACGGGTGGCAAGCACCGCTCGGTCGCCATGTCGGAGAAGCTCGCCGCCCGGCTCGCCGCCGAGGGCGTGGAGACGGTGGTCGTACACCGGGACATGGGACGCGAATGACACGACGTACACCGCGGCTGAGCCGGCTGCGCCGGGTGGTGCCCGAGGGCAACGGCGGAAAGGCCGCCCGGCCCGCCGAGGCCCGGGGCGGCAGAGCGCGCCGCCGGGGCACCCAGCCCAAGGTCGTCGCCCTCGGCGGCGGCATGGGCCTGTCCGCCTCGCTCGCCGCGCTGCGCCGGATCACCGGCGACCTCACCGCCGTCGTCACCGTGGCCGACGACGGCGGCTCCAGCGGGCGCCTGCGCGACGAGCTCGGCGTGCTGCCGCCCGGAGACCTGCGCAAGGCTCTGGCCGCGCTGTGCGGTGACGACGACTGGGGCCAGACCTGGGCCCGGGTCATCCAGCACCGCTTCCAGTCGCAGGGCGACCTGCACGAACACGCGGTCGGCAACCTGCTGATCGTCGCCCTGTGGGAGCAGCTCGGCGACCATGTGCAGGCCCTCGACCTGGTCGGACGGCTGCTGGGTGCCCAGGGGCGCGTGCTGCCGATGTCCGCCGTCCCGCTGGAGCTCCAGGCCCTGGTCAAGGGCCACGACCCGGCGCGTCCGGAGGAGGTCGACACGGTCCGCGGCCAGGCGACCGTCGCCCTCACCCCGGGTGAGGTGCAGTCCGTGCACCTCGTGCCGAACGACCCGCCGGCGGTGCCCGAGGCGGTCGAGGCCGTCCTGGACGCGGACTGGGTGGTGCTCGGCCCCGGCTCCTGGTTCTCCTCGGTCATTCCGCACCTGCTCGTCCCCGAGCTGCTGGACGCGCTCATCCAGACGAAGGCCCGCCGGGTGCTCTCCCTGAACCTCGCGCCGCAACCCGGAGAAACCGACGGCTTCTCCCCGCAGCGTCATTTGGAGGTTTTGGGACGACACGCCCCTAAACTCGCCCTGGACGTGGTGCTGGCCGACGAGGCCGCCGTGCCCGACCGCGACTCCCTGACCGATGCCGCCAAACGGTTCGGGGCCGCGGTCGAGCTGGCGCCGGTGGCCGGACCCGACGGAACCCCGAGGCACGACCCGGAGCTGTTGGCCGCCGCGTACGACCGTATTTTTCGGATGCATGGAAGGATCGGCCCATGGCGATGACGGCAGCGGTGAAGGACGAGATCTCCCGGCTCCCCGTCACCCGGACCTGCTGCAGAAAGGCGGAGGTCTCCGCCATTCTGCGGTTCGCCGGCGGCCTTCACCTGGTGAGCGGTCGGATTGTGATCGAGGCGGAGCTGGATACGGCGATGGCGGCCCGCCGTCTCAAGCGGGACATCCTGGAGATCTTCGGCCACAGCTCCGAACTGATCGTGATGGCTCCGGGCGGCCTGCGCCGCGGCTCGCGGTACGTCGTACGGGTGGTGGCGGGCGGCGACCAGCTGGCGCGCCAGACCGGCCTGGTCGACGGGCGGGGCCGCCCGATCCGCGGCCTGCCGCCGCAGGTGGTCTCGGGGGCCACCTGCGACGCCGAGGCCGCCTGGCGTGGCGCGTTCCTGGCGCACGGCTCGCTCACCGAGCCCGGCCGCTCCTCCTCCCTGGAGGTGACCTGCCCGGGCCCCGAGGCCGCGCTCGCCCTGGTCGGCGCCGCCCGCAGGCTGTCGATCGCCGCCAAGGCCCGTGAGGTGCGCGGTGTGGACCGCGTCGTCGTCCGGGACGGCGACGCGATCGGTGCCCTGCTGACCCGCCTCGGCGCGCACGAGTCGGTGCTGGCCTGGGAGGAGCGCCGGATGCGCCGCGAGGTGCGCGCCACGGCGAACCGGCTCGCCAACTTCGACGACGCCAACCTGCGCCGCTCGGCCCGCGCGGCCGTCGCAGCGGGTGCCCGGGTGCAGCGCGCCTTGGAGATCCTCGCCGACGAGGTGCCCGAGCACCTGGCCGCCGCGGGCCGGCTGCGCATGGAGCACAAGCAGGCCTCCCTGGAGGAGCTGGGCGCGCTCGCCGACCCGCCGCTGACCAAGGACGCGGTTGCCGGCCGGATCCGCCGCCTGCTGGCCATGGCCGACAAGCGCGCCTCCGACCTCGGCATCCCGGGCACGGAGGCCAACCTCAGCGAGGAGCTGGCCGACAACCTGGTGGGCTGATCCCACACGACGTCAAAAAGCCGGTGCCGACCCCCACTCGGGTGACCGGCACCGGCTTTCGCGTGTCGCTGAGGCGCCCTTGACTCGATCATGGACTGTCATGAGCCTGGCATCTGTTCGCTGCTGTGGCGGACCCACGCTAGGGGGGTTCATGAGACGAAGAGCGAGATCGATCCTCGCCGTCGGCGCGCTCCTGATCGGCGGAGCGAGCTTCGCACCCATCGCCCAGGCACAACCGGGAAGTCCGAACCCGTCCGACCCGGACGAGGTCAAGGTGTTCCGCGCCGAGGTCACCCAGAAGCAGGTACCCCTGCTGCTGGCCGCCGGCCAGGACGGACACGAGCTGAGTGAGCGGGTGCCCGAGAAGGGCACCGCGACCGTCGAGGTCTACCTGACGGACCAGCAGGCGAAGAAGCTGGAGAAACAGGGCGTCGGCCTCACCGAGCACGAGATCTCCGCCCGGGCCGAGGCCCGTGTCGAGGACGCCGCCGAGGGCGTGTTCCGCCCGTACAGCGGCAAGGGCGGCCTGCGGGAGGAACTCCTGCGGACCGCGCAGGAGAACCCGGGTCTCACCAAGGTCGTCTCCATCGGCAAGACGATCAAGGGCCAGGACATCCTCGCGCTGAAGCTCACCAAGGGCGCGAAGAAGACGAAGGACGGCTCCAAGCCCTCCGTCCTCTACATGTCCAACCAGCACGCGCGCGAGTGGATCACGCCGGAGATGACCCGGCGCCTGATGCACCACTACCTGGACAACTACAAGAAGGACCGGCGCGTCAAGAAGATCGTCGACTCCACCGAACTGTGGTTCCTGCTGTCGGCCAACCCCGACGGCTACGACTACACCTTCGCCGACCCCGCCAACCGGCAGTGGCGCAAGAACCTGCGGGACGTCAACGGCGACGGCACCATCACCACCGGCGACGGCGTCGACCTCAACCGCAACTTCGCCTACAAGTGGGGCTACGACGACGAGGGCTCGTCCCCCAACCCCACCAGCCAGACCTACCGCGGCGCGGGTCCGAACTCCGAGCCGGAGACCAAGGCCCTGGACGCCTTCCAGAAGCGGATCGGCTTCACGTACGGCATCAACTACCACTCCGCCGCCGAACTCCTCCTCTACGGGGTCGGCTGGCAGGTGGCCACGCACACCCCGGACGACGTCCTGTACGAGGCCCTCGCCGGCACCCCGGACAACTCCGCGATCCCCGGCTACCACCCGCAGCTCTCCTCCGAGCTGTACACCACCAACGGCGAGGCGGACGGCCACGCGGCGAACGTCAACGGCCTGGCGATGTTCACCCCCGAGATGTCGACCTGCCAGACCGTCTCGGACCTCTACCCCGACGACGAGTGGAAGGCGGCCGACTGCCAGTCGGTCTTCACCTTCCCGGACGACGAGAAGCTGATCCAGCAGGAGTACGCCAAGAACGTCCCGTTCGCGCTCTCCGTCGCCGAGTCCGCCGCCCGTCCGGACCGGCCGTCGTCGTCGGTCGGCCTGAACGCCGCCGACTTCACCCCGGCCGCGTTCGGCACGTCGTACTCCCGCGGCGCCGACCAGGAGGTCTCCGTCGTCGTACGGAAGTCCGTGCGCGACAAGGAGCTCAAGTACCGCGTGAACGGCGGCCGCACCGAGGACATGGCGCTCAAGCCGTGGAAGGGGGGCGAGACCTACGGCGGTGAGGACAACCTCTACTTCGACGAGTACCGGGCGAAGGTCAAGGACGGTGAGCCGGGCGACAAGGTCGAGGTGTGGTTCACCGGCGAGGCGAGGAGCGGCAAGAAGGTCTCCAGCGAGCGCTTCACCTACACCGTCGCCGAGCGGCCCCGGGCGAACACCCTCGTGGTAGCCGAGGAGGGCGCCGCCGCCACGCAGGCACAGACGTACGTGGACGCGCTCAAGGCGAGCGGCCGCAAGGCGGTCGTGTGGGACGTGGCCGAGCAGGGCGTGCCGGACGCGCTGGGCGTGCTGAGCCACTTCGACACGGCCGTCCACTACACGGGCGCGAGCGTCCCGGGCGTCGCCACCCAGCTCCAGCTGCGGGCCTTCCTCAACGAGGGCGGCCGGCTGATCGAGGCCGGTGAGCAGGCCGGCGGCAACGTGGACCTCGGCGGCGGTGTGCTGTCGAACGACTTCAGCCAGTACTACCTGGGCGCCTACACCCGCACCGCCACGCCCGGGGCCACCGGCTTCACCGGCTCCGGCGAGCTGGGCGGCGTCACGGGCACGCTGGGCGCGGCCCCCGGCAACCCGCTGGACCGGGCCGGCACCTACAGCGTCACCTCCGACGAACTGGGGACCGACGCGTTCCCGCAGTTCGCGAGCAAGGGCGCCGGGCAGTTCGCCGGCACGGTCAACCCGTACGGCCCGTACGCGGGATCGTCGATGGCCGCCGCCGTCCACACCGACGACTCCTACAAGCGCCTCACCCGCACCGTGGACCTCACCGGCACCCCCGCGGCCGAGAAGCCGACCCTGCGCACCCAGCTCCTCTGGGACACCGAGTCCGGCTACGACCACGCCATCGTCGAGGCCCGCACCGCGGGCGCCGACGACTGGACCACCCTTCCCGAGGCGGGCGGCGCCACCGGAACGGCCGTTCCCGCGGAGTGCCAGGCCGGGTTCTACGTCAACGAGCACCCCTGGCTGAAGCACTACCTCACCGTGGCGGACGACGGCTGCACCGCGACCGGCACCACCGGCACCTGGAACAGCCTCACCGGAGCCTCCGACGGCTGGCAGCAGGTGAACTTCGATCTGAGTGCCTACGCCGGCAGGACGGTCGAGGTCTCGATCAGCTACGTCACCGATCCGGGCAGCGGCGGGCACGGCGTCCTCGCCGACGACGCCTCGCTCGTCGCCGGCGGCACGGCGAAGGAGACCGAGGGATTCGAGACCTCGCTCGGTGCCTGGAAGGTCGCCGGACCGCCCGAGGGCAGCCCGGCCGTCCTCAAGGACTGGGCACGCACCGGCGCCCTGTTCCAGACGTACGGCGCGGTCACCACGGACGACACCGTGCTGCTGGGCTTCGGCCTGGAGCACGTCACCGCGGCGGCCGACCGGACGGCACTGATGAGGAAGGCCCTCGCTTCCCTGGACGGGTGACATCCCTGGTCAACGGGGAACTCGTGCGATAGCGAAATCGAGTGGTTCCGCTTTCGGCCGTGGGCGGTCCGTACCCCTACTGGCGGGTACGGACCGCCCTGCCGTGTATGAGGCATCTGAATGTCACTACCAGTGCTTCAGAGAGGTAGGGTCGTAGGCGGTCGGGGACATCCCAAACAGAGCTCGCCGGCACCTCGTGGCCGGCGTACCAACGAGGAGATCGGTTCGTGACGATCCGCGTAGGCATCAACGGCTTCGGTCGTATCGGTCGCAACTACTTCCGCGCGCTGCTGGAGCAGGGTGCAGACATCGAGATCGTGGCTGTCAACGACCTGGGTGACACCGCGACCACCGCCCACCTGCTGAAGTACGACACCATCCTGGGCCGCCTCAAGCAGGAGGTCACGCACACCGCCGACACGATCACGGTCGACGGCAAGACCATCAAGGTCCTGGCCGAGCGCAACCCCGCCGACATCCCGTGGGGCGAGCTGGGCGTCGACATCGTCATCGAGTCGACGGGCATCTTCACCAAGAAGGCCGACGCCGAGAAGCACATCACCGGTGGCGCGAAGAAGGTCCTCATCTCGGCCCCGGCCAAGGACGAGGACGTCACCATCGTGATGGGCGTCAACCAGGACCAGTACGACCCGGCGAACCACCACGTCATCTCCAACGCCTCCTGCACCACCAACTGTGTGGCGCCGATGGCGAAGGTCCTCGACGAGAACTTCGGCATCGTCAAGGGCCTGATGACGACGGTGCACGCGTACACCAACGACCAGCGCATCCTGGACTTCCCGCACAAGGACCTGCGTCGCGCGCGTGCCGCCGCCGAGAACATCATTCCGACCACCACGGGTGCCGCCAAGGCCACCGCGCTGGTCCTGCCGCAGCTCAAGGGCAAGCTGGACGGCATGGCCATGCGCGTCCCGGTCCCGACCGGCTCGGTCACCGACCTGGTGCTGGAGCTCGGCCGCGAGGTCACCAAGGAAGAGGTCAACGCCGCCTTCCAGAAGGCGGCCGAGGGCGAGCTGAAGGGCATCCTCGAGTACACCGAGGACCCGATCGTCTCCTCCGACATCGTGAACGCCCCGGCGTCCTGCACCTTCGACTCCTCCCTGACCATGGTCCAGGAGGGCAAGAGCGTGAAGGTCATCGGCTGGTACGACAACGAGTGGGGCTACTCCAACCGCCTCGTGGACCTTACGGTCTTCGTCGGCAACCAGCTCTGATCAACCGAGCAGGCACGTCCATGTGAGAGCAGGGCTCGGGCGGCGCGAGGACGCGCCGTCCGAGCCCTGACTCACGTACAGATCAGAGCTGTTCGATCACGAGCACTTTCGAGCGCTTACGAGCTCTTTCAGGAGTCCCCTCATGAAGACGATCGACGAACTCCTCACCGAAGGGGTAGCGGGCAAGCGGGTCTTCGTCCGCGCCGACCTGAACGTGCCGCTGGACGGCACACGCATCACCGACGACGGCCGCATCCGCGCCGTGCTGCCCACGGTCAAGGCCCTCGCCGACGCCGGCGCCCGGGTCGTCGTCGCCTCCCACCTGGGCCGCCCCAAGGGCGCCCCGGACCCGGCCTTCTCCCTCGCTCCGGCCGCCGCGCGCCTCGGCGAACTCCTCGGGGCGGAGGTCGCCTTCGCGGCCGACACGGTCGGCGAGTCCGCCCGGACCACCGTCGCCGGCTTGGCCGACGGCCGGGTCGCGGTCGTCGAGAACCTGCGCTTCAACGCCGGTGAGACCAGCAAGGACGACGCCGAGCGCGGCGCCTTCGCCGACCGGCTCGCCGCCCTCGCGGACGTCTACGTCGGCGACGGCTTCGGCGCGGTGCACCGCAAGCACGCGTCCGTGTACGACCTCCCGGCCCGGCTGCCGCACTACGCCGGCCACCTCATCGCCACCGAGGTCGGCGTCCTGAAGAAGCTCACCGACGACGTCAAGCGGCCCTACGCCGTCGTCCTGGGCGGCGCCAAGGTGTCCGACAAGCTCGCGGTCATCGACCAGCTGCTCGGCAAGGCCGACCGCCTGCTCATCGGCGGCGGCATGGTCTTCACCTTCCTCAAGGCCAAGGGCCACGAGATCGGCTCCTCCCTGGTCCAGGAGGACCAGCTCCCGGTCGTCCGGGAGTACGTCGAGCGCGCCGAGAAGAACGGCGTCGAGCTGGTCCTGCCCGTGGACGTCGTGGTCGCGCCCGAGTTCCCGGATCTCAAGACCAAGGCGCCGGCCCAGCCCACCACGGTCGCCGCCGACGCCATGCCGGCCGGCCAGATGGGCCTGGACATCGGCCCCGAGTCCCGCAAGCTGTACGCCTCGAAGATCGCCGACGCCGCCACCGTCTTCTGGAACGGCCCCATGGGCGTCTTCGAGCACCCCGATTTCGCCGAGGGCACCAAGGCGGTCGCCCAGGCTCTCCTCGACTCCCAGGCCTTCACGGTGGTCGGTGGCGGCGACTCCGCCGCCGCCGTCCGCATCCTGGGCTTCGACGAGAACGCATTCGGCCACATCTCGACCGGTGGTGGCGCCTCCCTCGAATACCTCGAGGGCAAGACGCTCCCCGGCCTCGCCGCACTGGAGGACTGACCCCATATGAGCACGCGCACGCCGCTGATGGCGGGCAACTGGAAGATGAACCTCAACCACCTCGAGGCCATCGCCCACGTCCAGAAGCTCGCCTTCGCCCTGGCCGACAAGGACTACGAGGCCGTCGAGGTCGCCGTCCTGCCGCCCTTCACCGATCTGCGCTCCGTGCAGACCCTGGTCGACGGCGACAAGCTCAAGATCAAGTACGGCGCCCAGGACATCTCGGCGCACGACAGCGGTGCCTTCACCGGCGAGATCTCCGGCCCCATGCTGGCCAAGCTGAAGTGCACGTTCGTCGCCATCGGCCACAGCGAGCGCCGCCAGTACCACGCCGAGACCGACGAGCTGGTGAACGCCAAGGTCAAGGCCGCCTACAAGCACGGCCTGACCCCGATCCTGTGCGTCGGCGAGGAGCTGGAGGTCCGCGAGGCGGGCAACCACGTCTCCCACACCCTCGCCCAGGTCGAGGGCGGTCTGAAGGACCTCCCCGCCGAGCAGGCCGAGACCGTCGTGATCGCCTACGAGCCCGTTTGGGCCATCGGCACCGGCAAGGTCTGCGGCGCCGAGGACGCCCAGGAGGTCTGCGCGGCGATCCGCGGCAAGATCGCCGAGCTGTACTCGCAGGACCTGGCCGACAAGATCCGCATCCAGTACGGCGGCTCGGTCAAGGCGGGCAACGTCGCGGAGATCATGGCCCAGGCCGACATCGACGGTGCCCTGGTCGGCGGCGCCTCGCTCGACGCGGACGAGTTCGTCAAGATCGTGCGCTTCCGCGACCAGTGAGCCGAAGGGGCGCGGCCGGTATCGAGAGGACGAGCACGCTGAGGCCTGATGCGCTGAGCACGGTCGGCCTCTCGACACCGTCTCGGAGCGCCCCGTAGGCGACCCGGTAAACAGCGAGTATGCGGTAGCGGCGATCCGTCGTACCCTTGCGGGGTCCAGCGCTGTGCTGGGCCCCGCGTCGTCATCCGAATCCGAGGAAGTTGGTCCAGCCGTGGTTTTGGGGTTCTCGATCGCCCTGATCGTCTTCAGCCTGCTGCTGATGCTGCTGGTGCTGATGCACAAGGGGAAGGGCGGCGGCCTCTCCGACATGTTCGGCGGTGGCATGCAGTCCTCCGTCGGCGGCTCCTCGGTCGCCGAGCGGAACCTCGACCGGATCACCGTCGTGATCGGTCTGCTGTGGTTCGCGTGCATCATCGTGCTCGGCATCCTGATGAAGGTGAACAACTGACCGAGCCGCAATCCGCACGGAACCCGTACGTAAGGCCCCATGTTCGGTACGCGCAGCTGAGCGCGGCCTATCATGGGGCTTGCGTCTAGGTGTGAGGGTTGTAACTCCAATCACTGGACGCGCGTTGGGCCTTACGTAGACTGAGGCGCTCGCAGCGAAGCGGAACGCCGACTCGCTTCGCGGCACCATCACGCAGGGAGTTACGACCGTGGCAAGTGGCAACGCGATCCGGGGAAGCCGGGTCGGGGCGGGGCCGATGGGCGAGGCCGAGCGCGGCGAGTCCGCGCCGCGGCTGCGCATCTCCTTCTGGTGCTCCAACGGACACGAGACCCAGCCGAGCTTCGCCAGCGACGCGCAGGTGCCCGATACCTGGGACTGTCCCCGCTGCGGCTTTCCGGCAGGCCAGGACCGGGACAACCCCCCGGACCCGCCGCGCACCGAGCCCTACAAGACGCACCTGGCGTATGTGCGTGAGCGGCGCAGCGACGCTGACGGCGAGGCCATCCTCGCCGAGGCTCTCGCCAAACTGCGGGGCGAGATCTAGAAGTCGAAACCGGCCGGGCACCAGCAGGTGCCCGGCCGGAGCTGCTTCCCCGCCGTCACCGCCGGCCGGTCGTCAGCCAGTGGCAGAGCCACGACCACCGGAACCCGCTACGAGTATCAATGTCAGTGGTGCCCTCTACGGTTTGTGCATCGGACGAACCATGAGGGGGAGCGGTGGCGACGGTCGAGGTGGGGAGCAGTGCTCCGCCCGCGTGGCGCGGGGGCTTCGGGCGGCTGTGGAGTGCCGCCGTGCTGTCCAGCTTCGGCGACGCGCTGCGGACGGCCGCACTGCCCCTGCTGGCCGTCACCCTGACCGACGATCCGCTGCTCATCGCCTCCGTCACGGCCTGCGGCTATCTGCCCTGGATCGTCTTCGGCCTGCTCGGCGGGGCCGTCGCCGACCGGGTGGACCAGCGGCGGGCCATGTGGATGGCAGACGCGTTACGCGGGCTGCTGGTCGCCGCCTTCGCGGTCGCCGTCGCGCTCGGACACGCCTCGATCGGTCTACTCATCGTGCTGGCCGTCGCCCTCACCACCCTGCAGACCCTCTTCGACAACGCTGCCACGGCGCTGCTGCCCACCCTGGTCGACCGAGGCGCGCTCGGCAGCGCCAACGCCCGGCTGATGACCGGCCAGCGCATCGCCGGCGGTCTGCTCGGCGGGCCCGTCGTGCCCCTGTTGCTGGCATCCGGGGCGGCCGTGCCGTTCGCGGCCGACGCCGTGACCTACCTCCTGGCCGCCGCGTTGATCGCCTCCCTGCCGGCCGCCGAGTCCGGCCGGAAGCCCAGACCGGCGGGCAGCACACTGCGCCGGGAGATCGCGGAGGGCCTGCGCACCCTCTGGCACGACCGCGCCCTGCGCGCCCTGTGCGCCGCCACGGCCCTGTGCAACATCGGCATGGGCACCCTGATCGCCCTGCTGGTCGTCCTCGTCACCGACTGGCTCCGGGCGGGCCCCGCGGGCTATGCGGCGGCAGGCACCGCCTTCACGCTGGGCAGCCTGGCCGGGGGAGTGGTGAACGGCCGGCTGGTGGCGCGGCTCGGCCGGCTCCGGTCGGTGCTGCTCGCCGGCTCGGTGCAGACCGCGCTGCTCGTCGTGATGGGCACCGTACGCAGCCTGGCCGTGCTGGTGGGCGCGCTGGCCGTCTTCGGGCTCCTGGGCATGGTGTGGAACGTCAACACCACGACCCTCATGCAGGAGCGCAGCCCCGCCGGGCTCCTGGGCCGGGTCAGCTCGGCCTTCCGGACGCTGGCCTTCGCCGGAGTGCCCCTCGGCGCCCTGCTGGGCGGTGCCGTCGCCGCCGCCCGGGGGCCGCACACCCCACCCCTGCTCACGGCCGCCTTCTTCGCCCTCGCCGTCATCGCACTGATACCGGTGCGCCAGGTGAACGTATCTGTTGCCGAGCCGGAGGACGGCGCCACGACAGCCGATGTCACGCGCTGATCAACTAGGTTGGGACCGGCAGCGGGGCAGGGTACGCAGGCAGGACAGGAAAGAAGGCTGAACTCCGAGATGAACGCAGACGGCCGTACCAGGCTCAACCAGACACCCGAGTGGACGGCGCTGGCCAAGCACCGCGAGGAGCTGGGCGACATCCGGCTGCGCGAGCTGTTCGCCGCCGACTCCGGCCGCGGCACCGCGTACACCCTCCGGGTCGGAGATCTGTACGTCGACTACTCCAAGCACCTCGTCACCGACGACACCCTGCGGCTGCTGCGTGAACTGGCCGCCGCCACCGATGTCTTCGGGCTGCGGGACGCCATGTTCCGCGGCGAGAAGATCAACACCACCGAGGACCGGGCCGTGCTGCACACCGCGCTGCGCGCCCCGCGCGACGCCGTGATCGAGGTCGACGGCGAGAACGTCGTCCCCGGCGTGCACGCGGTGCTCGACAAGATGGCCGCCTTCGCGGACCGGGTGCGTTCGGGTGAGTGGACCGGACACACCGGCAAGCGGATCCGGAACGTCGTCAACGTCGGCATCGGCGGCTCCGACCTCGGCCCGGCGATGGCCTACGAGGTGCTGCGGGCCTTCACCGACCGGGCGCTGACGGTGCGTTTCGTGTCGAACGTGGACGGGGCCGACCTGCACGAGGCGGTACGGGACCTGGACCCGGCGGAGACGCTGTTCGTCATCGCCTCCAAGACCTTCACCACCATCGAGACGGTCACCAACGCGATGTCGGCGCGCTCCTGGCTGCTGGCCGCGCTGGGTGACGACGACGCCGTCGCCAGGCACTTCGTCGCACTGTCGACGAACGCGGAGAAGGTCGCCGAGTTCGGCATCGACGTCGACAACATGTTCGAGTTCTGGGACTGGGTCGGCGGCCGCTACTCCTACGACTCCGCGATCGGCCTGGCCTTGATGATCGCCATCGGCCCGGACTGCTTCCGGGAGATGCTCGACGGCTTCCGCATCGTCGACGACCACTTCCGGACCGCGCCCGCCGAGTCCAACGTGCCGCTGCTGCTGGGCCTGCTGGGCATCTGGTACGGCAACTTCCACGACGCCCAGTCGCACGCGGTGCTGCCCTACAGCCACTACCTGTCCAAGTTCACCGCCTACCTCCAGCAGCTCGACATGGAGTCCAACGGCAAGTCCGTGGACCGCGACGGGAACCCGGTGGACTGGCAGACCGGGCCGGTGGTGTGGGGCACGCCGGGCACCAACGGGCAGCACGCCTACTACCAGCTCATCCACCAGGGCACCAAGCTCATCCCGGCGGACTTCATCGGCTTCGCCCGGCCGGTCGCCGAGTTGAGCGAACAGCTGAAGGCGCAGCACGACCTGCTGATGGCCAACTTCTTCGCCCAGACGCAGGCGCTGGCCTTCGGCAAGACGCCCGAGGAGGTGCGGGCCGAGGGCGTGCCGCAGGAGCTGGTGCCGCACAAGACGTTCCAGGGCAACCACCCGACGACCACGATCCTCGCGCCCGAGCTGACCCCGTCGGTCCTCGGCCAGCTGGTCGCCCTCTACGAGCACAAGGTGTTCGTGCAGGGCGCGGTCTGGAACATCGACTCCTTCGACCAGTGGGGCGTCGAGCTCGGCAAGGTCCTCGCCAAGCGCGTCGAGCCCGCGCTGACGGAGGGTGCCGAGGTCGAGGGCCTGGACGCGTCGACCACGGCGCTGGTCGCCACCTACCGGGAGCTGCGCGGCCGGCAGTGACGAGAGCCGGACGGGAAGGCGGGCGGCAGCGCGCCGTCCGCTTCCCGTAGACTCCCGGACGATCATCACGGCGAGTGCTCGGGGGAGCGCGAAGTGGCACGCACACGCGGAAGTTGGACCGGTGGCGCCCTGACGGCCCGGTCCCTGCTCAAACCCCAGGACGTGGCGCGGGCGGTGTTCCACCCCGCGTGGATACCGCAGCCGCTCGATCCGTCGGTGGAGCGGCTCAAGAGGTTCCGCGTCATCGCCGGGGCGGTGGCGTCCCTCGGGGTCTTCACCTTCATCGAGGGCGGCTTCGACTTCAGGGAGCTGCTGGAGAACGCGATGACGGCCTCCGTCGTCCTGCTCTTCCTCACCCCGCTGACGGTCGGCGCGATGCTCTGGGTCTGGCGGCGCGGCGGCACCGTACGGCAACTGCGCGTGCCCCTGGTCAACTCCCTCCTCTTGCTCCTGCTGTTCGTCGGATGCGTTGCCGCCGTGCTGGTGCTGGTGCAGACCGTGAACGGGACGGCGAACCCCGCCGTGATCATCGGGGTCGGCCTGACGATGATGTGGATGCTCATCTTCACGGCCTACGGAGCGGTGCGGGTCTCCGGCAACTTCTTCGGCACGGCCGCAGTGCACCGCTGTCTGCCGCCGCTGCTCGCCGTGGTGACCAGCTGGCTGATGGCCGTCCCGGACCTCGTCACCGGTGATCTGCACGGGCTCAGCCTCACCCTGGGGATCATCTTCATCCTGGGGGCGCCGGTGACGGTCACCGCCATCGCGCTGCTGGAGATGGGGCGGCTGAAGCGACGGTACGGGATCCGGCTGAAGGCCCATCCGACGACGCAGGCACCGGCGCCCGGGCCGGTGCCTGCAATGCCCGCGGGCATGCCCCCGGCGGGAGCGCCGTACCTGCCGCCGCAGGCGAACCCGCACGGCCGTCCCCACATGCCGGGCGGGCAGCACCCGTACGCCCCGCACCCGCAGCCGCCGTACAACCCGCAGCGCCCGTACGCCCCGCACCCGCAGCCGCCGTACAACCCGCAGCGCCCTTACAACGGCTGAGCGGCGTCGAGGTCAGGCCACCGCGCTCAGCGTGTCCGCGAGGCGCCGGCGGGCGGCCCGGGCCGCGGGGACGGCTGCCAGCGCGGCGGCGCAGAGGACCGCTGCCGCCCCGAGGGGCACCACGAGGATCGCGGAGGGGCCCTGGGCGAGGCCCGCGCCGATGCCGCTGGAGCGGCCCTGGGCGTCGATCAGCCAGTGGGCGAGGGGCAGGCCCAGGGCGGTGGCGACGAGGACGGCCGCCAGGGCCGTGAGGCCGGTGGCCGTGACGGTGATCGCCGTGATCTGCCGGGGGGACAGGCCGATGGCCTTCAGGGCCAGCAGGTCCCGTTCGCTCTCGCGGACGGTCCCGCCGATCGCGGTCAGCAGCTCGATGAGCCCGATGAGGGCGAGCACGGCGATCAGCCCGGCCACGACCGCGCGCAGCGGGGACAGTCCGTCCGCCGGGTTGGCCACCGTATGCACGTCCAGGTGGCCGCCTCCGGCCGTGGTGAGCCGGTCGGCGACCTCCCGCGGGTCGGCGCCGGGGTGAAGGCGGAGTTCGTAGAGGGTCGGGCGGAGCCCCGGATCGTTCTCGCGGAGGGTGTCGAGGGACGTGGAGATGACCCGGCCGGCGTTCTCCGGCTCGATGCTGCGGCCCACGATGTGCAGGATCAGCGGCTGGTCGCCGACGGTCATCCGGACCCAGTCGCCGACCCGCGCGTCCAGCAGATCGAGCAGCCCCTGCCCGGCCACGGCCTCGTCGGCGCCGCGGGCGGGGCGGCCCTCGGCGAGGGTGTGCGGGTAGGGATCCCGGTGGGTGCCGAGGCCGCGCAGCGCGATGGTCGCCGTCTGGCTCGGACCCAGGGCGGCCGTCTCGACGCCCGGGTATGCGGCGGCCACCCCCGGGTCGCGTTCCAGCAGGGTGCGGATCTGCTGCTCGCTGCGCCCGGCGTCGGCGCGGACGCTGAGCGCGGCGGGCAGGCCGACCTGCTCGGGCTCGCTGTGGAAGCGGTCGATGGTGGTCCAGGCGCTCATCGCGACGACGATGAGCAGCAGCGGCAGCGTGAGACGGGCGACGGTGGCCAGGGAGCGGGGGCGGCGGGTGAACGCCGTGTGCCAGCCCAGCACCAGCGCGGGCGGAATCCGCAGGCCCAGGGCCCGGCGCGCCACGCCGGAAAGCCGTCCGCCCGAGGTCGTGGCGGGGCGAGGCACCGGTACCGGAGGCACGCGTCCGGCCCGCCAGGCGGCGAGGCCGGTGGTCGCGCCGATGAACAGCACCGCGCCGACCGGCACCACGATCAGCGCCACGGTGTGGCCGGGCAGCCCCTGCCACACACCGACCGCGTCCCCGAGCCGCCCGGGGATGCGGCTGCCCAGGGCCTCGGCGAGCCCGGCGGCGGCCAGGGCGCCGAGCAGGGCGTAGGCGAGGTGCTGGAGCAGGAAGACCCGGACGACCTGGCCGGGAGTGAAGCCGATGGCCTTCAGCACGGAGAGGTCGCGCAGGTGTCCGCGGATACGCGTGCCGATCGCCCCGTGCACCGCGAACCCGGCCGCGACCAGCGCTCCCAGCCCGAACAGCCCCAGCACCTGGCCGAGCAACCGGTTGTCGCCCTGAGCCTCGGCACGCGCCTGCTGCCAGGTCGAGACCTCGCCGATCGCCCCGGAGCCCAGCACCGTCACGGCGCGCTGGACGATGTAGGACGTGTCACCCGGGTCCGTCAGCCGTAGCCCGATCACCTGGCCGCCGGGGTCCGGAACGGCTGACGGCAGTGCCCAGACCAGGCCTGGCTGCTCACCGGGCCGGTAGCGCGGCTCGGCGCTGTCCGCGACGCCCACGACGGTCAGCTCGCGGGCGGTGCCGGGCACGGTGAGGGTGTCGCCGGGCTCGGCCAGCAGGGCCCGCGCGAGACGGCTCTCCAGCACCACGCCGTTCGGGGCCGAGGGGTCCAGCCAGTGGCCGGAGACGATCGGCGGGTGGCCGACCGAGGGCCGCTCCGGTGTCCCGCGCAGTTCGACGGATGCGCGGCTGCCGCGCGCGGAGACGGTGACGGAGGCGGTGGGGTAGGGGCCGGCGACGGTGTCCACGCCGTCCAGACCGGCCAGCTTGCCGGTGTCGGCCGCCTTGTCGGTGTGCAGCCACACATGAGCGCCGTGCGACTGCGTGAAGACGCGCTGCCAGGGGTTGGTCGCGTAGCCGAACAGGGCCGTGGCCAGCAGCAGGGAGGCGACGATGCCCGCCGTGGCGAGGACGAGGAACAGCGCCTCGCCGCGGTGCGTGCGCAGATCGGAGTGGGCCCAGCGCAGGGTGGCTCGCACGGGCCTCAGCCCCTCGGCCCGCGGGCCGCGCGGTCGTGGACGCGCAGGGCCGCACAGTCGTCGTGGACGTCGCGCATGTCAGTCCCTGAGCTCCAGCACTCCGGAAATCCCGGCGCGGCGCGGCGGTGTGGCGCCGCCGTCGAGTTCCGCGTCGTCGGCGATCCGGCCGTCGAAGAAGCTGATCACCCGGTCCGCGGCGCTCGCCAGCCGGGCGTCATGGGTGACCAGCACGATCGTCTGGCCGCGCTGGTGGAAGCGGGACAGCAGCCGCATCACCTCGCGGGTGCCCTTGCTGTCGAGGCTGCCCGCCGGCTCGTCGGCCAGCAGCAGCGGCGGATGGTTGACCAGGGCCCGGGCCAGGGCGACGCGCTGCTGCTCACCACCGGACAGCTCGCCCGGCATGCTGCGCTCCTTGCCCGTCAGGCCCAGCTCGGCCAGGAGCGCCTCACGCTCGGCGCGCGCCTGCTTCGGCGAGGTGCCCGCGAGCAGGGCGGGCAGTTCCACGTTGTCGGCGACGGACAGGTTCGAGACGAGATTGAAGAACTGGAAGACGATCCCGATCCGCTTGCGGCGCTCCACCGCCCAGCGGGCCTCGCCATAGGTGTCGGTGGACTCGCCGTCGAGCCAGATGCTGCCCGCGTCCGGCCGCTGGAGCCCGCCGAGCAGATGCAGCAGCGTCGACTTGCCGGCGCCGGACGGGCCGGTGATCGCCACGAACTCGCCCTGCCGTACGCACAGGTCGACCCCGCGCACGGCATGCGCCGGGGCGCCCTCGCCGTGGTGGGTCTTGACCAGGCCCTCGGCGCGCAGCACAGGAGCCGGACGGTCGTCGCTCACTCCAGCTCCTCCAGCTCTTCCTGGCACCGTTCCAGCCAGTCGAGATCGGCCTGCAGGTGCAGCATCGCGCCCTCGATCAGCAGCTGGGCGATGCGGTTGTCGCGGTCTTCTGCGGCGGCCAGCTTCGACAGCTGCCGCATGGTGTTCAGGTACTGGCGCCGCTGCTGGTTGATCAGGGTGATCTGCTCGGCGAGACCGGTCTGCGGAGCGAGCGCCAGCTTCATGAAGAACTCGTCCCGCACCCGCGGCTCGTCCTCGGGCTCCTCGAACCAGGCGCGCAGCGCCTCCCGCCCGGCGTCGGTGAGGTGGTAGACCTTTTTGTTGGGTCGGCTGGACTGCGCCACGTCCTCGCCCTCGATCAGTCCCGACTTCTCGAGGCGGCCGAGGGTCACATAGATCTGGCCGACATTCGGCTGAGGGTACGCGGAGCCCAGCAGTTGCTCAAGGTCCTGCTTGAGCTCGTAGCCGTGGGCGGGCCCGCGGGCGAGGAGGGCCAGGAGGGGCAGGCGCACGCGTGCAGTCCTCCTGTCCGGTCCAATGTGCTCCAGGCCCTAGTATCGCCCATACCTAACAGGTATACATGGCCTCTGATTCCGGGCAAGGGTGCCCAGCGCCGGTGTACAGGGAGGAACCTATGCGGTGGATCCATGCCGCGGGTAGGGGCCTTCTCGTTCTGGTCGTGGTCCTGACAGGCTACGTTGCCGCCGGAGCGCAGGCGGGCGAGCCCCCTGAGAGCGGTCGCGGCCCCCTCACCCTGGCCACCGCCGGAGACCTCACCGGCTACCTCGGCCCCCTGCTGGAGGGCTGGAACCGCACCCACCCCGGCGAGAAGGTCACCCTCGTCGAGCTGCCGGACTCGGCCGACGAGACCCAGGCCCAGATGGTCACCGACCTGCGCGACGGCGACCGCAGCCGGTTCGACGTGCTCAACATCGATGTCAACTGGACCCCGGAGTTCGCCGCGGCGGGCTGGATCAGGCCCCTGCCCCGGGACCGCTTCCCGCTGAGGGCCTTCCTCCAGCCGGTCGTGGACACGGCGACCTACGACGGGCAGCTCTACGCCGTCCCGTACGTCACCAACGCCGGCCTGCTCCTGTACCGCAAGGACGTCCTTGCGAAGGAGGGCGTCGAGCCACCGCGCACCTGGGCGGAGCTGGAGCGGTACGCGAAGACCATCGCCCCGAAGCACGGCCTCGACGGCTACGCCGGACAGTTCCTGCCGTACGAGGGCCTCACCGTCAACGCGGCCGAGGCCGTCTACTCGGCGGGCGGGTCGATCCTCGGGGACGAGGGCGAGCGCGTCACCGTCGACTCGGCGGCGGCCCGCGAGGGCATCGGGTTCCTGGCGCGTGGGGTGCGCGAGGGGTGGATCCCCCGGGAAGCGCTGACGTACAAGGAAGAGGAGTCCAAACAGGCCTTCCAGGACGGCCGGCTGCTCTTCCTGCGGAACTGGCCCTACGCCTACGTCGGTGCCTCCGCCCCCGGTTCGAAGGTCGCCGGGAAGATCGGCGCCGTCCCCCTGCCCGGACCCGACGGGCCGGGAACCAGCGTTCTGGGCGGCTCCAACCTGGCCGTCAGCGCCCACGCGCGGCACCCCGACTCGGCGGCCCGCCTGATCGCGTACCTCACCAGTGAGCGCGTCCAGCGCCAGGTCCTCACCCGTGGCGCGCTGCCGCCCGTGCGGGCCGATCTCTACCAGGACCCGGCTCTCATCCGCAGGTTCCCGTACCTGCCGACTCTGCGGACGAGTGTGCTCGCGGCCGAGCCGCGCCCCAAGAGCCCGCGCTACGACCAGGTCAGTCTCGTCGTGCAGGCGGTCGTGCACGACGCGATGGCCGGGCACCGGACGCCCGCGGCAGCGGTGCGGCGGCTGGCGCGAGAGCTCGCGGTCATCTCGCACCGCTAGCTTCACTCGGGCACCCCTCTAGTTACTTGTTAGGTAACGCGGGGATCTCATCTTGCCTCATGGCGCCCGATAAGTCCTGGTTCCGCGCCTCAACCAGTCAGTTGCTTCTGTCTTTTCATTGACACCCTCTCGACACGGCTACTTAACATGCATGCATAACCGCTGCCCTTCTCAGAGACAGGTCGATGGGTTGAACAGGCACCACTGGTGGCGTGACGCAGTGATCTATCAGGTCTACGTCCGCAGCTTCCTCGACAGCACCGGCGACGGCATCGGCGACCTCGCCGGCGTCCGGGCCGGACTGCCGTACCTCAAGAAGCTCGGCGTCGACGGGATCTGGCTGAGCCCCTTCTATCCCTCGCCGCAGCACGACCACGGCTACGACGTGGCCGACTACTGCGACGTCGACCCGCTCTTCGGCGACCTCGGCGAGTTCGACGAGCTGGGGGGGGCCGCACGGCGGCTCGGCGTCAAGGTGCTGCTCGACATCGTCCCGAACCACTGCTCCAGCGAGCACCCCTGGTTCCGCGAGGCGCTCGCCGCCGCTCCCGGCAGCCTGGCCCGGGCCCGCTTCCACTTCGCCGACGGCCGCGGTCCGGACGGCGCCGAGCCGCCCAACAACTGGCACTCCATGTTCGGCGGCCCCGCCTGGAGCCGGGTGACCGAGCCGGACGGGACGCCCGGCCAGTGGTACCTGCACATGTTCGCGCCCGAGCAGCCCGACTGGAACTGGCGCAACCCCGAGATCGGCGCCGAGTTCGACAGGGTCCTGCGCTTCTGGCTGGACCGGGGCATCGACGGCTTCCGCATCGACGTCGCCGCCGGCCTCTACAAGCACCCGGAGCTGCCCGACTCGGACGACCCCGAGGCCGACGCCCGCACCCGCGACTCGGTCAACCCGCTCGCCTGGAACCAGCCCGAGGTGCACGACGTGTGGCGGCGCTGGCGCTCCATATGCGAGGAGTACACCGAGCGCGACGGCTGCGAACGCCTCCTCGTCGGCGAGGTGTCCGTCCCCACCGCCCGCGAGCACGCGCAGTACGTCCGCCCCGACGAGCTGCACCAGGCCTTCTTCTTCGACCTGCTCAGCGCCTCCTGGGACGCCGACGCCTTCCGGAAGGTCATCTCGGAGGCCATGGACGACATCGCCGGCACCGGCTCGACCGTCACCTGGGTCCTCAACAACCACGACCAGGTCCGCACGGTCACCCGCTACGGCGAACCCGCCACCGAGGGCAGCGGCCTCGGCGCCGCCCGCGCCCGTGCCGCCGCGCTGCTGATGCTGGCCCTGCCCGGAGCCGCGTACATCTACCAGGGCGAGGAGCTCGGCCTGCCCGAGGTCGTGGACCTGCCCGACGACGTGCTCACCGACCCGATCTTCCGCCGCACCGGGAGCAGGGCCCGCATCCGCGACGGCTGCCGGGTCCCCCTGCCCTGGTCGGGCCAGGCCTCGCCGTTCGGCTTCACTCCGGGGGTGGAGAGCGCCAAGCCGTGGCTCCCGCAGCCGGAGTACTTCGCCGAGTACGCCACCGACCGGGCCCTCGCCGACACCCGCTCCTTCTGGCACCTGTACCGCGACGGCCTCCAACTGCGCGCCGCGCTGCCGCAGTTGGGCGAGGGCACGCTGCGCTGGCTGGACGCCCCGCCCGGCGTCCTGGCCTTCGAACGCGGCGACGACCTGGTCTGCGCCGTCAACTTCGGTACCGCCCCCACCCCCGCGCCGGTCTCCGGCTCCCCCCTGCTCGCCAGCGGCCACTGCCCGTCCGGAGTGCTCTCCGGCTCGACGGCCGCCTGGTGGATCCGTTCCTGAACTCCCCGCAAGTCAACTCCCCGAAGGGACATCAACGATGATGCGACGACGCACCACCCTGCTCACCGGCTGCACCACCCTCGTCCTGGCGCTCGGCGCGACCGCCTGCGGCGGCGGCCCCGTCGCGGCCGGCGGCGGCGACAAGGCGCTCGACGGCCAGACCATCACCGTGGCCGGTGTCTGGTCCGGCACCGAGCAGAAGAACTTCCAGAAGGTGCTGGACGCCTTCACCGAGAAGACCGGCGCCAAGACGCAGTTCACGTCCACCGGCGACAACGTCTCCACCGTCGTCGGCAGCAAGATCGAGGGCGGCAACGCCCCCGACGTCGTGATGGTCCCGCAGGTCGGCGTGCTCAAGCAGTTCGCGCAGAAGGGCTGGCTCAAGCCGCTGTCGAAGAAGACCGAGCAGTCCGTCGACGCGGGCTACGCCCCCGTGTGGAAGGAGTACGGCAGCGTCGACGGCACCCTCTACGGCCTGTACTTCAAGGCCGCCCACAAGTCGACCGTCTGGTACAGCCCCGACGCCCTCGCCCAGGCCGGCGTGCAGCCCCCGAAGACCTACGACGAGATGCTGAAGGCCGGGCAGACCGTGTCCGACTCCGGCCTCGCCGCGTTCTCCGTCGCCGGACAGGACGGCTGGACGCTCACCGACTGGTTCGAGAACGTCTACCTCTCCCAGGCCGGACCCGAGAAGTACGACGCCCTCGCCGCACACAAGCTGAAGTGGACCGACGCGTCCGTCGTCGACGCCCTCACCACCCTCGGCAAGCTCTTCAAGGACAAGCAGCTCATCGCCGGCGGCCAGAAGGGCGCCCTGAACACCGACTTCCCCGGTTCGGTCGAGAAGGTCTTCGGGCCGGAACCCGAGGCCGGCATGGTCTACGAGGGCGACTTCGTGGCCGGTGTCGCCAAGGACCAGTTCGGCAAGAAGGTCGGCGAGGACGCGAACTTCTTCCCGTTCCCGGCCGTCGGCGGCGGCGAGGCACCGGTCGTCAGCGGCGGAGACGCCGCCGTCGTCCTCAAGGACGGCAAGAACCAGAAGGCCGCCCAGGCCCTCCTGGAGTACCTCGCGACCCCCGAGGCCTCCGCCGTCTGGGCCGAGGCGGGCGGTTTCCTCTCCCCGAACAAGAAGCTCGACCTCGCGTCCTACGGCGACGACGTCACCCGCGCCACCGCCAAGTCCCTCGTCGACGCCGGGGATTCGGTCCGCTTCGACATGTCCGACCAGGCCCCGGCCGCGTTCGGCGGCACGAAGGGCGCCGGCGAGTGGAAGCTGCTCCAGGACTTCCTGCGCGACCCGTCGGACCCGAAGGGCACCGCGGCGAAGCTGGAGGCGGCGGCGGCCAAGGCCTACCAGGACTGATACGCCATGACAGCGACCCTCGTCCAAGAGACGAGCTCCCCACCGCCCGGCCCGGTCGCCGACCGCACCCGGCGACTGCGCCGGCGCGGGAAGATCATCGCCCTGCTGTTCGTGCTGCCCGCGCTGCTGCTGCTCGGCGCGCTCGTCGTCTACCCCGTGCTGTTCAGCATCGGCCGCAGCTTCTTCGACGCCTCCGGGACGAGTTTCGTCGGCGGCGGCAACTACGCCGAGATGTTCCGCGACCCGGCGACCCTCAAGGCCGTCCGCAACACGGCCATCTGGGTCGTCATCGCCCCGGCCCTGCTCACCGGACTCGGGCTGATCCTCGCCGTGCTGGTGGAGAAGGTCCGCTGGGCGACGGCCTTCAAGCTGCTGCTCTTCATGCCGATGGCGGTCTCCTTCCTCGCCGCCGGCATCATCTTCCGGCTCGCCTACGACGAGGACCCCGACAAGGGCGTGCTCAACGCCGCGGTGGTCTCCGTCCACGACGCCTTCGAGGAGCAGTCCTCGTACCCGACGGCCCGTGGGCGTGACGGGCAGGGCCTGACGAAGGACAAGGACGGCTCGTACCGCACGAGTGCCGGCGTGTCCCCCGGGGACGCGGTGGCGCTGGGCCTGGTCGGCGTGCAGCCCGGCGACCTGCCGGGCGGGGCCGAGCCGGCGTACACGGCGGCGGGGCAGAAGGCCGCCGCCGACGAACTGCGCGGGGTCGTCTACCTGGACTTCACGCCCGGCGGGGGAGGGGAGCAGGGCAAGGTCGACCGGCGGGAGAGCGGACTGCCCGACATGAAGGTCGAGGCGGTCCGCGACGGCGAGCAGGTCGCCTCGACCACCACCGCCGCCGACGGCTCCTTCCGCTTCGAAGGGCTCGAACCCGGCTCCTACGAGGTGAAACTGCCGTCCTCCAACTTCGCCCCGCCCTACGAGGGTGTCTCCTGGCTCGGTCCGGCGCTGGTCACCCCGGCGATCATCGGCGCCTACCTGTGGATCTGGACCGGCTTCGCCATGGTGCTGATCGGCGCGGGACTGTCGACGCTGCCCAGGGACGCCCTGGAGGCGGCGCGGATGGACGGCGCCAACGAGTGGCAGATCTTCCGCCGGATCACGGTGCCCCTGCTGGCACCCGTCCTGTCGGTCGTCTTCATCACCCTCGTCATCAACGTGATGAAGGTCTTCGACCTCGTCTACATCATCGCGCCCGGGCCCGTGCAGGAGGACGCGACCGTACTCGCGACGCAGATGTGGCTGGTGTCGTTCGGCGGCGGCAACAACCAGGGGCTCGGCAGTGCGCTCGGCGTGCTGCTCCTGCTGCTGGTCGTCCCGGCCATGGTGTTCAACGTCCGCCGTTTCCGAAGGAGTCAACGTTGACTTCCTCCCCCGCCGGAAGGCGGGGGACTCCAGCGGTCGCCCGCTGGGATTCCTGCTTCACCGACGACCGCCCCGTCCGGGAGGACTCCCGTTGAGGTCTTACACCGTCTCCACAGGCAGACGCCGCCAGCCCGGCGGCCAGGGTGTTGCGTGCCGCGTTCACGTCGCGGTCATGCACGGTTCCGCACCCGCACGTCCACTCGCGGACGTTCAGCGGCAGTTTCCCGCGGATCGTTCCGCAGGTTCCACACAGCTTCGAGCTGGGGAACCAGCGGTCGATCACGACGAGTTCACGCCCGTACCAGGCGCACTTGTACTCCAGCATCCTGCGCAGGTCCGTCCAGGCCGCGTCCGAGATGGCGCGCGCGAGCGTGCCATTCCTCATCAGGTTGCGGACGGCCAGGTCCTCGATCACGACCGTTTGGTTCTCACGGACGAGCCGAGTCGACAGCTTGTGCAGGAAGTCCCGGCGCCGGTCGGCGATCCGCGCGTGGAGCTTGGCGACGCGACGCCGGGCCTTTCCCCGGTTCGCCGAGCCCTTCGCCTTGCGCGACAGGTCCCGCTGGGCTTTCGCCAGACGAGCTCGGTCACGCCGCTCGTGCTTCGGGTTGGCGATCTTCTCGCCGGTGGACAGGGTCACGAGCGACGTGATCCCGGCGTCGATGCCAACCACCGCGTTCGCGGCGGGTGCCGGGGCGATGGTGTCCTCGACGAGCATCGAGACGAACCAGCGTCCGGCCGCGTCGCAGGATACGGTGACGGTCGTCGGCTCCGATCCCTGCGGGAGGGGCCGAGACCAGCGGACACTCAAGGGCTCCGCCATCTTGGCCAGCGTGAGCTGTCCGTCGCGCCACTTGAAGGCGCTGCGGGTGTACTCGGCCGACGCACGCGACTTCTTCCGGCTCTTGTACCTGGGGTACTTGGCCCGCTTGGCAAAGAAGTTCCCGAACGCCGCCTGAAGGTGCCTCAGTGCCTGTTGGAGCGGGACGGAGGACACTTCCGAGAGGAAGGCGAGTTCCTGGGTCTTCTTCCACTCCGTCAGCGCGGCGGACGACTGCACGTAGGAGATCCGGCGCTGCTCGCCGTACCAGGCCCGCGTGCGCTCCTCCAGCGCCTTGTTGTACACGAGGCGGACACAGCCGAACGTGCGGGACAGCTCAGCTGCCTGCTCGGTCGTGGGGTAAAAGCGGTACTTGAACGCCCGCTTGACCTGCTGTGTCATGCCTCACACTCTATCAACTTCCGTGTGAGCAAAGGATGTCGACCGGTGACCGGTGAGCGGCCTGAAGGCCGTGGAATCCACGAAGGAGAGACCGGATGAACGCGGTTCGGCGCGGGTTGGGCAACGGCGTCGTCCAGGCCTTCCTCGTGGTGGTCGGCCTGGTGTGGATGACGCCCCTGGCCGGTCTGTTCCTGTCCTCGCTGCGATCCGCCGAGGACACGGCGAAGGGCGGCTGGTGGACGGTGTTCACCAGCCCCGGGCAGCTGTCCTTCGACAACTACTCGTCGCTGCTCGGGAACGCCGGGATCACCCAGGCGTTCTGGAACACGGTGCTGATATCGGTGCCGACGACGGTGCTGGTCGTGGTGCTCGCGGCGCTCGCGGGCTATGCCTTCGCGTGGCTGGACTTCCCCGGGCGGGAGGCGGTCTTCCTGGTCGTGGTCGCGCTGCTGGTGGTGCCGGTGCAGATCGGTCTGCTGCCGGTCGCCAAACTCTTCGGACAGCTGGGCCTGTTCGGCACCATCCCCGGCGTCGTGCTCTTCCACGTGGCGTACGGCCTTCCCTTCGCGGTGTTCCTGCTGCGGAACTACTTCGCGGAAATGCCGAAGGAGATGCTGGAGGCGGCCCGCATGGACGGGGGCAGCGAGTGGCGCATCTTCACGCGGCTCGTCCTGCCCGTGGGGCGGCCCGCGATCGCCTCCCTGGCCATCTTCCAGTTCCTGTGGGTGTGGAACGACATGCTGGTGGCGCTGCTGTTCGCGGACAGCTCCTCACAGCCGTTGACCGTGCAACTCCAGTCGCAGATAAGGCAGTTCGGAAGCAACATCGACGTCCTCGCGCCCGGGGCGTTCGTGTCCCTGGTCGTCCCCGTCGTCGTGTTCTTCGCGTTCCAGAGGCACTTCGTGCAGGGCGTGATGGCGGGATCGGTGAAGTAGCGCATGCAAGTCGGGCCCCCACTTCGCTACGAAGTGGGGGCCCGAAGACGTTCAGGGAGACGCCGGCGGGTACAAGGAACGGGGCAGCTGCGAAGCCGCCGGCCCGTCCAGCAGCCACAGCGTCCTGCTGCGGCCGTACGCCCCCGCCGCCGGGGCCTGGATCTCGCCCGCCCCCGAGAGGGCGATCGCCGCGGCCTGCGCCTTGTCCTCCCCGGCCGCCAGCAGCCACACCTCACGCGCCGCTCGGATCGCAGGCAACGTCAGCGTCACCCGGGTCGGCGGCGGCTTCGGCGCACCGTGGACGCCGACCACCGTGCGGTCGGTCTCCCTGACCGCCGGCAACTCGGGGAACAGTGACGCGACATGCGTGTCCGGCCCGACGCCCAGCATCAGCACGTCGAACGTGGGCACGGGGCCGTGGTTCTCCGGGCCGGCCGCCCGCGCCAGTACCTCCGCGTACGCGGCAGCCGCCGCGTCCACGTCGGTGCCGTGCGGCCCGTCCGACGCGGGCATCGCGTGCACGCGCTTCGGATCGACCGGCACCGAGTCGAGGAGAGCCTCCCTCGCCTGAGTGACGTTGCGCTCCGGGTCGCCCTCGGGCAGGAACCGCTCGTCGCCCCACCAGAGGTCGATCCGGCTCCAGTCGATCGCGTCCCTGGCCGGCGCCGCGGCGAGGGCGGCCAGCAGGCCGTTGCCGTTGCGGCCGCCCGTCAGGACCACGGACGCCGAGCCCCGGGAGGCCTGCGCGTCCACGATCTTGGTGATCAGCCGGGCCGCCGCGGCCTGCGCCATCAGCTCCTTGTCGCGGTGCACGACCAGCTGTGGTGCCGTACTCACTTCGTCGTCGCCCTCACTTCGTGGTCGCCTTCCGTACCGGCTCCAGCTTGGGCGGTTCCGCCTTCACCGGTGCCTGCGCCGTCGCTTCCGCAGCGGGTGCTTTCGCAGCCGCCTCAACGGGAGCGGGGAGGGCGAGTCCTGCTCGCCCTTCACTTTTGGGCACCGACGGCACCGACGGCGTCGACTGCTCCGACGACGAGGACTTCAGCCGGTCCACCCCGTACCGCAGCGCCGACGCGTACGTGTCGTCCGGGTCCAGGCGCCGCAGCTCCTCCGCCATCAGCTCGGCGGTTTCCCGGCGCTTGAGCGCCACCGCCCGGTCCGGCTGGCCCTCGATGGAGAGCGTCGCCAGGGAACCGTCGGCACGGTCCAGCTTGATCGGGCCGCAGTTGGTGTCCATCCGCACCGCCGTCAGACCGGGTCCGCCGGACAGCGAGCGCTTCACGGGGACGTCCAGCCGGTCCGCGAGCCACATCGCCAGCAGCTCGCAGCTCGGGTTGAACTCCTCGCCCTCCACCTCGACGGCCCGGACCTCGCAGGTGACCTGGTCGAGGGCCGCCGCCAGCATGGAACGCCAAGGGGTGATGCGCGTCCAGGACAGGTCCGTGTCGCCGGGCGTGTAGGCCCGGGACCGGGTGGCCAGGTCCCGTACCGGCTGCTCGGAGGCGTACGTGTCGGTGACGCGGCGCTGCGCGAGGGCACCCAGGGGGTCCTTCGCCGGGTCGAGCGGCGCGTTCACCGGCCACCACACCACCACCGGGGCGTCCGGCAGGAGCAGCGGCAGCACGACCGACTGGGCGTGGTCGGCGACCTCGCCGTACAGCCGGAGCACGACCGTCTCACCGGAACCGGCGTCGGCGCCGACCCGGACTTCCGCGTCGAGGCGGGACTGCGTGCGGTCGCGGGGCGAGCGGGAGACGCGCCTGATGACCACGAGCGTGCGCGAGGGATGCTCGTGCGCGGCGTCGCTCGCGGCCTTCAGCGCGTCGTAGGCGTTCTCCTCGTCCGTCACGATGACCAGCGTGAGCACCATGCCGACCGCCGGGGTGCCGATCGCCCGACGGCCCTGCACCAGCGCCTTGTTGACCTTGCTCGCGGTGGTGTCCGTGAGGTCTATCTTCATGGCCGGCGCCAGCTCCGTCCGTGTCGCTCGAGCATTTCGTCCGCCTCGACGGGACCCCAGGTACCGGCCTGGTACTGGGCGGGCTTGCCGTTCTTGTCCCAGTACTCCTCGATCGGGTCGAGGATCTTCCAGGACAGCTCGACCTCCTCCGTGCGCGGGAAGAGGTTCGAGTCACCGAGCAGAACGTCCAGGATCAGACGCTCGTACGCCTCCGGGCTCGACTCCGTGAAGGACTCGCCGTACGCGAAGTCCATCGACACGTCCCGGATCTCCATCGACGTGCCCGGCACCTTCGAGCCGAAGCGGACCGTGACGCCCTCGTCCGGCTGGACGCGGATGACGATCGCGTTGGAACCGAGCTCCTCGGTGGCCGTCGAGTCGAAGGGGGAGTGCGGGGCCCGCTGGAATACGACGGCGATCTCCGTCACCCGGCGGCCCAGCCGCTTGCCGGTGCGCAGGTAGAAGGGGACGCCCGCCCAGCGGCGGTTGTCGATCTCCAGCTTGATCGCGGCGTAGGTGTCGGTCTTCGACGAGGCGTCGATGCCGTCCTCGTCGAGATAGCCGATCACCTTCGCGCCGCCCTGCCAGCCCGCGGAGTACTGACCGCGCACGGTGTCCCGGCCCATGTCCTTCGGCAGCTTCACGGCGCCGAGGACCTTGGTCTTCTCGGCGGCCAGCGCGTCCGCGTCGAAGGAGGCCGGCTCCTCCATGGCCGTCAGGGCCATGAGCTGGAGCAGGTGGTTCTGGATGACGTCACGGGCGGCGCCGATGCCGTCGTAGTAGCCGGCCCGGCCGCCGATGCCGATGTCCTCGGCCATGGTGATCTGCACGTGGTCCACGAGGGACCGGTTCCAGATCGGTTCGAACATCGTGTTGGCGAAGCGCAGCGCCAGGATGTTCTGGACGGTCTCCTTGCCCAGGTAGTGGTCGATGCGGAAGACCTGGTCCGGGGCGAAGACCTCGTGGACGACCTTGTTGAGTTCCTCGGCCGAGGCGAGGTTGTGGCCGAACGGCTTCTCGATGACCGCGCGCCGCCAGGATCCGCCCGTCTGGTCGGCCAGCTGGTGCTTCTTCAGCTGCTGGATGACCACCGGGAAGGACGAGGGCGGCACGGACAGGTAGAAGGCGAAGTTGCCGCCCGTGCCCTGTGCCTTGTCCAGCTCCTCGATCGTGGAGCGCAGGCGCTCGAACGCGTCGTCGTCGTCGAACGTGCCCTGCACGAAGCGCATGCCCTGGATGAGCTGCTGCCAGACCTCCTCGCGGAAGGGCGTGCGGGCGTGCTCCTTGACCGCGTCGTGGACCTCCTGTGCGAAGTCCTCGTGCGCCCACTCGCGGCGGGCGAAGCCCACCAGCGAGAAGCCCGGCGGCAGCAGACCCCGGTTGGCGAGGTCGTACACGGCGGGCATGAGCTTCTTCCGGGACAGGTCGCCCGTGACGCCGAAGATGACCAGGCCCGACGGCCCCGCGATACGCGGGAGCCGTCGGTCCGCGGGGTCACGCAGCGGGTTGCTGCTCGACACCTGTTCAGCCCTCCGAGGGGGCGAGGCGCTGAAGCTCGGCCTCGGTCGACTTCAGCAGGTCGGTCCAGGACGCCTCGAACTTCTCGACGCCCTCCTCCTCCAGGAGCCGGACCACGTCGTCGTACTTGATCCCGAGCTTCTCGACCGCGTCGAGGTCGGCGCGGGCCTGCTCGTACGTGCCGGAGACGGCGTTGCCGCGGATCTCGCCCTGCTCCTCCGTGGCGAACAGGGTCGCCTCCGGCATGGTGTTCACCGTGTTGGGAGCCACCAGCTCGTCGACGTACAGGGTGGGCTTGTACGCCTTGTCCTTCACGCCGGTGGACGCCCACAGCGGACGCTGCTTGTTGGCGCCCGCCTTCTCCAGCGCGCTCCAGCGGTCCGAGGAGAAGACCTCCTCGTACGCCTGGTAGGCCAGACGGGCGTTGGCGACACCGGCCTTGCCGCGGGCGGCCTTGGCCTCGTCGGTGCCCAGCGCGTCGATCCGCTTGTCGATCTCGGTGTCCACGCGGGAGACGAAGAACGACGCCACGGAGTGGATCCGGGACAGGTCCAGGCCGCGCTCCTTGGCCTTCTCCAGGCCGGTCAGGAACGCGTCCATGACCAGGCGGTAGCGCTCCAGCGAGAAGATCAGCGTGACGTTGACGCTGATGCCCAGGCCGATGGTCTCGGCGATGGCCGGGATGCCCGCCTCGGTCGCCGGGATCTTGATGAGCGTGTTGGGCCGGTCCACCAGCCAGGCGAGCTGCTTGGCCTCGGCGACCGTCGCCCGCGTGTTGTGCGCCAGGCGCGGGTCGACCTCGATCGAGACCCGGCCGTCCTTGCCGCCGGTGGCGTCGAAGACCGGGCGCAGGATGTCGGCGGCGTCACGGACGTCCGCCGTCGTGATCATGCGGATGGCCTCTTCGACGGTGACCTTCCGGGCGGCGAGGTCGGTCAGCTGCGTGTCGTAGCCGTCGCCCTGCGAGATCGCCTTCTGGAAGATCGACGGGTTGGTGGTGACGCCCACGACGTGCTGCTGGTCGATCAGCTCGGCGAGGTTGCCGGACGTGATCCGCTTGCGCGACAGGTCGTCCAGCCAGATCGCCACGCCTTCCTCGGAGAGGCGCTTGAGTGCGTCTGTCATGGAAATTCCATCTCCTACGTGTCGTATATAAGCGTCAGCGCTGAGCCGCGGCGATCGATTCCCGCGCGGCGGCGGCCACGTTCTCGGGAGTGAAGCCGAACTCGCGGAAGAGGACCTTGCCGTCGGCCGAAGCACCGAAGTGCTCCAGGGAAACGATGCGGCCGGCGTCCCCCACGTACTTGTGCCACGTGAGACCGATCCCGGCCTCCACCGCGACACGAGCCCGGACGGACGGCGGCAGGACGCTGTCCCGGTACCCCTGGTCCTGCTGCTCGAACCACTCGACCGACGGCATGGACACCACGCGGGTGGGCACGCCGGCGCCCTGGAGCTGCTCACGCGCCTCGACGGCGACGTGCACCTCCGAGCCGGTGGCGATGAGGATCACGTCGGGCTCGCCGCCCTCGGCCTCGAACAGGACGTAACCGCCCTTCGCGGCGTCCTCGTTGGGCTCGTAGGTCGGCACGCCCTGACGGGTCAGCGCCAGACCGTGCGGCTGGCCCTTGCCGAACTCCTTCGTCCAGCGCGCCAGGATCTCGCGCCAGGCGATGGCCGTCTCGTTGGCGTCCGCCGGGCGCACGACGTTCAGGCCCGGGATCGCCCGCAGCGACGCCAGGTGCTCGACGGGCTGGTGGGTCGGGCCGTCCTCGCCGAGGCCGATGGAGTCGTGCGTCCACACGTACGTCACCGGAAGGTGCATCAGCGCCGACAGCCGCACCGCGTTGCGCATGTAGTCGGAGAAGACCAGGAACGTGCCGGCGTAGATCCGGGTGTTGCCGTGCAGCGCGATGCCGTTCATCTCGGCGGCCATCGCGTGCTCGCGGATACCGAAGTGGATGGTGCGGCCGTACGGGTCCGCCTCCGGCAGCGGGTTGTCCGCCGGGAGGAAGGAGCTGGTCTTGTCGATCGTGGTGTTGTTCGAGCCCGCCAGGTCGGCCGAGCCGCCCCACAGCTCCGGGATCACCGCGCCGAGCGCCTGGAGGATCTTGCCGGAGGCGGCACGCGTGGCCACGCCCTTGCCGGCCTCGAAGACCGGGATCTTCTCCTCCCAGCCGGTGGGCAGCTCACCCCGGGCGACGCGGTCGTACTCGGCCGCGCGCTCGGGGTTGTTGTCCCGCCACTGCTGGTAGGCCTTCTCCCACACCGCGCGGGCCGCCTGACCCCGCTCCAGCGCCTTGCGGGTGTGCGTGATGACCTCGTCGGCCACCTCGAAGGACTGCTCCGGGTCGAAGCCCAGCACCCGCTTGGTGGCCGCGACCTCGTCCTCGCCCAGCGCCGAGCCGTGCGCGGCCTCGGTGTTCTGCGCGTTCGGGGCCGGCCAGGCGATGATCGAGCGCATCGCGATGAACGACGGCCGGTCGGTGACGGCCTTCGCCTTCTGGACCGCCTCGTAGATCGCGGCCGGGTCCAGGTCGCCGTTCTCCTGCGGCTCGACCCGCTGCACGTGCCAGCCGTAGGCCTCGTAGCGCTTGGCGGTGTCCTCGGAGACGGCCGTCTCGGTGTCACCCTCGATCGAGATGTGGTTGTCGTCCCACAGCAGGATCAGGTTGCCCAGCTTCTGGTGACCCGCCAGCGACGAGGCCTCGGCGGAGATGCCCTCCTGGAGGCAGCCGTCACCGGCGACGCAGTAGACGAAGTGGTCGAAGGGCGACTCGCCCTCGGCGGCCTCCGGGTCGAACAGGCCGCGCTCGTAGCGGGCGGCCATCGCCATGCCCACCGCGTTGGCGACACCCTGCCCGAGCGGGCCGGTCGTCGTCTCCACACCGGTCGTGTGCCCGTACTCCGGGTGTCCGGGGGTCTTCGAACCCCAGGTGCGGAAGGACTTCAGATCGTCCAGCTCCAGGCCGAAACCGGCCAGGTACAGCTGGGTGTAGAGGGTCAGGGACGAGTGGCCGGCGGACAGCACGAAGCGGTCCCGCCCGACCCAGTCGGCGTCCGCCGGGTCGTGCCGCATCACCTTCTGGAAGAGGGTGTAGGCGGCAGGCGCCAGGCTCATCGCCGTACCCGGATGGCCGTTACCGACCTTCTGTACGGCATCGGCGGCCAGGACACGCGCGGTGTCGACGGACCGCTGGTCCAACTCGGTCCACTCGAGGTCTGTGGTGGTCGGCTTGGTGCTCACCCTGGGTCAGGGCTCCTCTCCACATGTCGGATGCCGGTGTATCGGGGCGCCCACCGGCCGCAGCCGAGCCTACCCCCGTGGGACGTGCGTTTTTTCGGGTCACTCCAGAGTGCCGGGGCTGATCCCGGTCCGCCTCCTGACTGGGGCGTACCGCATTCGACAGGTGAATACGGAGCCGCTCATCCGGGTGCTCAATCGAGCTTCGGCGCGCCCTTCGGAAGCCCCCCTCCAACACGAGCCGACCCCCGCGAATGTCCGAGTCTGGGCAACGTCTAAAGTGGCGTGGTACGCGCGAGCCTTTACCGGGACTTCACAGGGACGAGGCTTGCTGGGATGTCTCTGTAGGGGTGTGCGTGACGGCCGTTGAATCCCGTCCAGCGGGGATGCTAGGGGCGGACCAGAGCCCGGCCCACCGGCCGTTCGGGGCCCGTGTCAAGGCGTTCGTGGCTCTCACCAAGCCGCGGATCATCGAGCTGCTGCTGATCACCACGGTGCCGGTGATGTTCCTGGCGCAGCAGGGCGTGCCCGACCTGACGCTGGTGCTGCTGACGTGCCTCGGCGGCTACATGTCCGCGGGCGGCGCCAACGCGCTCAACATGTACATCGACCGCGACATCGACGCGCTGATGGACCGCACCTCACAGCGGCCGCTGGTCACCGGCATGGTCAGCCCGCGCGAGTGTCTCGCCTTCGGCATCACCCTGGCGATCACCTCCACCCTGCTCTTCGGCCTGACCGTGAACTGGCTGAGCGCCTGGCTCTCCCTCGGCGCGCTCCTCTTCTACGTGGTCGTCTACACGATGATCCTCAAGCGCCGGACCTCGCAGAACATCGTGTGGGGCGGCATCGCCGGCTGCCTGCCGGTGCTGATCGGCTGGTCCTCGGTCACGAACTCCATGTCGTGGGCGCCGGTCATCCTGTTCCTCGTCATGTTCTTCTGGACGCCGCCGCACTACTGGCCGCTGTCCATGAAGGTCAGGGAGGACTACGCGCGCGTGGGCGTGCCGATGCTGCCGGTGGTCGCCTCCAACAAGGTCGTCGCCAAGCAGATCGTGATCTACAGCTGGGTCATGGTCGCCGTCTCGCTGCTGCTGACCCCGCTCGGCTACACGGGCTGGTTCTACACGTCGGTGGCGCTGGTCGCGGGCGGCTTCTGGCTCTGGGAGGCGCACGGCCTGCAGAACCGGGCGAAGGCGGAGGTGACGGGCGCGAAGCTGAAGGAGATGCGCCTGTTCCACTGGTCGATCACCTACGTCTCGCTGCTGTTCGTGGCGGTCGCTGTCGACCCGTTCCTGCGCTGACGTACGTCACACCGCCCTGCCCTCGCGGGATGATCTACCCGTGAGTAGCATCCTGGCCATGGCAGACACGCAGCAGGTTGACCCGAAGGCTGAGCGCAAGGTGGCCCGGCTGGCCCAGCAGATCTCCTCCTTCTCCGCGGCCCACGGCGGCGCAGAGGGTCAGGTCGCCTACCTCGGCCAGCGCGGCGCCCGCATCGTCCTGGTCGGCGAGGACGGAAACTGGGGCGACCTGGTCGCCCCCTCCTACGAGATCGCCGAGAAGGCCGTGGAGAAGTCGGGCATCACGACCCACGAGTCCTTCGACGGCGAATTCGCGGCCAAGGTCAAGACGGGGCCCTACGAGTGGTCGCGGATGGCGGGCATCCAGGTGGGCGGCCCGAAGAACGGCTGAGCAACCGGCTGCTGGTTTCCGGGGGCGCGGGGAACTGCGAGAGCAACCACACAAGGCCCGCACCCGCCACACGGCACCGGCTGCCCCCTCCGGGACCGCGACCTCGAACACGGTTCACCCGTTAGGACCCTTGAGAACAACAGGGTCCACACCGGGAGGCCCGGATGATCGAAACGCCGTCACTGGTGGACCAGTACTGCCACGGAGTACTCCGCAAGGAGCTGGGCCTCGGCACCTTCGAGGCCCACCTCAGCCACACCGAGGGCCCACCCG
>NZ_POUC01000120.1 GCF_002891435.1 Streptomyces cahuitamycinicus
GGTGGGGTGTGAGGGTCAGCCGGGCTCCGAGGAGGCGGGGCGGAGCCACCACACGGATGCGACCGAACGAACTGGCGCACTGGATGATGCGGCCATTCCTCCGATGTATCCCGGACATCGAGGACGTTACGACGACGTTGCCGACGTTGACAAGGGTTCGCGGCCAGAGACTTGCGGGACGTCGCGCCGCAGGGCGCCGAGACGCTGGCCCGACCGCGGGACCCCGTGCTGATACCCCTTGCGAGCTGCAGAGTCCTGGTGACCGGTGAGGCGCTGCGGCAGCTCACAATTCGACAACGGAGCCGCCTGGGTCGGCGGCGAAGGGGGCGTGCGGGCGCCCGGACGGGCTGTCTCGCGCTGTGAGCGGGCCAGTGGTACGTCTGTCGCCGAGGCTCTCACCAGTGGAGATGACCTTGTGGCCCCTCCTCCGATTCATCGGATGGCAGATCCCGTGCCGACCTCACGGTCACGCCTGACCAGGGGGGAGCTGCCTCCGTGCACCCTTGGCCAGCAAGGGCGATGAGCAATACATCCGAGGAATCCATTGCCAGGTGCGAACTCCGCATCTAGTCTCACTGTGCCGCCATTCATCCGATGACTTCAGGGGCGGCTGAGGGAAGCCCGTCTGCAGGTCCCGGCCCGGCGCACCGCAGGCGGCCCAGCTCCGGGGCCGACCACCCCTCAGACGAAACGCGCACGGCGAGGGAGAGTCCCAGTGAAACTGCTACGAGTCGGTGCCCCCGGCGAGGAGCGACCCGCGGTCCGCACCGACGACGGCCGGCTGCTGGACCTGTCCTCGGTGGCCTCGGAAATCGACGGCGACTTCCTCGCCTCCGGGGGAGTGGAGCGGGCCCGCGCGGCCGTCACGGAGGGCGGACTGCCAGAGCTCGACGCCGACGGCCTGCGGATCGGTGCCCCCGTCGCCCGCCCCGGCAAGATCATCTGTGTCGGGCTGAACTACCGCGACCACGCCGCCGAGACCGGTGCCGCGATCCCGCCCCGCCCGGTGGTCTTCATGAAGGACCCGGGCACGGTCGTGGGCCCCTACGACGAGGTGCTGATCCCGCGGGGCTCGGTCAAGACCGACTGGGAGGTCGAGCTGGCGGTCGTCATCGGACGACGGGCCCGCTACCTCGACGGCCCCGACGCCGCGCGGGCCGTGATCGCGGGCTATGCGGTCAGCCATGACGTCTCCGAGCGAGAATTCCAGCTGGAGTACTCCTCCCAGTGGGACCTCGGCAAGTCCTGCGAGACCTTCAACCCGCTCGGCCCCTGGCTGGTCACCGCCGACGAGGTCGGTGACCCACAGAACCTCGGCCTGCACCTGAGCGTCGACGGCGTGAAGCGGCAGGACGGCCACACCCGCGACATGATCTTCCCGGTCGACCACATCGTGTCGTACCTCAGCCGTCACATGGTCCTCGAGCCCGGTGACGTGATCAACACCGGTACACCCGCGGGCGTCGCCCTGGGCCTGCCCGGCACCCCATACCTCCGCCCCGGCAACACCGTCGAACTCTCTGTCGACGGCCTCGGCAGCCAGCGTCAGACCTTCGCCCAAGCGTGAAAGGCAGCACCACCTTGACTACAACCCCCGCCCGGATCACAGCGGTCGACACCTACGACATCCGGTTCGCCACCTCGCGGGAACTGGACGGGTCGGACGCCATGAACCCGGATCCCGACTACTCCGCCGCCTATGTCGTGCTGCGCACCGACGCCGGCGACGGACACGAGGGCCACGGCTTCACCTTCACCATCGGGCGCGGCAACGACGTCCAGGTCGCCGCCATCGGAGCCCTGCGGCCCCACCTCGTGGGCCGCTCGGTGGAGGAGCTGTGCGCCGACCCGGGCTCGGTCAGCCGCGACCTGATCGGGGACAGTCAGCTGCGCTGGCTCGGCCCCGAGAAGGGCGTGATGCACATGGCCATCGGCGCCGTCGTCAACGCCGTGTGGGACCTGACCGCCAAGCGCGCCGGGCAGCCCCTGTGGCAGCTGCTCGCCCACGCCGACCCCGAGTGGCTGGTCTCCCAGGTCGACTTCCGCTACATCACCGACGCCCTCACCCCCGAGGACGCCCTCCGACTGCTGCGCGAGGGGCGCACCGGGCTCGCGGAGCGCGAGGCCGACCTGCTGGAGCGCGGCTACCCCGGCTACACCACCTCACCGGGCTGGCTCGGCTACTCCGACGAGAAACTCACCCGGCTCGCCAAGCAGGCCGTCGCCGACGGCTTCACCCAGATCAAGCTCAAGGTCGGCGCCGACCTCGACGACGACGTCCGCCGTATGCGCGCCGCCCGCGCCGCCGTCGGTGAGGACATCCGCATCGCCATCGACGCCAACCAGCGCTGGAACATCGACGAGGCGGTCGAGTGGACCAACGCGCTCGCCGAGTTCGATCCGTACTGGATCGAGGAACCCACCAGCCCCGACGACGTCCTCGGCCACGCCGCCGTCCGCCGGGGCGTCGCCCCGGTGAAGGTCGCCACCGGCGAACACGTCCAGAACCGCATCGTCTTCAAGCAGCTCCTCCAGGTCGGCGCCATCGACGTCCTCCAGATCGACGCGGCACGTGTCGGCGGCGTCAACGAGAACCTCGCGATCCTCCTGCTCGCCGCGAAGTTCAAGGTGCCGGTGTGCCCGCACGCCGGCGGCGTAGGCCTGTGCGAACTGGTGCAACATCTGTCGATGTTCGACTACCTGGCGCTGTCCGGCACGACCGAGAACCGCGTCATCGAGTTCGTCGACCACCTCCACGAGCACTTCACCGCGCCCGTGGTGATGCGCGACGGTCACTACACCGCGCCGCTGACCCCGGGTTTCTCCGCCACCATGCACCCCGGGTCCCTCGCCGCATACCGTTACCCGGACGGCACCTTCTGGGCGGCCGACCTCGCTGGACGGGAGGAGGCGGCATGACCGGTCTGACAGGGCTCAGGGCCGTCGTCACCGGGGGCGCGTCCGGCATCGGACTCGCCGCGGCCCGCGCACTGGCCGCGCAGGGCGCGGCGGTCGCCGTGCTCGATCTCGATCCGGGCGGCGTCAGCGAACCGCTGCTCGGCCTCCAGGCCGACGTCAGCGACGGTGTCGGCGTGCGCGCCGCCGTGGATCTGGCCGCCGAGCGGCTCGGCGGGCTGGACATCCTCGTGAACAACGCCGGCATCGGCGCGGTGGGCACCGTCGAGGACAACCCGGACGAACAGTGGCACCGGGTCCTGGACGTCAACGTCCTGGGTATGGTGCGCACCACGCGCGCCGCCCTGCCCCACCTGCGCCGCGCTGCCGCTGCCCGTCCGGGCACCGCGGCCGTGGTCAACACGTGCTCCATCGCCGCCACCGCCGGACTGCCGCAGCGCGCCCTGTACTCCGCCAGCAAGGGCGCCGTCCTCTCGCTGACCCTCGCCATGGCCGCCGACCACGTCCGCGAGGGCATCCGCGTCAACTGCGTCAACCCCGGCACCGCCGACACACCATGGGTCTCCCGGCTGCTGGACGCGGCCGACGATCCCGAGGCGGAGCGCGCGGCCCTCAACGCCCGCCAGCCCCTGGGACGCCTGGTCACCGCCGACGAGGTCGCCGCCGCCATCGTCTACCTGGCCAGTCCGGCCGCGGCATCCGTCACCGGCACCGCGCTCGCGGTGGACGGCGGCATGCAGGGACTGCGGCTGCGCCCGGTGGACCGGTCGTGAGGACCACCACGCTCGGCGGCAGCGCGGTACCGGTCTCGGAACTGGCGCTGGGCTGCGCCGCCCTCGGCAACCTCTTCCACCCGGTCACCGACGAGGCCGCCCACGCCATCGTCGAGGCGGCCTGGGACGCCGGTGTCCGCACCTTCGACACCGCCCCCCACTACGGTCTCGGTCTGTCGGAACGGCGGCTCGGCGCCACGCTGCGCGACCGCCCCCGTGACACCTACACCCTCTCCACCAAGGTGGGCCGGCTTCTCGTCCCGGACCCGGAGGGCGGCGCCGGCGACGACCTCGCCCACGGCTTCGCCGTCCCCGCCGGCCACCGCAGGGTCTGGGACTTCAGCGCCGACGGAGTGCTGCGCTCCCTGGAGGCCAGCCTGGAACGACTCGGCCTCGACCGCGTCGACGTGGCCCTGCTGCACGACCCCGACGACCACGCCGACCAGGCGTTGCGCGAAGCGTACCCGGCGCTGGAGCGACTGCGGGCCGAAGGCGTGATCGGAGCGATCGGCGTCGGCATGAACCAGTCCGCCCTGCCCGCCAGGTTCCTGCGTGAGACAGACATCGACGTGGTGCTGCTGGCCGGCCGCTACACCCTCCTGGAACAGGACTCGCTCGCCGAACTGCTTCCGGAGGCAGCCGCTCGTGGCCGGAGTGTCGTCATCGGCGGGGTGTTCAACTCCGGGCTGCTGACGGCCCCCCGCCCCGGAGCCACATACGACTACGCACCCGCTCCGCAGCCGGTCCTCGACCGGGCGCTACGGCTCCTCGCGGTCTGCGAACGCCACGGCGTGCCGCTGCGTGCCGCCGCGCTGCGCTTCCCGTTCGGCCATTCCGCGGTCGCGAGCGTCCTGACCGGGGCGCGCTCCCCCCAGGAGGTACGCGACACGGTGGAGCAACTGCGGCGCCCGATTCCGGACACCCTGTGGGACGAGCTGCGCGCCGAGGGCCTGCTGGATCCGGACACCCCTGTCCCCGCGGCCGCGCCGAGCGGGGAAGCCATGCCGTCGAAGGAGCCGTCATGAAGGTCGCCCTGCACACCAAGGTCCGCGCCGACCGCATCGAGGAGTACGAGGCCGCGCACCGGGAGGTGCCCGAGGAACTCACCGCCGCCATCCGCGCCGCGGGGGCGAGGGAGTGGACCATCTGGCGCAGCGGCACGGACCTGTTCCACCTGCTGGAGGTCGAGGACTACCGGGCAATGATCGCCGAACTCGACAAGCTGCCCGTCAACATCGCCTGGCAGGCCCGGATGGCCGACCTGCTCGACGTCGTCCACGACTACTCCGCACAGGGCGCGGACGCCTCGCTGCCGCTGGTGTGGGAACTGTGACCGCAGCGGAGACCGGGCCCGGCATGGTGGACACCCACCACCATGTGTGGGACCTGTCCGTCCGCGGCCGGGACTGGATCGACGGGCGGCTGATGTTCGGCTCCGACTGGCCCGTATGCCGGCTCACCACCACGTACGCCGAAGTGACCGCCGCCCTGCGCGAGCTGACGGCCGGTCTCGGCCCGGCCGAGCGGCACGACGTCTTCACCGGCACGGCCGTGCGGACCTACGACCTGTCCGTCACCCCACGGCCGGCCCCGCCTCAGGAAACCCCATGCGCATAGCCCTCTTCATCACCTGCTTCAACGACACGATGTTTCCCCGCACCGGTCGCGCCGTGACCACACTGCTGGAACGCCTCGGACACACCGTGGAGTTCCCGCCCGGGCAGACCTGCTGCGGTCAGATGCACTTCAACACCGGCTACCGCCCCGAGACCCTGCCCATGGTCCGCCGGTTCGCCGAGAACTTCGCGGGCTACGACGCCGTCGTCGCCCCCTCCGGATCCTGCGCGGGCATGGTGCGCGACCACCACCGCGTCGTGGCAGCCCAGTACGGCGACAGCGCCCTCGCCGAGTCGGTCGAGCAGGTGGTGACGACGGTGTACGAGCTGTCGGAACTCCTCATCGACATCCTCGGCGTCACCGACGTGGGCGCGCACTTCCCCCACCGCGTCACCTACCATCCGACCTGCCACTCGCTGCGCATGCTCCGCGTCGGCGATCGGCCGCTCAGGCTGCTGCGCGCGGTGAAGGGCATCGACCTCGTCGAACTTGCCGAGGCCGAGTCCTGTTGCGGCTTCGGCGGCACCTTCGCGCTGAAGAACGCCGACGTGTCCAACGCCATGCTCGCCGACAAGATGCGCCATGTGCAGAACACCGGCGCCCAGTTCCTGTGCGCGGGCGACAACTCCTGCCTCACCCACATCGGCGGCGGCCTGTCCCGGCTCCGTACCGGTGTCGGCACGATGCACCTGGCCGAGATCCTGGCCTCCACGGAAGGTGACGTGCGATGAGCGGTGCGGACAATGTCGTATGGCTGGGCACACCGGCCTTCCCCGAGGCGGCGCGCACCGCACTCGCCGACCCCCAGCTGCGGGCGAACCTGCGCCGCGCGACCGGCACCATCCGGGACAGGCGGCTGGCGGTCGCCGCCGAACTGGAGGACTGGGAGGAACTGCGGGAGAGGGCCGCAACGATCAAGCACCACACCCTGCGCCACCTCGACCACCATCTGCTGCGGCTGGAGAAGGCGGTCACGGCCGCGGGCGGAGTCGTGCACTGGGCGGCGGACGCCGCCGAGGCCAACCGCATCGTCACCCGTCTGGTGGAGGCGACCGGCGAGAGCGAGGTCGTCAAGGTCAAGTCGATGGCGACCCAGGAGATCGGCCTCAACGAGGCGCTCGCGGACGCGGGCATCCGCGCCTACGAGACCGATCTCGCCGAACTCATCGTGCAACTCGGCGGCGACCGGCCGTCCCACATCCTGGTACCCGCCATCCACCGCAATCGCTTCGAGATCCGGGAGATCTTCCAGCGGGAGATGGGTGAGTGGGGCGCGCCGGCTCCCGAAGGCCTCACCGCCGAGCCCCGCGACCTCGCCGAGGCAGCCCGACTCCACCTGCGGGAGAGGTTTCTGCGGGCCAAGGTCGCCGTCTCCGGCGCCAACTTCGCGACAGCCGACACCGGAACGGTCGTGGTCGTGGAGTCGGAGGGCAACGGGCGGATGTGCCTCACCCTGCCGGAGACCCTGATCACCGTCATGGGCATCGAGAAGGTCCTGCCGTCCTTCGCCGACCTGGACGTGTTCCTCCAGCTCCTGCCCCGCTCGTCGACCGGCGAGCGGATGAACCCGTACACCTCGCTGTGGACCGGCGTCACCGAGGGCGACGGCCCCCGGAACTTCCACCTGGTGCTGCTCGACAACGGCCGCACCGCCACTCTCGCCGACGAGGTGGGCCGCCAGGCCCTCGCCTGCATCCGCTGCTCGGCGTGCCTCAATGTCTGCCCGGTCTACGAGCGCACGGGGGGCCATGCCTACGGTTCCGTCTACCCCGGTCCGATCGGCGCCGTCCTGACCCCGCAGCTCGTCGGCGTCGAGCACGCGGCCTCGCTTCCTTTCGCCTCGACCCTGTGCGGCGCCTGCTACGACGCCTGCCCCGTGAAGATCAACATCCCCGAGGTGCTGGTCCATCTGCGCGCCGAGGCTGTGGAGGCCGAACGCCGGGACCGGCTGTTCCCCACCCCCGAGGCACTCGTCATGAAGGCTCTGGGTGCCGTTCTGGGCTCACCGCGGCGGCTGGCCGCCGTACAGCGGCTGGCCGCCGGGGCGTCCCGGCTGGTGGCCCGTGACGGCCGGATCGGTGCCCTGCCCGGTCCGTTCGCCCGCTGGTCCGCCACTCGGGACACCCCGGCTCCGGCCCGCGAGTCCCTGCGTGCCTGGTGGCGCCGTACGAGAACGCCCACGAGCGAGGACATCCGTACGAAGGCGGAGGGGAAGTGATGACGATGAACGGCCGCGAGACCGTCCTGGATGCGATTCGGGGGGCGCTGTCCGGCGTTCCTGGTTCCGAGAGCCCCGACGCCACACCTCTTTCACACGGTCGCCGCGTCGACCACGCGGGACCGGACGTCGTCGGGATGTTCGCCGACCGTGCCGCCGAGTACCGCGCCACGGTGGTCCGTGTTCCGCCGGCCGATGTCGCGGAGGCCGTGGGCCGCGCGCTGGCTCGCACCGGAGCACGGTCGTTGGTGGTGCCGCCCGGGTTTCCCGAGGGCCTGGTCCCAGAGGGGCCATGGTCGCGGCTGGCGGATGTCCCACCGTTGAGCATCGGACAACTCGACGAGGCGGACGCCGTGATCACCACCGTCGCCACCGCCATCGCCGTCACCGGCACCGTGACCCTGGATCACGGTCCGGGCCAGGGGCGGCGGGTCCTGACCCTGCTTCCGGACCAGCACATCTGCGTCGTGCGGGCGGACCAGATCGCTCCCGACGTACCTGAGGCACTGCGCCTGCTTGATCCGTACCGGCCGCTGACTCTGGTCTCGGGCCCCTCGGCCACCAGCGACATCGAACTGGACCGTGTCGAGGGCGTGCACGGGCCCAGGACTCTCGACATCGTCGTGGTGGTGGACGCGTAGCCGACGGCGCGCCGGGACCGTACGAAGCCCGATTCGGTCCTGAGCCAGCCGGCGTGGGCACCCGCTGGTGCGGCGGCGTCACCCAGGGCAAGACGGGGAAAGTGATGACTCGGCTTGCCCCATGTATCACTTCCACGGAAGTAACTTCCGGAGATTCATGTTCCGTGTACGCTGGTCCGGCGGACGCTGCGAGCACTCGGCTGTTCCGGAAGCCGAAGACCCTCGGACGACACGCTCAGGAGGGAGAAGCGCGATGGCGTACGACGAGGCACCGGGCGCACGAGGTCGGGGCGCGGCGGATCCGCCGCTGTCCATCCAGGTGCACGGGGCCAAGGTCCACAACCTGAAGAACGTCGACGTGACGGTGCCGCTGCGCCGACTCGTCGCGGTGGCTGGGGTGTCCGGCTCCGGGAAGTCGTCGCTGGCGATGGGGGTGCTGTACGCCGAGGGCTCACGGCGCTACATCGAGGCGCTGTCCACGTACACCCGCCGACGCATGGCGCAGGCACCGCGTGCGTCGGTGGACAGCGTGGAGCACGTGCCCGCGGCCCTCGCCCTGCGGCAGCGGCCCGGCGTGCCCGGGGTGCGCAGCACCTTCGGCACGTCGACCGAGCTGCTCAACGTGCTGCGCCTGCTGTTCTCCCGGCTGGGATCACACCTGTGCCCAAACGGCCACCGGCAGGACCCGACGATCGACGTCGCCGCGGGACTGGACCTGACCTGCCCGGTGTGCGAGGTGACGTTCTACCCGCCGGGCGCGGAGTCGCTGGCCTTCAACTCGGACGGCGCATGCCCGCAGTGCACCGGTACCGGCACGGTCCGGGAAGTCGACGAAGCGGCTCTGGTCCCCGATCCACAACGCACCATCACCGGGGGAGCGGTGGCCCCGTGGTCGATGTTCGGGCTGACGGTGATGCCGCAGGTCGTCGCCGAGTTCGGGGTGCGCACCGACGTGCCGTACTCGGAACTGACCGCCCGCGAGCGAGACATCGTCATGCACGGCCCCACGGAGCAGCGGCACATCAGTGTCCGGTCCAAGAACGGCAAGTTCTTCGAGCTCGACTTCACCTACCGCAACGCCCGCCGGGCCGTCGAGGAAGCCCTGAACAATGCCACCACCGAACGCGGGCTGAACCGTGTGAACAGGTTCATCAGCGCCCAGGTGTGTCCGGGCTGCCACGGCACCCGGCTCAGCGAGCAGGCCCGCGCCACCCTCGTCGACGGCATCGACCTCGCCGAAGCCACCGCGAAGACGCTCGACGAGCTCATCGCCTGGGCCCCGACCCTCTCGGAGGCCCTGCCGTCCGAGATGCGCCCGATGGCACGGAACATCGTCGCCACCCTGCTGGAGACCGCCCGCCGCCTGGTCGAACTCGGCCTCGGCTACCTGGCCTTGGACCGGGCGAGCTCCACCCTGTCAACCGGTGAGCGGCAACGCGTCCAACTGGCCCGCGCCGTACGCAACCAGACCACCGGCGTGCTCTACGTCCTCGACGAACCCTCCATCGGCCTGCACCCTTCGAACGTGGACGGCCTGCTGGGCGTCATGCGCGACCTGCTCCGCGACGGCAACTCAGTGGTCCTCGTCGACCATGACGTCCAGGTCCTGCGCGAAGCCGACTGGCTCATCGAGATCGGCCCCGGCTCCGGAACCGAAGGCGGGACCGTCCTGGCCACCGGCGACGTCACCACGCTCGGCAAGGACCCCGACTCCCTGATCGGTGGGTTCCTCACCGGCAGCCAACCCGTCCTCGTCCGGCAACGGGCCGACCGCGACGAGATGTTCGACCATGGCCGCATCCACCTGTCCACCCGACCCCTGCACACCGTGCACGCCCTGGACGTCGACATCCCGCGGGGCCGCCTGACCGCCGTGACCGGCGTGTCCGGATCGGGAAAGACCACACTGATCCTCGAAAGCCTGATTCCCGCCCTCCAGGCGAAAGCCGCGGGCAGAGCGCTGCCTGGCCATGTGGCCGCGGTGGACGCGCAGGCGATCACCCGGGTGAACACGGTCGACGCCACTCCCATCGGCGTCAACGTCCGCTCCACCGTCGCCACGTACAGCGGCATCCTCGACGATCTGCGCCGCACCTACGCCGCCACCGATGCGGCCGAGCAGCGGGGGCTCACCGCCGCGGACTTCTCCTACAACACCGGCTCCCTGCGCTGCCCCCGTTGTGAAGGTACCGGCCAGGTCTCCCTCGATGTTCAGTTCCTGCCCGACGTCGACATCCCCTGCCCCGCATGTGACGGCACCCGGTACGCCCCCGCAGCCGCCGACATCCTCCGCCGGGGTCCAGGAAACCCGGGCGATGGAGTCTCCTTGCCCGATCTGCTTGCCCTCACCGTCAGGCAGGCGATCGAGCAGGTCGGAGACATCCGCCGGGTGCGCACGCGGCTCCAAGCCCTCATCGACCTCGGACTCGGATATCTCACCCTCGGCGAAGACACCCCGGCCCTCTCCGGAGGCGAAGCGCAGCGGCTGAAGCTCGCCACCGAGCTGACCCGGAACCAGTCCGACACCCTCTTCGTCCTGGACGAACCCAGCGTCGGGCTCCACCCCCTCGACATCCGCACGCTCCTGGACGTCCTCCAGCGACTGGGCGACAACGGCGCCACCGTCATCGTCATCGAACACGACCTGGACATGATCGCCAACGCCGACTACGTCATCGACATGGGCCCCGGAGGCGGCACAGCCGGCGGCACCGTCATCGCCACCGGAACACCCGACGACCTTGCACATGATCCGCACAGCGTCACCGCCCGCTATCTCAGCCACCATCTGCACCCGACGAAGAGGTGAACCGAGCCGGGTCGAGCCCTGGCTGTCGGGCACGCCTCTTTGCCTCATCCGGACCCGCCCAGCAGGGAGGGGTTCCGCGGTCCGATGGTGCCGAGGCGGCGCCTCAACGAGGCCGGCCGACCGCATGCGACGGGCGGTCCTTCGTGCTCAGGGGCAGTGGGCTGCAGAGCAGTCGGCCGCCGACCGCGGGTGTCAGGCCCGTTGCCCGGCCACCCGCTGCTGAAGGGCCTTCTCCAGCAGATTCAGCGCTTCCACCACCCGCTCGCGCTCCGCGCCGAGACTGTCGAGCAACTCGGCCTCGGTCGCCAGCTGGCGGGGGAACATCATGTCGATCGCGTAGCATCCCGCCGGTGTGACGGTGACCAGTGCGGCGCGCCGGTCGGCGGCACACAGGTCGGGGTGGCGAGCTTGATCAGGCTGGACACGCCCGCCAGATGTCGACCGTCGACGAGTTCGACGACCCGGACGACATCGAGGTCGTGGGCTGGGTCGACGACCTGGAGGTCCAGCGCGGCCGTACCTCCGACCTGATCTTCAGCGTCCCCGAACTGGTCTCCTGGCTGTCGCGGTACGTGACCCTGGAGCCGGGCGACCTGGTCTTCACCGGCACCCCGGCCGGCTGCGGGGTCCGGCGCACGCCGAGGCTCTACCTGGAGCCCGGGATGACACTGACGACCCAGGTCGCAGGGGTCGGTACGATGCGCAATCCGATCAGCCGCTGATGACACGTAAGAACCCACCAGTGGCGGGTTCGCCCACTGTTCACGCGCCCTTGGCTCGGCTCCGACGGCCCCTCGCCGTCACCCGCCCCATGGGCCGCCCGTGGAACCACCGGAAGACCGCGGCGGCAGCGGCCGACAGCACCCCCGAACCCACCCAGTGTTCGGCCCTGCCGTACCCGGAGACAACTTCGCCCCCTTGAGGAGAGGCCATGATTTCGACCATGCGCGCAGCGCGAATGCACCACGTCGGCGAGCCGATGAAGATCGAGCGGATTCCCGTACCGGCGCCCGGAGTCGGCGATGTCCGGGTGGCCGTACACGCCGTGAACATCGTGCCCGACCTGGCCAACATCCTGAGCAACTGGACCACTTGGCGTTCGTACTGTCCGCGGTCACCGCCGTGGTGATCAACACCGTGCCGCACAACCTCGCCGGCATGGCCGCCGGCTGGACCAGCCTGCTGCGCGACTTCGGGTTCACCCTCGGCCCGGCCGTCGTGGGTGCGATCGCCCTCAGCCGGGCGGCGCACGAGATCAGCGACAAGGTCGCGTCGGACCCGGCCCTGGGCCAGGCCCTGGACACCTTCAACGCCTCGGCGGCGACCGCCCCGGCGGCGCAGCGGGAGACCGTGGAGGGCGCTATCGCGGCCGTCAACTCCGGCCCCCTCGGCGCGAACGTCGTCCCCGAGACCGTCGCCCTGCCCGACGGTTCGACCGTGCCGTTCAACCCGCTCAAGGACACCGCCTTCCACGCCCTGGGCAACGCCTACTCGCTCGGTTACCTGATCGTCGGGCTGTGCGCGATCGCGACGGCGGTGGTCACCGTCGTCCTGATCAAGGGGAACCGGCCGGACGCCCCTGCCACCACGGAGCCGGCCGATGCCTGACAGACCGCACGACCCCACGGTCATCCGCACCGACGTGACCGACCCCCGAAGCAGACCCGGCGCCACCGGCCGCCACGCCTGAAAGGAATGCCGCCATGACCGGCCCTACCCGACCACGCCCCATGTTCCGCCTGGGCCATCTGCTGGAACGCCGCGCCCAGTTGCACCCCGATCGCACGGCGCTGGAGTTCGGTGACCGCGCATGGACCTACGGGCAGCTGCGGGACTGGATCGTGGCCTCCGCGCGGCAGTTGCGCCGGCACGGTGCCGGGCCGGGCAGCGTCGTCGCCTACGCGGGTGCCTCACGCCCGGAGGTCTTCGTCCTGATGTACGCCACGTCCCGCATCGGAGGCGTGTTCGTCCCGGTCAACGGGGCGGCCACGCCTCCCGAGATCGCCTACCTGCTGGCCGACTCGGGGGCGGACCTCCTTGTCACAAACGCCACCTGCGCCGCCAAACTCGCCGACGACGGCACCGTACCGCCGGACGTCACCCGTCTGTGCCTGGACGAGGGATGCAGCCTCACGGGCCAGAAGTTCATCTGAGAGAGGTCAAGGATTCATGACTGAAGTTCTCGTCTACGTCGACCACGTGGACGGCGCCGTCCGCAAGCCCACCCTTGAGCTGCTGACCCTGGCCCGCCGCGTCGGCGAGCCGGTCGCCGTCGCGCTGGGCAACGGCGCCGGTGACACCGCCGCCGCGCTCGCCGAGCACGGCGCGGTCAAGTTCCTCACGCACGAGGCGTCGGAGTACGCCGATTACCTGGTGGTACCGAAGGTCGACGCCCTCCAGGCCGCCGTCGAGGCCGTGTCCCCGGCCGCCGTGCTGGTGCCGTCCTCCGCCGAGGGCAAGGAGATCGCCGCCCGTCTGGCGCTGCGTCTGGGCTCCGGCATCATCACCGACGCCGTCGACCTCGAGGCCGGCGACTCCGGTCCCGTGGCCACCCAGTCGGTGTTCGCCGCTTCTTTCACCACCAAGTCCCGTGTCTCCAAGGGCACGCCGGTCATCACGGTCAAGCCCAACAGCGCCGCCGTCGAGCCGGCTCCGGCCGCAGGCGCGGTCGAGGCCCTGTCGGTGTCCTTCTCGGCGCAGGCCACCGGTACCAAGGTCACCGGCCGCACCCCGCGTGAGTCGACGGGCCGTCCGGAGCTGACCGAGGCCGCGATCGTGGTCTCCGGTGGCCGTGGCGTCAACGGTGCGGAGAACTTCGCGGTCATCGAGGCCCTGGCCGACTCCCTCGGTGCCGCTGTCGGTGCCTCGCGTGCCGCGGTGGACGCCGGCTGGTACCCGCACACCAACCAGGTCGGCCAGACCGGCAAGTCCGTCTCGCCGCAGCTGTACATCGCCAACGGCATCTCCGGCGCGATCCAGCACCGTGCCGGTATGCAGACCTCGAAGACGATCGTGGCGGTCAACAAGGACGCCGAGGCCCCGATCTTCGACCTCGTCGACTACGGCGTCGTCGGCGACCTCTTCGACGTCGTCCCCGCCCTCACCGACGAGATCCGGGCCGCGCACGCCTGATCAAGGGAAGACACACGGGACGGGATCAGTGAGATCGACGTCTCGCTGGTGCGTCAACCGACTCCGCCGACGCTACGGCGTGGTGCGAATGCCCCGGCGGAGTCGGTCGGACGAACATCAGGTCACGCGGAGGGCGCTCCGGTGAGCACTTCCACCCGGCCGGAGTCGAGCGAGTAATAGGCGCTGACCACCGCCAGCGAGCCCTTCTTCACGAGCGGGCCGAGATCCCTGTTGGACCGCAGAGCGGCGGAGGTCTGCTTGACGTGGATACGGGTCATGGCATCCACCGGGTCGTCATGCTTTTCCCTGACGGTCTCCTTGTACGCAGGGCGCAGCGCGTCGGCGATCGACTGGAGGTGGCCGGGGAGCTTCTTTCCGTCGCGCATGGCCTCGTACGAGCCTTGACGGCACCACAGCGCTGGTGGCCGAGGAGGACGATCAGGGGAGTTCCGGAGGTCATGGACCCGTACTCGACGGAACCGATGACCACCGAGTCGACAACCTGGCCGCCGGTGCGCATGACGAACAGATCGCCGAGTCCGGAGTCGAAGAGCAGCTCCGGCGGTACCCGGGAATCGATGCACGAGAGGATCACTCCGAAAGAATCCTGCTCCGCGGCAACGAATTCCCGCCGCTCGGGGTCACGGTCGGGATGCTTGAGGTCGCCCTCCTGCCAGCGCTTGTTGCCGTCCATCAGCCGTGAGAACGCACCCCACGGGGAGGACGGGCGGGCACCCGCAGCCGGCGGGGCGGTCGTTGCCGCTGCGTTTGCCGCCTTTCCTGTTTCCTTTGCCTCCGTCTTCGAGGAGCAGCCGGAGAGGACGGCAGCGGTGGCTGCCAACCCCCCGGTGAGAATGGTTCTGCGGAGTGGATGTCCAGCTGTAGACATTGGTCGTTCTTTCCTTCGCTCTCACGCCGGATTCCCCCCGAGCGCATTGAGACACCTCGTTAAATCAGGGGACAGGTGACGCGATACAAAAGGCCGATGGGCGGCGTCCCTTGAACTGCCGCCCGGAGTCCGATCCCCCCGAGTGCCCGGGCGGCAGCATCGCCCCGGCGGTCCTTGACACCGGCCGCCGGGGCCGCTTCCTGAGCCGGGATGGGGGAGAGGCCCCCGCCGCGGGCGTCATGGGGGGGCTGCAAGGCCATGGGAGTGCTGCCGGATTGCTCGACGGTGCCGGCCTCCTCCGTTTTCAGGGCGGCGAGGCCGCGGAACAAGTCACGGTCGCCGGCGGGCGTCGTAGCTCTCGCGTGCCGCGAGCACCTCGGTGAAGTGTTCCTCGGCCCAGTGGCCCAGCGCCTGAAGCGGGACGTACAAGGTGCGCCCCAGTGCGGTCAACTCGTATTCGACCCGGGGCGGGACCTCGGCGTACACGTGCCGCGTGACGATTCCGTCGCGTTCGAGGTCCCGGAGCGTCTCGGTGAGGACCTTGGCGCTGATGCCGTCGACGCCGGTGCGCAGGTCGCGGAAGCGCATGGGACCCGTGCTGAGCGCGATGACCACCATGGCCGTCCACTTGTTGGCAATGCGGGCGAGCGAGGTACGGGACGGGCAAGTCGCCGTCATGACATCGAAGGCCGGAAACTCTGGCACGTCACACGTCCTGATTGGTTGCGATGAGGCGACTGTTGCTGTCGGTAATTATAGGACCCGACAAGTAGTATTTTTAACCGAAGACGTCGTCTGGCACCAGCCCGGTGCCCACCCCTTCTCCGGCAGCCGTCGCGACGGGCTGATCTGGAGCGACTCGTGAGGTGGAGGCCCTCTCACCGCCATACACCGAGGGACTCATTGATGCCCGCCACAGATGTCTCTCTTCGGAGTTCGTCTGAGGATGTCGAGAACGTGCCACCGGCTCCGTCCCAGGGACATCAGCGGCCACCACCGGCCGCACGAGGAAGAAGGAGAAGCCAGCATGGCGATTCAGCGGATGGACAACGTCGGCATCGTCGTCGAGGACCTGGATGCCGCCGTCGCGTTCTTCGTGGAACTGGGCATGGAGCTGGAGGGCAGGGCGCAGGTCGAGGGCCGCGTCGCCGACCAGTGCACCGGACTCGACGGCGTCCGCTGTGACATCGCGATGGTCCGGACCCCGGACGGGCACAGCCGGCTCGAGCTGGCGAAGTACCGCAGCCCCGCGGCGATCAGCGCCGGGCCGCGCAACCGGCCGCACAACATTCTGGGCACGCACCGCGTCATGTTCGCCGTCGACGACCTCGGCGACACTCTTGCCCGCCTGCGCCCTCACGGCGCCGAACTCGTCGGCGAGATCGCCCGGTTCGAGGACAGCCATCTGCTCTGCTACCTCCGCGGCCCGGAGGGCATCATCGTCGGCCTGGCCGAGCAACTGCGCTGAGAAGGAGAAACCCAACCAGGCAGCCGAACGAGATCATCGAGGCTGTGAACCGCCCGGTCAGCCAGGATCCGCCGGCCCGTGACGTGACCCGTTTGGCCCACGTCGCCAAGGACCCACTTGGGCTCCGCCTCCCAGCCCGGCCGTAGAACGGGGGGTGCTGCACCGTCGATGCCGCGTGAGCGTTGCCATGCCGCACCCAGGTCGGCCAGACATGACGGCGCTCCGCGTGCCGGTGCGGAGGTCGCACCGGCACGCGGAACCCATCTCGGAGATCGTGACCCGAACCGCTGCGTCAGCTGACAGAGAACTGGCTGAATGTCGCGGTGCCGATGGTTCCGGCGTGGGCCGTGGAGAACATGCCCGCGTCCAGGGTGCTGCTCGCCCCGGTCAGTGTCGCGGTGCCGACAGTGGTCCAGGTGGTGCCGTCGGCGGAGTAGGAGCCGGTGACCGACGTGCCGCTCCTGACCAGGCGGAGCCAGACCGGGGCGACGGTGGCGCTTCCGGTCTTGACGGTGTTGGTGTCGAGGTAGCCGTCACCGTTGGAGTCCGACGACAGGGCGATTCCGTTACCGGGGGTGGTGGCGAGGACGAGGTACCCGGTGGACGAGCCGGCGGAGGCGATGTTGTTTCGCAGCATCAGGCCGGCCTTGGCCCAGCTGTTGGTCTTGTCCTGACCGGCGACGCGGACGGTGACGGTCGAGGACGTATCAGCGGCCCCCGTCCGGTAGGCGGCGGAGTACTCGTCGTCGTATGCCGTGCCGGAGCGCCATACGTCGATGCCCGCGCCGGTCAGGGAGGTCACTCCGCCGCTCTGGCTGACGGCGGCCGGAATCGAACTGTATGCCTTGTAGGGAGAGGTGACGATGCGCAGGTTGCTGAATGTCGCGCTGCCGACGGTGGTGCTGTGGGCTGTGTGGATGACACCGGCATCCTGGGTGGTCGCCATGGACGGCAGGGTCACCGTCGAGCCCACCTGAGCGAAGGTGGATCCGTCGGTGGAGTAGTAGGCGGACACCTGGGTGGCCGTGCGGGTGAGCCGCAACCAGACCGGTGCCTTGACGGTGGCAGCGGTGGACGTGAGCTTGTCCAGGTAGCCGTCGGCGTCGGAGTCCCGCTGGAAGCTGACGCCGTTGTTCGGGGTCACCACCACAGCCGCGTATCCGGGGGAGGAGCCGTCGTCCGTGAGGTCGTTGCGCAGGACGACACCGGCCGCGGCCCGGCTGCTGGTCCTGTCCAGATGGTCGACCCGGGCGGTCACCGACGTGCCGTCGACAGCTGCCCCCTTCCGGAAGACGGTGCCGTACTCGTCTTCCCGCTGTCCGCCGGCACGCCGGATGCCCTCGCCCGCGTCCGTGATCGTGAAGTGGCCGCCGCTCTGGCCGGTGTTGGCCGGGGTGGACGAGTAGGTGCTGTGGGGGGAGCTGACGGGGTCGGTGGTCAGCGGACGGTACCGGGGCTGGATACCGGCGTTGTTCATGACCTTCTTGGCCGCTGGCGGCCAGTTGCCGTCGCTGACGACGACGGTGCCGCTGACCACGTCACCGCGGCCGTTGGTGTTGGTGATGTTCGCGTGACTGTTGTTCGTCCAGTTGTCGGTCAGGGTCAGGCCGCCGGTGTTGTTGGTCGCGTTGCTGTTCTCATGGCCCCATTCGCCGGTGTTCCGGAAGACGTTGTTGGTGTCCGTGAAGTCCCGGGAGCCCTCGTCGTGGTAGAAGCCGAACCAGCCGTTGTTGCTGTGGCAGTAGTTGCGTTCGAAGGTGCTGCCCGGTGACGCCGACAGGGTGTACAGGCAGCCGCCGTCGGTCATCTGCTGCATGAGGTCGTGGATGTAGTTGTCGGTGACGTGGTTGTTCGCGGCGGTGGTCGCGGTCGTGTAGACGGGCTGGTAGTTGTACAGGCCCCGGTTGACGTAGTCCTGGCTGCCGCCGATGTCGTTGGCCCCCCAGCCGTAGCCGATGGTGAGGCCGGACCAGGGCAGGTTGTAGACCTCGTTGTGCGAGATGGTCGCGCCGTTCACGTAGGTGACGAGGATGGCCGACATGTCTCGGTATTCCAGCGCCACGTCATGGATGAGGTTGTTGGTCAGCGTGATGTCCCGGTTGGTCATCCGCCTGTCACTGGGGTGGTGCGCGTCCGCCCGAACGCCGCCGACGGCGATGCCGCCGCCCGCGTTCTGGGTGAAGACGTTGCCGGTCGCCGTGATGCTGCGGGCGCCGAGTCCCACGCCGGTGCTGTGGGCGTTGGCGTCGTTGCCGATGCCGAGGCTGTTCTGTCCGAGCTGGGTGAACCGGTTACCGGTGAACGTGATGTGGTCGGCGGCCGAGACCTGGACGGCGGAGGGCATCTGCTTCCAGTGAGGGCGTGCCGCCTCGAAGAGCCGGCAGCCGCTCTGACACGAGGTCAGCGCGTCCGAGGGGCGGTCCCAGGTACCGGAGAGGTACGCGCCGGTCTGCTGGCTGGCGTAGCCGTGGTCGGTGGGGTCCAGCCAACTGGTGCCCGAGAACTGCAGCCCTGAGAAGGCGATGTGGGTGGCGGGGGAGGAGTACGTCCCTCCGACGCTGACGAGCGACTCCAGCTTCGGCACCTCGACGTCGGCCTCACCCATGTCCTGCCCGGGGAGCGGCTTGTAGTACAGGGTGCCGGCAGCGGTGTCGAGGTACCACTCGCCGGCCGAGTCGAGCAGTTCGTAGGCGTTCTCGATGTAGAGGGGGCCGGCCCGGAAGGGGCTCGTCAGGGTGTCGTAGCCGAACGTGTTGTTGTTCCACGAGGGTTGGGCCATGGTGATGGTGCCGTTGCTGATGCCGGTCACCGGGGCGTAGCGGTCGGTGAAGGACCCGACGCCGTGGATCTCGGTCCGTCCGGGCTGGGCGAGGCTGTTGAGGTAGCTCAGGGAACCACTGGTGAACGTGTAGCCGTTGGTGGTCGCGGTCAGGTCCGAGCGGCGAACCTCGGTGCGGGCCCTGGTGGCCATGACGCCCTCGACGGACAGATGGCGCGTGTCGAAGCCGGTGCCGACGTTGCTCTTCCAGATGTTCTTGGCCGAGTCCTGCACGGTCCAGCCGGTGGCCTTCTGTGCTCCGGTGATGACGGGGTGGGCGCCCAGCGCGGCCTTCCAGTTCACCGTGTGGCCGCCTGTTCCGGAGTCCGCCGAGGTGAAGGCGAGCGGAGCGGAGAGCCGGTAGGTGCCGTCGGCGAGCTCGACGGTGATATCGCGTGTCATGGAGTTGTTGATCGCCCGCACCTTGGTCTTGGCCTGGGTGAGGGAGCACGGCCGGCTCAACGAGCAGGCGGTGCCGGAGCCGTTGGGTGCGGCGTAGAGCGTCGTTCCGGCCGCGAAGGCGGGGCCGGCCTGGGTGAGGACTGCCGCGGTCGAGGCGGTGAGGACGGCGGCCGTGGCCAGCCATGACCTGAGACGGCCAGGAACCGTGGGACGTATGCGGGTTGTTCGCATGTGACACCTTCCGGGAGGTTCAGGGGGCCCGTGGTGTGCGTGGG
>NZ_POUC01000121.1 GCF_002891435.1 Streptomyces cahuitamycinicus
CTGCTCCTGGGGGGCCTGGGGCGGGAAGGTCGTCGGAGGGAAGTCTGTGGTGTCCGTGGTGTGCACGGCCAGCGTGCGGTCCGGGTTCAGGGTCACGACGATGTGGCGGCGCCAGCCGCTGTCGTCACGCTCGGGGCGGTCCTCGCGCCAGTGGCAGCCCCGCGTCTCCTCGCGCAGCAGGGCGGCGGCGACCAGGACACGGGCGACGCACAGGAGGTTGGTGGCCTCCCAGGTGTCGACGCCGGCCTCGGCCGTCTTGCCGTTCTCGGCGAGGGCCTCCCGGGCGTCGGTGTGCAGGCGCTGGAGCTGGTCGGCGGCCTTGGTGAGGGAGCCCGCCGAGCGCAGGACGCCCGCCCCGGCCGTCATGATCCGCTGGATCGTGAAGCGGGCCTCGGGGGTCTGCAGAGGGTGCTCGGGGGTCTCCGGGTGCGGGACCGGCTGGGGCACACGCGCGTGCAGGCCGTTCGCCGCGATGTCGGCCGCGATCCGCTCGGCGTAGACGAGGCCTTCGAGCAGGGAGTTGGACGCCAGGCGGTTGGCGCCGTGCACGCCGGTGCAGGCGACCTCGCCGCACGCGTACAGGCCGGGGACGGTCGTACGGCCGTGGGAGTCGGTGCGGACGCCGCCGGAGGCGTAGTGGGCGGCCGGGGCGACCGGGATGGGGCTGGTGACCGGGTCGATGCCATGGGCGCGGCAGGCGGCGAGGATCGTCGGGAAGCGGTGCTCCCACATCTCGGCGCCGAAGTGCCGGGCGTCGAGGTACATGTGCTCGGCGTCCTGCTCCTGCATGCGGCGCGTGATGCCCTTGGCGACGATGTCGCGGGGGGCCAGTTCGGCCAGTTCGTGCTGTCCGGCCATGAAGCGCACGCCGCCGGCGTCGATCAGGTGGGCGCCCTCGCCGCGCACGGCCTCGGAGACCAGGGGCTGCTGCCCCTCCGCGTCCGGGCCCAGGAACAGCACGGTCGGGTGGAACTGGACGAACTCCAGGTCGCTGACCTCCGCCCCCGCCCGCAGCGCGAGCGCCACGCCGTCGCCCGTCGACACCGACGGGTTGGTGGTGGCGGAGAAGACCTGGCCCATGCCGCCGGTCGCGAGGACCACCGCGGGGGCGTGGACGGCCCCCACGCCGTCGTGCTGGCCCTCCCCCATGACGTGCAGGGTCACACCGGCGGTACGGCCCTCGGCGTCCGTGAGGAGGTCCAGCACGAGCGCGTTCTCGACGGTGCGCATACCCCGCGCGCGGACGGCGTCGACCAGGGCGCGGGAGATCTCGGCGCCGGTGGCGTCGCCGCCGGCGTGGGCGATGCGGCGGCGGTGGTGGCCGCCCTCGCGGGTCAGTTCCAGCTCGCCCTCGGAGGACGCGTCGAACCGGGCGCCGGTCTCGATGAGGCGGCGTACGGCGTCGGGGCCCTCGGTGACGAGGAGGCGGACCGCTTCCTCGTCGCACACGCCCGCGCCCGCGACCAGGGTGTCGTCGAGGTGCTGCTCGGGGGTGTCGCCCTCGCCGAGGGCCGCGGCGATGCCGCCCTGCGCCCAGCGGGTGGAGCCGTCGTCGAGACGGGCCTTGGTGACGACGACCGTCCGCAGGCCGGCGGCCTCGCAGCGCAGGGCCGCGGTCAGGCCGGCGACGCCGGAGCCGACGACGACCACGTCCGCGGCGATGGACCACCCGGGGGCGGGCGCGTGCAGTCGTATGCCTGTCGTGGTCACGAGGCGGCTCCGAAGCTTCCGAAGGTGAGGGGGACATTGTCGATCAGCCGGGTCGCCCCGACCCGGGCGGCGACGGCGAGGACCGCGTCGCCCGTGAAGTCGTCCCCGATCTCCGTGAAGTCGGACGGGTCGACCAGGGCGAGGTAGTCCAGCGCGAGCGGCGGGTCGAGGCGCGCGGCCTCGTCGAGGACCTGGCGGGCGGCCGCGCGGACGGCCGCCGGGCCGCCCGGGGCGGCCGTCGCCACGGCGTGCGTGTCGGCCGCCGCGCGGGACTCCCCTATGGCGCTGAGCGCCTCGGCACGCGCGCGCGTGGCGGGCACTTCGCGGGCCCGGGCACGCAGCGCCTCCTGCGCGGCGTGCCGGTCCTGGCCCGCGAACAGGGCCCCGGACAGGGCGAGGGCGGTGCGCCGCTCAGCGGCCGACAGGTAGCGGTTGCGGCTGGACAGGGCCAGGCCGTCCTCCTCGCGGACGGTGGGCACGCCGACGATGTCCACGCCGAAGTTCAGGTCCCGCACCATGCGGCGGATCAGCGCGAGCTGCTGGGCGTCCTTCTGGCCGTACAGCGCGATGTCGGGGCGGGTGAGGTGCAGCAGCTTGGCGACGACGGTGAGCATGCCGTCGAAGTGGCCGGGACGGGAGGAGCCCTCCAGGCGCTCGCCCATGGGGCCGGCGGTGATGCGGACCTCGGGCTCGCCGCCGGGGTAGACCTCGTCCACGGAGGGTGCGAACACGACGTCCGCGCCCGACTGTCCGGCGAGCGCGATGTCGGCGTCCAGGGTGCGCGGGTAGCGGTCGAGGTCCTCGCCCTGGCCGAACTGGAGCGGGTTGACGAAGACGGTGACGACGACCTCGCCGTCCGGCCCGGCGATGCCGCGCGCGGTGCGGATCAGGGTGGCGTGGCCCTCGTGCAGCGCACCCATGGTCATCACCACGGCACGGCGGCCCGCAAGCGCGTGCGCGTGCAGTTCCCCGGCGGTGCGCAGCAGGGTGGTGGTCATCGGGCGTCCCCTCCGGTGCTGTCGGTGCCGCCGGTGCCGCCGCCGGTCCCGCCGGTCCCGTCGGCGAGTACCCCGAGGAGGTCCTCGGCGAGCTCCGGCTTCAGCAGGCCGTGGGCCAGGGCCCGGTCGGCGGTCGCGCGGGCCATCGCCAGGTAGCCGGCAACCGTCTGCGGGGCGTGCCGGCGCAGCTCGGTGACGTGTGCGGCGACCGTGCCCGCGTCCCCGCGCGCGACCGGGCCGGTGAGGGCCGCGTCGCCGGAGCGCAGGGCGTTGTCCAGGGCCGCGCCGAGCAGCGGGCCGAGCATCCGGTCGGGGGCCGAGACGCCGGCGGCGCTCAGCAGCTCCATGGACTGGGCGACCAGCGTGACCAGGTGGTTGGCGCCCAGGGCGAGAGCCGCGTGGTAGAGCGGCCGGTTCTCCTCGGCGATCCACTCCGGCTCGCCGCCCATCTCGATGACCAGGGCCTCGGCGGCCAGGCGCAGTTCCTCGGGCGCGGTGACGCCGAAGGAGCAGCCGGCCAGGCGCTGGACGTCCACGGGCGTGCCCGTGAAGGTCATCGCGGGGTGCAGGGCGAGCGGCAGGGCGCCCGCGCGCAGGGCGGGGTCGAGGACCCTCGCGCCGTAGCGCCCGGAGGTATGGACGAGGAGCTGCCCCGGCCGTACGGACCCGGTGTCCGCGAGGCCGGTCACCAGGCCGGGCAGGGCGTCGTCGGGAACGGTCAGCAGCACCAGGTCGGCCCGCTGGAGGACCTCGGCGGGCGGCATCACCGGCACGTCGGGCAGCAGTTGCCCGGCGCGGCGCCGGGACGCGTCCGAGACGGCGGAGACGGCGACCGGGCGGTGCCCGGCGAGTTGCAGGGCCGCCGCCAGCGCCGGACCCACGCGGCCGGCGCCGACGACGCCGACGGTGAGCCGCGCGGGGCGGTCCTGGGGATCTGGCTGTGGGGTTGTGTTCACTCGACGGCGGCCTTCCCGTTCCAGTCCGCTCCGGGTACCGGACGATTTCTCGTCATGTTAACGCGATCGGTTCGAGGGGCGTTCGGTCGTCCACAGGCTGTGCATGCCCGTGCGGCATCCCCGGTACGGCGAAAGGAAATGCCGATGCCGGGCTCCCCGCGCGCGGGAGAGGATCCGGGGCATGACCGATACGGCGGAACGCGACGATCAGGTGACGGACGAGGACCGGGGGCCGCGGCTGCGCGAGCGGCGGCTGGCCGCCCATCGCACGGCCCGGCGGGTGTTCGCGCGCTTCGGCTTCCACCAGACCCTCCGGGAGCGTCTGGCGGTGCTGGAGGAGGCGGAGGGCGTCCACGACCTGGACCAGTTGTCCGACCTGTACGGCGACGGTGTCGTCGAGGCGCTGGAGACGAAGGTCGCCGGGCTGCTCGGCACCGAGGCCGCCGCGTTCTTCCCGACGGGCACGATGGCCCAGCAGGTGGCCCTGCGCTGCTGGGCGGGCCGCACCGGGAACCCGGCCGTCGCCCTGCACGCGCTCAGCCATCCCGAGGTGCACGAGCGGAACGCGTTCAGCGAGGTCGGGGGCCTGCGTCCGCTGCGGCTGACGAGCGAGCCACGGCTTCCGACCGCCGCCGAGGTACGCGACTTCGAGGAGCCCTTCGGGACGCTGATGCTGGAACTGCCCCTCAGGGACGCCGGTTTCGTGCTGCCCGGCTGGGAGGAGCTCACCGACGTCGTTCAGGCCGCGCGGGACCGGGACGCGGTGGTGCACTTCGACGGGGCCCGCCTCTGGGAGTCCACCGTCCACTTCGGGCGGCCCCTGGAGGAGATCGCGGGCCTGGCCGACAGCGTCTACGTGTCGTTCTACAAGTCCCTTGAGGCGTTCGGCGGCGCGGCGCTCGCGGGGCCCAGGGAGCTCGTCGAGGAGGCGAGGGCCTGGCGGCACCGGTACGGCGGCATGGTCTTCCAGCAGTTCCCCACGGCCCTGTCGGCGCTGGTCGGGCTGGAGCGGCAGCTGCCCCGGCTGCCGGAGTACGTGGGTCACGCGCGCGTGGTGGCCGCCGCCCTGCGCGAGGGCTTCGCGGCGGCCGGGGTGCCGTGGGCGCGCGTGCACCCGGAGGTGCCGCACACCCACGACTTCCAGGTGTGGCTGCCGTACGAGCCGGACGTCCTCGGGGAGGCGGCGGTGCGGACGGCCGAGGAGACGGGGGTCGTGCTGTTCGGCAGCGCCTGGGACCGGGGCGGGCCCGGGCTGGCGCTGACGGAGGTGCACGTGCGGGCCGCCGGGCTGGAGTGGACCGCCGAGGACGTGAAGGCGGCGGTGGCGGAGTTCGTGGCCCGGCTGCCGGAACAGGTCAGGTAGGGCGCCGCCGCCACCGGTCCAGGGCGGCCCCGAACCGGTGGCGGACCGGGCGGCCCGCGAGGACCGCGCGGAACCGCCGGTCGCCACGCCGCTGCGGTGCGACCCGCCGGTCGTGCGTGCCCGGCGCGGGCGGGACGGGCTCACCGAGGGAGCGGGCGCGGTAGGCGTCGAGGAGGTACTGCTGCGTGATGCTCATGGTCAATCGCCTCTGCGGGACGGGGTGATGGAGGTCCGAAGGCTCCGCGGCTGCGCCGGAGCTCCCACCGTGCGTCCGCGCCGCACCCGGCGTCGCGTCGATTGACGAGGCCCGTCAATCGTCGGGGGCGTTGTCAGTGGCCGGGTGCACCATGAGGGCATGAGCGTGCACGTCGACATCAGGGGGCTGCGGCCGGAGGAGGTGGCCGTCGTGCCCTCGCCCCTGGCCGAGCTGGGCATGGCGCTGCACGCGCTGTCCGAACCGGCGCACCACCCGGGCCTGCAGGGCTGGGTGACGGGCGTGACGGCCCGGCTCGACCCGCATCTGGCCGACCGCATGTGCGAGGCGGACTTCCTGTGGCGGACGACGTTCTCGGACCTGTTCCTGCCCTGGGCCGGTCTGCCCGACCGGCACACGCTGCCGGGCGCCACCCTCGCCGAGGAGCTGGACCAGCTCGACAAGCTGTCCGACGAGCAGTTCGTGGACGCGGCACTGGAGTTCACCTGTGCCGTCGGCTACGACGCGTGCGGGCCGACGGTGCTGTCCGACGAGGAGACGCGCCGCCGCGCGCTGGACCTGGCCGCCGCGCGCGGACCGCTGCAACTGCGCTTCGGCGAGCGGCTGCTGGCCGACCCGCCCAGGATCCGGGCCTGGCTGCGGCAGTTCCTCCGGGACTGCGACGAGGCGTTCTTCGCGGAGGCCTGGTCCCGGCTGCGCCACCAGCTCGCGGCGGACGCCCGGCACAAGACGGACCTGCTGCGTCGCAAGGGCCTGGCCGAGGCGCTGGCCGCGGTGTCCCCGGCGATCACGCTCGACGAGACCGCCGCCCGGATCTCGGTCGACAAACTGGGCGACGGCCGCACGGCCACGGGCGACGGCGGCCTGCTGCTGGTCCCCACCAGCCTCGGCTGGCCGCATCTGATGGTCCTGCACCGGTACGGCTGGCAGCCGGTGCTGCACTACCCGGTCGGCTCCCCGGAGCCGACCGCACCGCAGACGCTCGAACAGCTGGCCATGCGGATGACCGCGCTGTCCCATCCGGTCCGGATGCGCATGTGCCGCCATCTGGCCCGCAGCGCGCACACCACCAGCGAGCTGGCGCAGGTGCACGGCATGACGGCCCCGGAGATATCCCGGCATCTGGCCGTGCTGAAGAAGGCGGGGCTGATCACCACCCGCCGCCGCGGTCGCTACGTCCTGCACCAGCTGGACGTGACGGTGGTGGCCCGGCTCGGCAGCGAGTTCCTGGAAGGGATCCTCAGGTAGTCGGCGGGCAGCCGGCCCGCGGGTCAGCCGTGCCCGCCGGCCCGCACCAGCCCCGTCTCGTAGGCCAAGACCACGACCTGCACCCGGTCCCGGAGCCCGAGCTTGGTCAGGATGCGGCCCACGTGCGTCTTCACCGTCGCCTCCGACAGCACCAGCCGCGCCGCGATCTCGCCGTTGGACAGCCCCTGCGCGACCAGCATCATGACCTCGCGCTCCCGCTCGGTGAGGCGTTCCAGCTCCTTGTGCTGGGGCTGCTTGGCGCCGGGCAGCATCGGGGCGAAGCGGTCCAGGAGGCGCCGGGTGGTGGAGGGCGCCACGACCGCGTCACCGCTGTGCACGGCCCTGATCGCGGTCAGCAGCTCAGCCGGCGGCACGTCCTTGAGCATGAAGCCGGAGGCGCCCGCCTTCAGCCCGGAGAAGGCGTACTCGTCGAGGTCGAAGGTGGTCAGGATGAGCACCTTCGGCGGGTCGGTGTCCGCACAGATCCGGCGGGTCGTCTCCACCCCGTCGAGCTTCGGCATGCGGACGTCCATCAGCACCACGTCGACCTCGGCCGTCCGCAGCTCCTGGAGGGCCTCGACGCCGTCGCCCGCCTCCGCCACGACCTCCATGTCCGGCTGGGCGGCGAGCACCATCCGGAACCCGGTGCGCAGCAGCACCTGGTCGTCGACGAGCATCACGCGGATCGTCATCGGGCCTCTTTCCATCGGGATCGTTACAGGTGTCAGTGAGGGGCGTGTGCCGGGATCAGTGCGCGGGTTTGAGCGGCAGCAGGGCACTGATGCGGAATCCTCCGCCCGGGCGCGGACCCGCGTCCAGGGTGCCGCCGACCATACCGACCCGCTCGCGCATGCCGATCAGACCGTGGCCCTGGCCGTCGAACCCGCCCTCCTCGTACAGCTCGTGCGGGGCGCCCTTGCCGTCGTCCTCGACGAGCAGGCCGAGGCCGTCGTCGAAGTAGACCAGGCGGACGCTCGCGCCCACGTTGGGTCCGCCGTGCTTGCGGGTGTTGGTGAGCGCCTCCTGCACGATGCGGTAGGCGGTGAGCTCGACGCCACTGGGCAGCGGGCGGGGCGTGCCCTCGACCTTGAAGTCGACGGGCAGTCCGGAGCCGCGGCACTGCTCGACGAGGTCCTCGATCTGCTGCACGTCGGGCTGCGGCACGTACTCGCCGGCCTCCTGGTGTTCGCCGGTGCGCAGCACGCCGAGCAGGCGGCGCATCTCGGCGAGGGCCTGGCGGCCGGTGGAGGAGATGGTCTCCAGGGCCTTCTTCGCCTGGTCGGGCGCCGCGTCGAGGACGTAGGCGGCGCCGTCGGCCTGGACCACCATCACCGAGACGTTGTGCGCGACGACGTCGTGCAGCTCGCGTGCGATCCGGGCGCGTTCGGCGGCGACGGCGACCTTGGACTGCGCCTCGCGCTCCTTCTCCAGGCGGGCGGCCCGTTCCTCCAGCTGCGCGAAGTAGGCGCGCCGGGTGCGGATGGAGTCGCCGAGCACCCAGGCGAGGGCGAAGGGGACGGTCTGCAGGACCGCCAGGGCGATGTCACCCGCGACACCGGTCTGTTCGTTCGACCAGCGCAGCTGTGCCAGGGGGGCGGCACACAGGCCGGCGACCAGCGCGAAGCGGGAGGCCCAGCGGGCACCTTCCGCCGCGACCGTGTAGACGATCACCAGCATGGCGAAGTCCGCGGGCAGGATCGCGACGTCGGTGATCAGCTGCGCCACACCGACCGCGGCCGCCAGCACCAGCATCTTCTCCGGCATCCGGCGGCGCAGCGCGACCACGAGGCTCAGCAGCAGCGTGACCGGGATGACGGCGGCCCACGGGCCGATCCGCTCTCCCGCCGCCCCGCCCAGCATCGAAATCCCGAGGAGGACCACGGCCCAGAAGCCGTCGACCCACATCGGGTGCCTGCGGAGGAAGTCATAGAGGCGCTGCACGTAACCCAGCGTAGGGAAGGGGGATAGGTGCAGGGGTCAACCGGAGGACCGATCCGCACCGGGCGCGTGTACTCCGCAAGGTGGAGTTGCGTTCGTTGTGTCCGCATAGCCTGGCCCCGTGACGGCAGGGACGAGGCAAGAGTGGCCGGAGTGGCGCGGGTGGCGTGCGGCGGCGCAGGACGCCCTGTACGCGCCGGGGGGCTTCTACCGGCGCGCGGAGGGACCGGCCGGGCATTTCCGGACGTCCGTGCACGCGTCGCCGCTCTTCGCCGGGGCCGTGGCGCGGCTGCTGTGCCGGGTCGACGAGGCGCTCGGACGCCCGGCGGCCCTGGACTTCGTCGACATGGCGGCCGGGCGGGGCGAGCTGACGGGCGGGGTGCTCGCCGCGCTGCCCGCCGGCGTGGCGGCCCGCACGCGCGCGTACGCCGTCGACATCGCCGAACGGCCGGTCGGCCTCGATCACCGGATCGAGTGGCTGGCCGAGCCCCCGCAGGGGACGACCGGGCTGCTGTTCGCCAACGAATGGCTGGACAACGTGCCCCTGGAGGTCGCTGAGGTGGACGCCGCGGGCGCCGCGCGGCTCGTGCTGGTCCGGGAGGACGGGAGCGAGCGGCTCGGGGAGCCGGTGGACGGGGCGCAGGCGCGGTGGCTGCAGCGGTGGTGGCCGCTGCCCGGCGAGGAGGGGCTGCGGGCCGAGATCGGCCTGCCCCGGGACGAGGCGTGGGCCGCGGCTGTCGCGACGCTCGGGCGGGGGCTCGCCGTGGCCGTGGACTACGCGCACACGGCGGACGCCCGGCCCCCGTACGGGACGCTGACCGGCTTCAGCGAGGGCCGCGAGACCACACCGGTGCCCGACGGCTCCTGCGACATCACCGCGCACGTCGCCCTGGACGCGTGCGCGCTGCCCGGAGGACGCGTGCTCCCCCAGCGTGAGGCGCTGCGCACCCTGGGCGTGACCGGCGCGCGCCCCCCGCTCACGCTGGCCTCCACCGACCCCGCCGCATACGTACGCGCCCTCGCGAGCGCCGGAGAGGCCGCCGAGCTCACCGCGGCGGCCGGGCTGGGCGGCTTCGGCTGGCTGGTCCAGCCGCTCGGGATCCCGGACCCGTTCCAGGGATGAGCCCTACTTGTCGACGTCCCCGACCACGAAGAACATCGACCCCAGGATCGCCACCATGTCCGCGACCAGCGTCCCCGGCAGCAGCTCCGTCAGCACCTGGATGTTGTTGTACGACGCCGAACGCAGCTTCAGCCGGTACGGGGTCTTCTCGCCCTTGCTGACGAGGTAGTAGCCGTTGATGCCGAGGGGGTTCTCGGTCCACGCGTACGTGTGGCCCTCGGGGGCCTTCAGAACCTTCGGGAGCCGCTGGTTGACCGGCCCGGGCGGCAGCTCGGCGAGCCGGTCGAGGCAGGCGTCGGCCAGGTCCAGCGCGTTGTGCGTCTGCTCCAGGAGGCACTCGAAGCGGGCCAGGCAGTCGCCCTCCTGCCGGGTGACCACCTTCAGCGTGTCCTGGAGGTCGCCGTAGGCGAGGTAGGGCTCGTCCCGGCGCAGGTCGAAGTCGACGCCGGAGCCGCGGCCGATCGGCCCGCTGACCCCGTACGCGTGCACGGCCTCCGGGGTGAGGACACCGACGTTCCTGGTGCGGCCGCGGAAGATCTCGTTGCCGAGCACCAGGTCGTCGAAGCGGTCCATGCGGGAGCGCACGTCGGCGACGGCGGTCCGCGCGCGCGTGGTCCACCCGGCCGGCAGGTCCTCCTTGAGGCCGCCCACGCGGTTGAACATGTAGTGCATCCGCCCGCCGGAGATCTCCTCCATGACGTGCTGGAGCTCCTCGCGCTCCCGGAACGCGTAGAAGATCGGAGTGATCCCGCCCAGTTCCAGCGGGTACGAGCCGAGGAACATCAGGTGGTTGAGCACCCGGTTCAGCTCGGCGAGCAGCGTGCGCAGCCACACCGCGCGTTCGGGGACCTCCATGCCGAGCATCCGCTCCACCGCCAGGACCACGCCCAGCTCGTTGGAGAACGCCGACAGCCAGTCGTGGCGGTTGGCGAGCATGATGATCTGGCGGTAGTCGCGCGCCTCGAACAGTTTCTCCGCGCCGCGGTGCATGTAGCCGATCACCGGCTCCGCGTGCCTGATGCGCTCGCCGTCCAGGACGAGCTTCAGCCGCAGCACACCATGGGTGGAGGGGTGTTGCGGCCCGATGTTGAGCACCATGTCGGTGCTCTCCGCGGCGCCGCCGATTCCGACCATGGTCTCCGTCGTAGGAGTCATGGACACAGTCTCTCCTACGTACGCTGGCCCCATGGATACGGGGAGTCCGCAGGACACGGGACCGGACGCGTCGCAGAGCACGATCGAGGCCGCCGGGGGCGAGCCGGTGTGGATCGCGCTGCCGCCCGGCCTGCTGAAGATGCGCCGGCTGCTGCTGGTGGTGTGGCTCGGGCTGATCACCCTGGCCGCCGGGCTGGTGCCGGGGCTGCTGGCCGGGCCCGCCTGGGCCGCCTTCGCGCTGCCGCCGCTGGCGCTGCTGGTCTGGGGCTGGGTGATGCTGGAGCGCAACTGGCGTTCCTGGCGGTACACCGAGCGCGCCGACGACCTGCTGATCAGCCGTGGTGTGCTGTGGCGCGAGGAGACGGTCGTGCCGTACGGGCGGATGCAGCTGGTCGAGGTCACCTCCGGGCCCGTCGAGCGGCACTTCGGGCTGGCCAGCGTGCAGCTGCACACGGCCGCCGCGTGGACCGACGCGACCATCCCCGGCCTGGACCCGGCCGAGGCGGAGCGGCTGCGCGACCGGCTCACCGAGCTGGGCGAAGCCCGGTCGGCGGGGCTGTGACGGCGCCCGGGGGCGCCGAGGCCTCGAAGGCCACGGCCGAGACCGCCGAGACCGCCGCCGAGGTCACCGAGGCCGCCGCCGGGGTCACCGAGGCCGCCTCCGAGGCCGCCGCCGGGGTCACCGAGGCCGCCGAGGCCGCCGCCGAGGTCACCGAAGCCTCCGAGACCGCCGAGACCGCCGAGACCGCCGAGGCCGCCGAGGCTTCCGAGGTCGCCAAGACCGCCACCGACACCGCCACCGAGGTCACCGAGACCGCCTCCGAGACCGCCGAGACCGCCACCGAGGTGACCGAGCGGCGGCTGCACCCCGTCACCCCGCTGCGCCGCGCCTGGGCGCCGGTCGCCGTGCTCATCGGCTGGGCCGTGCACGACCCCGACGGAGCGCAGCGCCATCTGACCCGGCTGACGACGACCACACTGCTGATCGGCCTCGCCGTGCTCGTCCCGGCCGCCGCCCTCTACGGCTTCTGCTCCTGGTGGTTCACGCACTTCGCGGTGACCGAGAGCGAACTGCGCATCCGTACCGGGCTCGTCTTCCGGCGCGTGGCGCACATCCGCCTGGAGCGGATCCAGGCGGTCGACGTCACCCAGCCGCTGCTGGCCCGGGTCGCGGGCGTCGCCAAGCTGAAACTCGACGTCATAGGCACCGACAAGAAGGACGAACTGGCCTTCCTCGGCGCCGACGAGGCGCGGACGCTGCGGGCCGAACTGCTCGCCCGGGCGGCCGGTTTCGCACCCGAGACCGCCCACGAGGTGGGTGAGGCCCCCTCCCGGCAACTGCTGCGGGTGCCGCCCGGCGTTCTCGCCCTGTCGCTGGTGCTGACGGCCGCGACCTGGGCGTCGCTGGCCGCGGCGCTCGTCGTCCCGCCGGTGCTGTGGCTCGTCACCCACAGCCTGTGGACGGTCCTCGCGGTCGCCCTGCCGCTGCTGGGCGCGGCGGGCGCGAGCAGCGTCGGACGGTTCGTCGCCGAGTACGACTGGACGCTGGCCGAATCGCCCGACGGGCTGCGCATCGACCACGGGCTGCTGGACCGGTCCCACGAGACGGTGCCGCCGGGACGTGTCCAGACCGTGCGGATCGTCGAACCGCTGCTGTGGCGGCGGCGCGGCTGGGTCCGCGTGGAACTGGACGTGGCGGGCTCGTCCAACTCCGTGCTGGTGCCGGTCGCTCCGCGCGAGATCGCCGAGGACGTCGTCGCGCGCGTGCTGCCAGGGGTGAGCGTGCCGGGACCGGCGGCCCTGTCACCGGCGCCGCGCAGTGCCCGCTGGTGCGTGCCGTTGTGGTGGCGCGGATACGGACTCGCCGTCACGGACGCGGTGTTCGCGTCCCGGTCCGGGCTGCTGCGGCGGAGCCTGGCGCTGGTGCCACACGCCAAGGTGCAGAGCGTGCGGTTGACTCAAGGGCCGTGGGAGCGGGCCCGGGGCCTCGCCGACGTGTGTGTGGACACGGGCGCGAACAAGACCGTACGAGCCCGGCTGCGGGACGCGGCCGAGGCACGCGAACTGCTGGCGGCGCAGGCGGAGCGGTCCCGCACGGGGCGCCGGGACGCGCGGCCGGACCGCTGGATGGCATGACCGCCCCGACGCCGGGCCCTGTTCGTCGGAGCGAGTGTCAGGACACCGCGCTGCGCAGCCCCTGCACGTCGATCTGCTCCGTCTCGTCGTGCGCCGTCAGGTCGATGACCTGGCCGATACCGCGCGACTCCTCGTCGGCCGGCTTGTAGCGGGCCTCGGTCTCGGCCTTGTGCAGGGCGAGCGCCTCCTGGCCGACGACATCGGCGAGGTCCTCGTTCTGCACGGCCTCCAGGGCCGCCCGCGAGGTGCCCGCCTTGGTGCCGAAGAAGTCGAACCCGCCCCCGGCCTGCGGACGGCGCACCGGCGACTGCGGCGGGACGGCCACGGCGGTCGGCACGGCGTAGTGCCCGGAGCGCCGGCCCGCGGGCTGCTCGGCCCGCGCGGGCTCCGGCAGCCGGCCGGTCCCGTCGCCCGGCACGGAGGTACCGTCGTCCGGCACGGCGGTCTCAGCGGTCGTGCGCTCGTGCCCGTCATCCGCGTCGGACTGCGCCGGTGCCTCGTCCTTCGGCGCCTGCTCCCGCTGCTCCGCCCGCTCTTGCTCCGGCTGCTCCTGCTCGGGCTCCTGCTCTTGCGCGGGTTCCGCGTCCTCGCCCTTCGGTACGCCGTCCCCGTCGCCGCCGCCGTCCGGGTCCGGGACCGGCACCGTCTCGCCGTCGAACCGGGCGAGTGCGGCCGCGGCCCGCAGGAACAGCCGGGAACCCTCGGGCGAGAACACGGCGGGAACCGCAGCCTCCTCCTCCACGGCGACGGCTGCCGGGGCCTCGTCCGCAGCCGTCGCGGTGTCCCCCCTGTCCCCCCTGTCCGACGTCCCCGCCGGCAGCGCGGCCCGTACCGGAGCCGTCGCCTCTATCTCGAGCATCCGGCGGTCTTCGAGGACGCTCGCGCGTTCCGTCTCCGCCGTGGCGTACCGGCGCAGCAGCGCGGCGTGCTCGTTGCGCAGGCCGGCCAGTTCCGTGCGCTTGGCGCGCAACCGCTGCTCCAGCTTCGCGCGCAGCTCACGCGACTCCTCCAGGTCGGCCTCCAGTTCGGCGACCCGCTCCTCGAAGCGCCACTCGTCGCTCGCACGCGCGCGCGTGAGATCGGCGACGCGCTTGCCCGCCTGGGTGTCCCAACGGCGCAGCACGACCGCGCCGATGACCGCCGTGGCCGCGGCGGCCGCGGCCAGACCGCGGAGCGCCATCGGCTCCGTGAACAGCCAGGGCCCCAACGCGCAGACGAGGGAGACGCCTGCGATCGCCGACGGGGGGAGCATCCTGTGCAGGGGCGGGGAATGGCGGTGACGTCCACGTGGCATGGCCAGAAACTTACCGCGCGTAGGCGAATCATGGTGACCCACCCCGCAAAAACAAAACCACACCGAAACGTTCACACGGCATCAGAACTCGGGGAGAACCGGAATCGGCCGCTCGCCCAATTCCCAAGATCATTTCAACGCGGGGCCAGCCGCCCGCTCATCCACTCCAACGCCGCCGGAATCTCCCGCCGCCATGTGTTGAAGTTGTGCCCGCCGCTTTCCAGCACGATCGACGAGATCCCCGTCCGCCCGGTGTCCTTCACCCGCTCTATGAACCTCAGCGTGTCCCGGTAGTTGGTCTCGCCCCGCTTACTGCTGCTGACCAGCAGCGACGTGTCGGGAGCCGGCATGTGCGCGAGGTACCACCACAGGTCGGCGCGATTGCGCAGCGCCTTGTCGCCCTGGAAGAGATCGCCTGTCGTGGCGTCGACCGGCGCCTTGTAGTACGCCGACAAGCCCGCCCCGGCGGCGTACACACCCGGATGGTGCAGAGCCATCTTCAACGCGCAGTAGCCGCCCGTGGAGTTGCCGATGATGCCCAGACCGCTCGCCTTTCGGGCCACCCTGTAGTGCGAGCGCAACGCGTCGGGGAGGTCCTTCGCGAAGAACGACTCGGTCTGCGGACCGCCCGGGATGTCGACGCACTCCGTGTCCCGGGGCGGCGCCACGGTGGGCCGCAGCATCACGAGGATCATCGGCTCCGCCCGGCCCGCCCGGGCCAGTTCCAGAGCGGTACGCGGATATTGCAGCTTCTCCACCAGCGCGGACGCCGTACCCGGATAGCCGGTCAGCACGACGGCCGCCGGGAATTCGTGGGTGCGGTACCGCGGCTGGAAGTACTCCGGCGGCAGATAGACGTACGCGGGCGTGGCGATCCGCGTCGTACGGCCCACGATGTCGACCTGCTGGACCCGGCCGCCGGCCCGGGGCAGCGCGGCGCCCGCCCCCGGCACCCGGCGCGAGCCGACCACCTCCAGCGCACCGCCGCCCGGGGTGTGGTCGACGACCACGCCCTGGTCCTTCTCCTGCCCGAACAGGTCCGCCCAGCCGGCGTAGAAGCCGAAGGCCTGGTTGGCGGCGAGGCCCACCGCGGCGAACAGCGCCAGCTGGGTGCCCAGGAGCAGGCCGATACGCCCGGCCACCGCACGCCGACTGCGCCGGGCCAGCCGTGGCCACAGCCAGACCGTGCCGGCGAACAGCAGCACGGCCGACAGCACCGCCAGCACCAGCACCTTGTTGCTCGTCAGACCCATGGGTTGATTACCTGTCCGCACTCTCTGTCCGGCCGGCCCGCGATCATTCCTTCGCGCGGACTTGCCCCGGACTTTCCTTGGCCTTTGAAACGGCTTTGACGCGGGGAGTGAACCTCTTCCCCCGAGACACCGTCCTAGAGGGCGCAATGTCGCCGGATGCCCGAATCGGCACCGGATCCAAGGTCTCTCGCAGAACTACGGGATGCGATGTCTGTCAGGACAGATGAGGAAATGTCGGGCGAGGTTCCGCGTCGCGACAGCGGCACGGCCCGTCCGGGCCGGGTGAGCCGGATACCGCGCGGGCCACGCCCCGAGGCCGTCCCCGTCCTCGTCGGCAGAGCCTGCGCCCTGGTGGGCGTCCTGGACATCGCCGCGGGCGTCTTCCCCCGCTTCCGGCACAGCCGGATGCACGCCATCGCCGAGGTCCTGCCCGGCGCGCTCGGCCCGTTCGCGGCCGCCCTGTCCCTCAGCACCGGCGTGCTGTTGCTGCTGCTCGCCCACGGCCTCAAGCGCGGCAAGCGCCGGGCCTGGCGAGCGGCGGTGGCCCTCCTGCCCGCCGGTGCCGTCGCGCAGTTCACCTACCGGCACTCGCTGCTGGGCGTGCTGATCTCCCTGGCGCTGCTGGCGCCCCTGCTGCGCCACCGGGACCAGTTCAACGCCCTGCCCGACCCGCGCAGCCGCTGGCGGGCGCTGGCCAACTTCGTCCTCATGAGCGCCGGTTCGCTCCTGCTCGGACTGCTCGTCGTCAGCGTCCACGGCGAGCGCATCGTCGGCGACCCCAGCCTCGCCGACCGCATCACCCACGTCATCTACGGCCTGTTCGGCTTCGAGGGCCCGGTCGCCTACCAGGGCAACACCTCCTGGACCGTCGCCGTCTCCCTCGGCGCCCTCGGCCTGCTCACCGCCGTCACCACCATCTACCTGGCCTTCCGCCCCGAACACCCCGCCGCACGGCTCACCGAGGAGGACGAGGCCCGGCTGCGCGTCCTGCTGGAGAAGCACGGGCGCCGCGACTCCCTCGGCCACTTCGCCCTGCGCCGCGACAAGGCCGTCGTCTTCTCCCCCAGCGGCAAAGCCGCGGTGACCTACCGCGTGGTCTCCGGCGTGATGCTCGCCAGCGGCGACCCGATCGGCGACGTCGAGGCCTGGCCCGGCGCCATCGAACGGTTCATGGACGAGGCCAGGGCCCACTCCTGGACCCCCGCTGTCATGGGCTGCTCCGAGACGGGCGGCGAGGTGTGGACCCGCGAGACCGGGCTCGACGCCCTCGAACTGGGCGACGAGGCGGTGGTGGACGTCGCGGATTTCTCCCTCGCCGGCCGCGCGATGCGCAACGTGCGCCAGATGGTCAAGCGCATCGAGCGCGCCGGTTACGAAACCCGGGTACGACGTGTCCGTGACCTCGGCGAAGCCGAACTGGAGCGCATCCGGCAGGCCGCCGACGACTGGCGCGGCACCGACACCGAACGCGGCTTCTCCATGGCCCTGGGCCGCGTCGGCGACCCCGCCGACGGCGACTGCCTCATCGCCACCGCCCACAAGCAGGACGACCACCCCGGCCCCTACGGCGACCTGAAGGCGATCCTGCACTTCGTGCCCTGGGGCACCGACGGCGTCTCCCTGGACCTGATGCGCCGCGACCGCTCGGCCGACCCCGGCATGAACGAACTGCTCATCGTCGCCGCCCTCCAGGCAGCCCCCAAGCTGGGCATCGCACGCGTCTCCCTCAACTTCGCCATGTTCCGCGCGGCCCTCGCACGCGGCGAGAAGATCGGCGCCGGCCCGGTTCTGCGCGCCTGGCGCGGACTGCTGGTCTTCCTCTCCCGCTGGTTCCAGATCGAGTCCCTGTACAGGTTCAACGCCAAGTTCCGGCCGCGCTGGGAGCCGCGCTTCGTCGTCTACCGCGCCTCCGCCGACCTGCCCCGGATCGGTTTCGCCGCCATGCAGGCCGAGGGCTTCGTCACCCTCGCCCTGCCCCTGCCGCGCGTCCTGCGCCGGCGACGCCGGGCCGTCCACCGCCCGTGCGCCCACGGCACCGCGGAACGGGGTGTCCGGGCGGCGTAGTCCGGCACCCCGGACGGGGCCGCCGCCCGGGCCGCAGCGCCTGACGGCCCCCGCCGGGGCCTACGCTGAACATATGAGCAACCAGAGCGGACGCGGGCGCGTGGCGGGCCTACCGGAACGGGACCGCTGCGCGGTCATGGGAGTCGTGAACGTCACCCCCGACTCCTTCTCCGACGGCGGCCGCTTCTTCGACACCACGGCCGCCGTCAAGCGGGGCCTGGACCTGGTCACCGAGGGCGCCGACCTGGTCGACGTCGGCGGCGAGTCCACCCGCCCCGGAGCCACCCGGGTCGACGAGGCCGAGGAGCTGCGCCGCGTCGTCCCCGTCGTGCGCGGGCTGGCCTCCGAGGGCGTCACGGTCTCCGTCGACACCATGCGCGCGTCCGTCGCGGAACGGGCCCTCGCGGCCGGTGCCGCCCTCGTCAACGACGTCAGCGGCGGTCTCGCCGACCCCCGCATGATCCCGGCCGTCGCCGACGCCGGAGCCCCATTCGTCGTCATGCACTGGCGCGGCTTCCTCCAGGGCGGCAACGTCAGGGGCGAGTACACCGACGTCGTCACCGAAGTCGTCGACGAACTCCACGCGCGCGTGGAGGCCGTCCTGGCCGGAGGCATCGCCCCCGACCGCGTCATCGTCGACCCCGGCCTCGGCTTCTCCAAGGACGCCGAGCACGACCTCGCCCTCCTCGCGGGCCTCGACCGGGTCCTCGCCCTCGGCCACCCCCTGCTCGTCGCCGCGTCCCGCAAACGCTTCCTCGGCCGGGTCCTCGCCGGCCCCGACGGCCCGCCGCCACCGGCACGCGAACGCGACGCGGCCACCGCCGCCGTCTCCGCGCTCGCGGCGCACGCCGGCGCATGGGCGGTCCGCGTGCACGAGGTCCGGGCCACGGCCGACGCGGTCCGCGTCGCCCGCGCCATCGCGGGGGCGCGCACCCGCACAGAGGGAGCCCGGTGAGCGCCCCGCACACCGACGTCGAGCAGGTCGAGGCCGCCAACACCGCCTTCTACGAGGCACTGGAGCAGGGCGACTTCGAGGAACTGGCGTCGCTCTGGCTGACCCCTGCCGACCTGGGCGTCGATGAGAGCTACCACGACCCGGCCGACACCGGCGTGGTCTCCTGCGTGCACCCCGGCTGGCCCGTGCTCACCGGCCGCGGCGAGGTCCTCCGGTCGTACGCGCTGATCATGGCGAACACCGACTACATCCAGTTCTTCCTCACCGACGTGCACGTCTCGGTCACCGGCGACACCGCCCTGGTGAACTGCACCGAGAACATCCTCAGCGGCGGCCCCGCTCCCGAGGGCGCCGGCGAGGAGCTCGGCCCGCTCGTCGGGCAGCTCGTGGTCGCCACCAACGTGTTCCGGCGCACGCCCCTGGGGTGGAAACTCTGGTCGCACCACGCTTCCCCCGTCCTGGCCGAAACCGACGAGGACGAGCAGGACGACACCCCCGCCTGAGTGGGTAGGCGGCATGAAGTGGTTGGAATCACGGACGCCCGGGTAGGGGCGGCTACCAACCTGTGCACCGAAGGGTTTCCCAGGGGAAACGCCGGATGAATCCTGCTGGGCCCGGCCGAAGCTCCCACCCCGTGACCCGGGCCCGGCCGTGCTCGCAGGTAGATTCGACCGAGGCCGGTCTGCCGACCGCACACGGCACCGCCCGGCCCTGACCGACGATTGCAGGAGTGATTCGCGTGGATCGTGTCGCGCTGCGCGGCCTGAAGGCCCGCGGGCACCACGGCGTGTTCCCCCGGGAACGCGAAGAGGGCCAGACCTTCATCGTGGACCTCGTCCTCGGCCTGGACACCCGACCGGCCGCGGCCGACGACGACCTGGCGAAGACCGTGCACTACGGCATCGTGGCGGAGGAGGTCGTGGCCGTCGTCCAGGGCGAGCCCGTCGACCTCATCGAGACGCTCGCCGAGCGCATCGCCCAGGCCTGTCTGCAGCACGAGGGAGTGCAGGAGGTCGAGGTCTGCGTCCACAAACCGGACGCCCCGATCACCGTCCCCTTCGACGACGTGACCGTCACCATCACCCGGAGCCGAGCATGACCGCGCCCTTCATCAAGGGTCCGACCGACCCGACCGTACAGCCGGTACCCGCCTCCGTCGTCGAGAAGGTCGACGCCGCCGACACCACCCTGTCCAACCCCAAACGGGCCGTGGTCGCCCTCGGCTCCAACCTCGGCAACCGCCTGGAGACCCTCCAGGGGGCCATCGACGCCCTGGAGGACACGCCAGGCGTGCGCATCAAGGGCGTCTCCCCCGTCTACGAGACCGAGCCCTGGGGTGTGGACCCGGGCAGCCAGCCCGCCTACTTCAACGCCGTCGTGGTCCTCAAGACCACCCTCCCGCCCTCCTCGCTCCTGGAGCGCGCGCACGCGGTCGAGGAGGCCTTCCACCGCGTCCGGGACGAGCACTGGGGTCCGCGCACCCTCGACGTCGACATCGTCTCCTACGCCGACGTCGTCTCCGACGACCCGCAGCTCACCCTCCCCC
>NZ_POUC01000122.1 GCF_002891435.1 Streptomyces cahuitamycinicus
TGTATAAGAGACAGACCCGCACCCACACACCGACCCCGCTTCCGCTCCCCCGGGCCATCCGGGCGGCCTGCGCGGTCTTGAGCGCGGAGGCCAGCGCGGCGCCCTTCCCAGGCGGCACCCGCAGCAACGCCCGCTCCCACTGCTCACCGGGCGGCGGCGCCCCCGTCCGCCGCGGTCGCCCGGCGGCGGGGACGGGCAGCGGAACCGGCCCCAGCACCTCTGCCTCTGGCGGCAGTTCGGCCGTCCGGAGGAAGTCGGCCACCGCCTCCGCAGGCCCCGACACGGCCGCCATCCGCGACACCGGCGGAAAACCCAGCTCGGCGCGCTCTGCGAGCTCCCGCACCGCGTGACCGACGGGATCCCACCGGACGAGCGCCTGCACGGGCCGCAGCGTCGGCTCGGCCACGACCACCACCGTGCCGCCGTCCGACTGGGGCCGGACGAGGGACGCGGCCGCGATCCACCGCCGCAACGCGTCCTCCCCGGCCCGCAGATCGGGCCGCCCGAGCATGGCCCACCCGTCCAGCAGCAGCGCCGCCGCGTACCCGCCCTCGGCGACGGGCTCGGCCCCCGGCGTGCTCACGACCAGCGCGGGCGACCCCGGCACCGTGTCGAGTACGTGTTCCCGCCCCGAGGTGCGCACCGGCACGGCGGGGAAGGCCCGGCCGAGTTCCTCGGCGGTCCGCCGGGCCCCGACGACCGAGGCGCGCAGGCGGAAGGAACCGCAGTCCGGGCAGTGCCAGCCGGTTTCCTCGCGTCCGCACCACCCGCAGTTCAGCGCACTGCCGTCCGGTGCCTCCAGCGGCCCGGAGCAGTGCCGGCACCGCGCGGGCGCCCGGCAGCCGGCACACGCCATGCGCGGCACGTACCCCCTGCGGGGCACCTGCACCAGCACCGGGCCGTGCCGCAAGCCCTCCCTGACGGCCTGCCAGGCGAGGGTCGGCAGCCGGGCGGCCCGGGCGGCCTCGTCGCGGGCGAGGTCCTGGTCCCCGACCGTCCGGACGAGCGGGGCGGCCGCCCGTACCTGGTCCCGGCCGGCGACGAGCGGCCGCGCCCAGCCGCTCTCGACGAGCTGCGCGGCCTCCACCGTGCAGCCCCAGCTCCCCAGCAGGAAACCGCACTTGTCCTGCGCGGCCCGCAACAGGAGCACCTCCCGGGCATGGGGCTGCGGGGCGTGCTGCTCGCTGTGGCTGTCGTCGCCGTCGTCCCAGAGGGCGACCAGGCCGAGGTCCTGGACCGGTGCGAACATCGCGGCCCGGGTCCCGATCACGGCCCGTACGGAACCGCGCCGCACGGCGAGCCACTGCGCGTACCGCTTCTCGGGGCCGGCGTCGGCGGTGAGCACCGCGTGCCGCCCCTCCCCCAGCAGGGCGGTCAGGGCTGCGTCGACCCGCGCGACCGCGCGTCCGTCGGGCAGGACGGCGAGCGCCCCGCGCCCGGAGGCCAGCGTCGCGGCGACGGCCCGGGCCAGCCCATCACTCCACTGCGGCCCGGGCAGCGCGTTCCACACGGCCCGGGGCGCTCCGCCGGAGGCCAGAGACCCCAGGAAAGCCGCTCCCCGCTCGTAGCGCTGCCAGGATTCCGCCCCGGGCGCCGGGGGTGGTGGCAGCGGCTCGGGGGAGGGCCGCTGCTCGGCTCGTGCGTTGCGCGGTGGCACGGCGAGCTGCAGAACGTCGGCGAGGCTGCCGGCGTACCGGTCGGCGACCGCCCTGGCCAGTCCCAGCAGTTCCCCGCTCAGCACCTGCTCGGGCGACACGACCTGGGCGAGTGCTGCCAGCGGCCCGGCGTAGTCGGACGCGGCCAGCCGCTCGACGAGGAACCCGTCGATCAGCCCGCCGCCCTCGCGCCGCCCGTCCCGCACGCGATGGCGTCCGGCCCCGAACCGCACCCGCACCCGCACGCCCGGCTGGGCGTCCGCGTCCAGGTCCTCGGGCACGGCGTAGTCGAAGTACCGGTCGAGATGGAGGACGCCCTTGTCGACGAGGACGCGTGCGACGGGGAGCTTCTTGGCGAGCGCCGCCCCCCGCCAGGTCCGCGGCTTGGCCCGGGGCGTCCTGGCCTTGCGCACACTGTCCCGGATGAGCGCGAGCTGCTCGGGCGGCGCACCCTCGGCCCCGCCGCCCGCCTGTTCGTTCTCGCTGCTCACGCTTGCATTCTTACCAAACGTCACTGACAACCGGCGCCCCGCGGGAGGCCCCGGGGACACGGCAAGGCCCGGCTCCCCGATGGGGGCCGGGCCTCACGCCATGCCCTGGAGGGCGGGACCTACAGCCCCGCGGCCTTGCGCAGCGCGTCCACGCGGTCCGTCCGCTCCCAGGTGAAGTCGGGAAGCTCGCGGCCGAAGTGGCCGTACGCCGCGGTCTGGGAGTAGATCGGGCGGAGCAGGTCGAGGTCGCGGATGATGGCGGCCGGACGGAGGTCGAAGACCTCGTCGATCGCCTTCTCGATCTTCTCCGTGTCGATCTTGGCGGTGCCGAAGGTCTCGACGAACAGGCCGACCGGCTCGGCCTTGCCGATCGCGTACGCGACCTGGACCTCGCACCGGGTGGCGAGGCCCGCGGCCACGACGTTCTTCGCGACCCAGCGCATCGCGTACGCCGCTGAACGGTCGACCTTGGACGGGTCCTTGCCGGAGAACGCACCACCACCGTGACGGGCCATGCCGCCGTAGGTGTCGATGATGATCTTGCGGCCGGTCAGGCCGGCGTCACCCATCGGGCCGCCGATCTCGAAACGGCCGGTCGGATTGACCAGGAGGCGATAGTTCTCCGTGTCGAGCTTGATGCCCTCGTCCAGCAGCGCCTTGAGCTCCGGCTCGACGACGAACTCCTTGATGTCCGGAGCCAGGAGCGAGTCCAGGTCGATGTCGGAGGCGTGCTGGGAGGAGACCACCACGGTGTCCAGGCGGACCGCCTTGTCACCGTCGTACTCGATGGTCACCTGCGTCTTGCCGTCCGGACGCAGGTAGGGGATCGTGCCGTTCTTGCGCACGTCGGACAGACGCTTCGACAGGCGGTGCGCCAGGAAGATCGGCAGCGGCATCAGCGTCGGCGTCTCGTCCGTCGCGTAGCCGAACATCAGGCCCTGGTCGCCCGCGCCCTGCTTGTCGAGCTCGTCGTCGTCACCCTCGACACGGTTCTCGTACGCCGTGTCCACGCCCTGGGCGATGTCCGGGGACTGCGCGCCGATCGACACCGACACGCCGCAGGAAGCGCCGTCGAAGCCCTTCTTGGAGGAGTCGTAGCCGATTTCGAGGATCTTGCTGCGGACCAGCGTCGCGATGTCCGCGTACGTCTTGGTCGTGACCTCGCCGGCCACGTGCACCAGGCCGGTCGTGATCAGGGTCTCGACGGCGACCCGGGATGACGGGTCCTCGCGCAGAAGCGCGTCGAGAATGGTGTCGCTGATCTGGTCAGCGATCTTGTCGGGGTGACCCTCGGTCACAGACTCCGAGGTGAACAGACGACGGGACACAACGCTCCCTGAGGTTGCAGCGGCTGCTGGCTGATCGTTGGCGGACGGCGGGGGCTGCACCCGGCGCCGTCCGTGGAACAGTTTACGGGTCACGCTTCGGCCACGGTCCCCCCGTCTCGCCACTCGGGAGTGCTGTGACCTGCGGCACGGGCATTCTGCCCAATGCCGAGCGGCATTGGCCAGAGGCGCCACGCCCCGATCCCCCCGCTTTCGCGGGGGTACGCGACGACTGAGCCATCAGTTCAGGCGCTCGGCCACGAGGTCCCACACGGTCTCGGCCAGGGCTTCCTTGGGCCCGTGCGCCACCGCGGTCTCGCTGCCGTCGGCGCCGAGCACGACCGCCTCGTTCTCCTCGGAACCGAAGGTCTTGAGCTCCCCCACCTCGTTCACGACCAGGAGATCGCAGCCCTTGCGCTTGAGTTTGGCGCGGCCGTTGGCCAGGACGTCGTCCGTCTCCGCGGCGAAGCCGACGACCACCTGTCCGGGGCGGGCCCGGTCGGCCGAGATCTCCGCGAGAATGTCCGGATTCCGCACCAGGGTGACCGGCTCCGGCTCCTGGCCGTCCTTCTTCTTGATCTTCCCTGCCGCGTACGCCGCCGGGCGGAAGTCCGCCACCGCGGCCGCCATCACCACGGCGTCGGCCTCCGGGGCGGCCCGCAGCACCGCCTCGCGCAGCTGCACGGCGGTGCCGACCGGGACGACGTCCACGCCCGCCGGGGCCGGCAGGGTGCTGTTGGCCGCGATCAGGGTGACACGGGCGCCGCGGGCGGCGGCGGTGCGGGCGAGGGCGTAGCCCTGCTTGCCCGAGGAGCGGTTGCCGAGGAAGCGGACGGGGTCCAGGGGCTCGCGGGTGCCGCCGGCGCTGACGACGACGTGCCGGCCCACGAGGTCGGGCTCAGTGACGCCCCGGGCCAGGACGCGACGGCAGACCTCGAAGATCTCGCCCGGGTCGGGCAGCCGGCCCTTACCGGTGTCGACGCCCGTCAGACGGCCCACGGCGGGCTCGATGACGAGGGCGCCACGGCGGCGCAGCGTCGCCACGTTCTCCTGGGTGGCCGGGTGCTCCCACATCTCCGTGTGCATGGCGGGGGCGAAGACGACCGGGCAGCGGGCGGTGAGCAGTGTGTTGGTGAGGAGGTCGTCGGCGAGGCCGTGGGCCGCCCTGGCGAGGGTGTCGGCGGTGGCGGGGGCGACGACGACCAGGTCGGCGTGCTGCCCGATGCGGACGTGCGGGACCTCGTGCACGTCGTCCCACACCTCGGTGGAGACCGGGTTGCCGGAGAGCGCGGACCATGTGGCGGCACCCACGAAGTGCAGTGCGGAGGCGGTGGGCACCACACGCACCTCGTGGCCCGACTCCGTCAGCCGCCGTAGCAGCTCACAGGCCTTGTACGCGGCGATGCCGCCACTGACCCCCAGAACGACCTTCGGCTTGTCCACGTCTCTCCCCGGACCTCGGCAACCGGCACACCGTACGACTCCATGACACACCACAGGCCCGGCAGTCGGCCTGCCGGGCCTGTGGACAAGTCAGCGTCGAGCTGTAGATGCTGCTTACTGCGCCGGGCCCTCGACGGCCTCGGACGTCAGGAGCCCCGCGTTGATCTCGCGGAGGGCGATCGAGAGCGGCTTCTCGTGGACGTGGGTGTCGACGAGAGGACCGACGTACTCGAGGAGACCCTCGCCGAGCTGCGAGTAGTACGCGTTGATCTGGCGGGCACGCTTGGCCGCGTAGATCACGAGGCTGTACTTCGAGTCGGTGGCCTCGAGGAGCTCGTCGATCGGCGGGTTGATGATGCCCTCGGGCGCGGAGATGGAAGAGGACACGCTCTACCTTCCGATGGATGGGAAAGAATTTGTCGGGTTGATCAGCCGACCGGAACGATCAGCGATGGTCACACGACGTCGACCAAGGCTAGCAGCTCGCGCGCCACGTCCTCGACGGAGGTGTTGACCAGGGTGGTGTCGAACTCCGGCTCGGCCGCGAGTTCGATCTTCGCCGCCGCGAGCCGGCGCTCGATCACCTCGGGCGGTTCGGTGCCCCGCCCGGTCAGTCTGCGCACGAGCTCCTCCCAGGAGGGAGGAGCCAGGAACACCAGCTGGGCCTCGGGCATCGACTGGCGGACCAGGCGGGCGCCCTGCAGATCGATCTCCAGGAGGACGGGCTCGCCGTTCTCCAGGCGCTCCTGCACGGCCGCACGCGGCGTGCCGTAGCGATTGCCGGCGAACTCGGCCCACTCCAGGAGTTCCCCGTTGGCGATCAGCTTGTCCATCTCGTCGTCGGAGACGAAGAAGTAGTGGACTCCGTGCTGCTCGCCGGGGCGGGGCTTGCGGGTCGTCGCCGACACCGAGAGCCAGACCTCGGGGTGTTCCTTGCGCATATGAGCGACGACCGTGCTCTTGCCGACCCCGGAAGGGCCGGAGAGCACGGTCAGCCGCGGACGTACGTCCGGGGGTACGGGGGTCGTCCCCCGGGGTGTTGCAGCCATGCAGCGATTATCCAGCAATCGCGGAGTGCCCGGGACTCGCTTCCCCGGAACTCCCGATTCAGGAGCCGGTGCTGCCGAACTCGCGCTCCAGGGAGGCGATCTGGTTGGAACCGAGACCCCGCACGCGGCGGCTCTCGGAGATGCCGAGTCGCTCCATGATCTGCTTGGCGCGGACCTTGCCCACGCCGGGCAGCGACTCCAGAAGGGCGGAGACCTTCATCTTGCCGATGACGTCGTTCTCCTGGCCCTGCTTGATGACCTCGTGAAGGGAGGCGCCGGAGTGCTTGAGTCGATTCTTGACCTCGGCCCGCTCCCGGCGAGCCGCGGCGGCCTTTTCGAGCGCGGCTGCGCGCTGTTCAGGGGTAAGGGGCGGAAGAGCCACGCCTACGTCACCTCGGATGTCGAACTGTCGGATACGGACCGGTGAGGAACCTAGTCGCCCCACACCTGGGGAGCCACGAGCAACACACGCTTGCCCGTTCTCTCGTCGGAGACTAGCGGGCAAGTCCGCCAGAGTCAGCGAGAACAGCGGAAAAGTCCTGGTCAGCCTTCATCTGAACGGACATTTAGGACATACTGCCCCGGATTTGAGGATGTATTCAGACTCAAGGGGGCCGCTGACCACGCATCGGAGGTCTCGCGGTAAGGTCTGGACCGCCTCACGCCGGCGTCACGGCGCGCCGGATCTCCTCCGCGAAGCGCTCCGCGGCGTCACGCAGAGCGACCGCGTCGGGACCGTGGCGTAGCACCCCCCGGCTGACGTTCGGCACGACGTTGCGCACCGCCGCGCCGAAGACGCCGGGAAGATCGGCCGGCGTGGCGCCCTGGGCGCCGATGCCTGGTGCCAGGAGCGGACCGTTGATGTCCAGGTCGTACGTCGACAGGTCACCGAGGGTGGCGCCGACGACCGCGCCGAACGACCCCAGGGGCTCCTCCCCCGTGTTCTCGGCGGCCAGGTGGGCGAGCATCGTCGCTCCGACGCTCCGGCCGTCGGAGCGCACGGCGTGCTGGACCTCGCCGCCCTCCGGATTGGACGTCAGCGCCAGCACGAACAGTCCGGCGCCGTTCTCCCGGGCCAGCGCCACGGCCGGGCCGAGCGATCCGTAACCGAGGTACGGCGAGACCGTCAGGGCGTCGGAGAACAGCGGAGCGTCCTTGTGCAGGAAGGACTCGGCGTAGGCGGTCATGGTCGAGCCGATGTCGCCGCGCTTGGCGTCCATGACGACCAGCGCGCCCGCCGCCCGGGCCTCGGCCACCGACTTCTCCAGGACAGCGACGCCGCGCGAGCCGAAGCGCTCGAAGAACGCGCTCTGCGGCTTGAGCACGGCGACCCGGTCGGCCACCGCCTCGACGACCGTGCGGCTGAACCGCTCCAGGCCGGCCACGTCGTCGTTCAGGCCCCACTCGGCGAGCAGGGAGGCGTGCGGGTCGATGCCGACGCACAGCGGGCCGCGTTCGTCCATGGCCCGGCGCAGGCGCGCGCCGAAGGGTTCGAGACCGCTCATGCCGTCTTCCTCACGTCGGCGCCCACCGCGTCGGCGAGCGTGGCGTACGGGCTGGTGCGCAGGCGCGCGGCGAGCCCCTTGTGGAGGTCGCGAGCGTAGAACGGCCCCTCGTAGATGAAGGCGCTGTAGCCCTGGACCAGGGTGGCGCCTGCCAGGATGCGCTGCCAGGCGTCCTCGGCGTTCTCGATCCCGCCGACGCCCACGAGGGTGATCCGGTCGCCCACGCGCGCGTAGAGGCGGCGCAGGACCTCCAGGGAGCGGTCCTTCAGGGGTGCCCCGGACAGGCCGCCGGTCTCCTTGACCAGGGTGGGGTCGGACTTCAGGCCGAGCCCCTCGCGCGCGATGGTGGTGTTCGTGGCGATGATCCCGTCCAGGCCGAGCTCCACGGCGAGGTCGGCGACGGCGTCGACGTCCTCGTCTGCGAGGTCCGGCGCGATCTTGACGAGGAGCGGGACGTGTCGCGCGGACACGGCGCGGTCGGCGGCCTCGCGGACGGCGCTCAGCAGGGGGCGGAGCGCCTCCGTCGCCTGGAGGTTGCGCAGACCCGGCGTGTTCGGCGAGGAGACGTTGACGACCAGGTAGTCGGCGTACGGGGCGAGCCGCTCGGCGGACTTCACGTAGTCCGCGACGGCCTCCTCCTCCGGTACGGCCTTGGTCTTGCCGATGTTGACGCCGACGACCGGCTTGAAGACGGGCGTGCGGGAGGCCAGGCGGGCGGCGACACGGAGCGAGCCGTCGTTGTTGAAGCCCATGCGGTTGATCAGCGCGCGGTCCTCGACCAGGCGGAAGAGCCGCTGCTTGGGGTTGCCGGGCTGCGGTTCGCCGGTCACCGTGCCGATCTCGACGTGGTCGAAGCCCAGCATGGCCATGCCGTCGATGCCGACGGCGTTCTTGTCGAAGCCCGCGGCGAGCCCGAAGGGGCCGTGCATGCGCAGCCCGAGGGCCTCGGTTCGCAGCTCCTTGTGGCGGGGCGCGAGGGCGGCCGCGAGGAAGGTGCGCAGCACGGGCACGCGGGCGGCCAGGCGGATCCAGCGGAAGGCCAGGTGGTGGGCCTGTTCCGGGTCCAGCCTCTTGAAGACGAGTCGGAAGAAATTCTTGTACATGATGTCCTCACGAAGACATGGCGTCCTCACGAAGAGGGGGACACCGTTTCCGGTGTCCCCCTCGGGGTTGCTAGTCGCGGGCCGCGGTCAGGTGTTCCGCGTGTTCCTGGAGCGATCGGACGCTCACGTCGCCGCGGTTGAGGGCGTCGATGCCCTGGACCGCCGCCGCGAGCGCCTGGACCGTCGTCAGGCAGGGCACGGAGCGTGCCACGGCCGCCGTACGGATGTCGTAGCCGTCGAGGCGGCCGCCCGTGCCGTACGGGGTGTTGACGATGAGGTCGACCTCGCCGTCGTGGATGAGCTGGACGATGGTCTTTTCGCCGTTCGGGCCGGTGCCCTCGGACTGCTTGCGCACGATGGTGGCGTTGATGCCGTTGCGCTTGAGGACCTCGGCCGTGCCGGACGTGGCGAGCAGCTCGAAGCCGTGTGCGACCAGCTCGCGGGCCGGGAAGATCATCGAGCGCTTGTCGCGGTTGGCGACCGAGATGAACGCGCGGCCCTTGGTGGGCAGCGGGCCGTAGGCGCCGGCCTGCGACTTGGCGTACGCCGTGCCGAAGACGGAGTCGATGCCCATGACCTCGCCGGTGGAGCGCATCTCCGGGCCGAGGACCGTGTCGACGCCGCGGCCGTGGATGTCGCGGAAGCGCGACCACGGCATGACGGCCTCCTTCACGGAGATCGGCGCGTCGAACGGCAGCTCGCCGCCGTCGCCGTTCGCCGGGAGGAGACCCTCGGCGCGCAGCTCGGCGATCGTGGCGCCCAGTGAGATCCGGGCGGCGGCCTTGGCCAGCGGCACCGCCGTCGCCTTCGAGGTGAAGGGGACGGTCCGGGACGCGCGCGGGTTGGCCTCAAGGACGTAGAGGATGTCGCCCGCGAGCGCGAACTGGATGTTGATCAGGCCGCGCACCCCGACGCCCTTGGCGATGCCCTCCGTGGAGGCGCGCAGGCGCTTGATGTCGAAGCCGCCGAGCGTGATCGGGGGCAGGGCGCACGCGGAGTCGCCGGAGTGGATGCCGGCCTCCTCGATGTGCTCCATGACGCCGCCGAGGTAGAGCTCCTCGCCGTCGTAGAGGGCGTCGACGTCGATCTCGATCGCGTCGTCGAGGAACCGGTCGACCAGGACCGGCCGGGAGGGGCTGATCTCGGTCGACTCGGCGATGTAGGAATCCAGCCGGGTCTCGTCGTAGACGATCTCCATGCCACGCCCGCCGAGGACGTACGAGGGGCGCACGAGGACCGGGTAGCCGATCTCGTCGGCGATGGCCTTGGCCTCGGCGAAGGTGGTGGCGGTGCCGTGCTTGGGGGCCGGGAGGCCCGCCTCCTTGAGGACCCGGCCGAAGGCGCCCCGGTCCTCGGCGGCGTGGATGGCCTCCGGGGAGGTGCCGACGATCGGCACGCCGTTGTCCTTCAGCGCTTGCGACAGGCCCAGCGGGGTCTGGCCGCCGAGCTGGACGATGACGCCCGCGACCGGCCCGGCCTGCTGCTCGGCGTGGACGATCTCCAGCACGTCTTCCAGCGTCAGCGGCTCGAAGTACAGGCGGTCGGAGGTGTCGTAGTCCGTGGAGACGGTCTCCGGGTTGCAGTTGACCATCACCGTCTCGTAGCCCGCGTCGCTCAGCGCGAAGGAGGCGTGGACGCAGGAGTAGTCGAACTCGATGCCCTGGCCGATGCGGTTCGGGCCGGAGCCCAGGATGATGACGGCCGGCTTTTCGCGGGGCGCGACCTCGGTCTCCTCGTCGTAGGACGAGTAGAAGTAGGGCGTCTTCGCGGCGAACTCGGCGGCGCAGGTGTCGACCGTCTTGTAGACCGGGCGGATGCCGAGCGCGTGCCGGACCTCGCGGACGACGTCCTCGCGCAGGCCGCGGATCTCGCCGATCTGCTGGTCGGAGAAGCCGTGCCGCTTGGCCTCGGCGAGCAGGCCGGTGGTCAGCTCGGGGGCCTCGGCCAGCTCGTCGGCGATCTCCTTGATCAGGAAGAGCTGGTCGACGAACCAGGGGTCGATCTTCGTGTACTCGAAGACCTCCTCGGGCGTGGCGCCCGCGCGGATGGCCTGCATGACGGTGTTGATCCGGCCGTCGGTGGGGCGGACCGCCTGCTCCAGGAGCTGGGACTTGTCGCCGGGCTCGCCGACGAAGGTGAACTGGCTGCCCTTCTTCTCCAGCGAGCGCAGCGCCTTCTGGAATGCCTCGGTGAAGTTGCGGCCGATGGCCATGGCCTCGCCGACGGACTTCATGGTGGTGGTGAGGGTGGAGTCCGCGCTCGGGAACTTCTCGAAGGCGAAGCGCGGGGCCTTCACGACCACGTAGTCGAGCGTCGGCTCGAAGGAGGCGGGGGTCTCCTGGGTGATGTCGTTCGGGATCTCGTCGAGGGTGTAGCCGACGGCGAGCTTGGCGGCGATCTTGGCGATCGGGAAGCCGGTCGCCTTGGAGGCGAGCGCCGAGGACCGGGACACGCGCGGGTTCATCTCGATGACGATGACCCGGCCGTCCTCGGGGTTCACCGCGAACTGGATGTTGCAGCCGCCGGTGTCGACCCCGACCTCGCGGATGACGGCGATGCCGATGTCGCGCAGGGTCTGGTACTCGCGGTCGGTGAGGGTCATCGCGGGCGCGACCGTGATCGAGTCGCCGGTGTGCACGCCCATGGGGTCGAAGTTCTCGATGGAGCAGACGACCACGACGTTGTCGTGCTTGTCGCGCATCAGCTCCAGCTCGTACTCCTTCCAGCCGAGGATGGACTCCTCCAGGAGCACCTCGGTGGTCGGGGAGAGCGTGAGGCCCTGGCCGGCGATGCGGCGCAGCTCCTCCTCGTCGTGGGCGAAGCCGGAGCCGGCGCCGCCCATGGTGAAGGAGGGGCGGACGACGACCGGGTAGCCGCCGAGTTCCTCGACACCCTTGAGGACGTCGTCCATGGAGTGGCAGATGTAGGACCGGGCGGACTCGCCGTGCCCGATCTTCGTGCGGACGGCCTCGACGACGTTCTTGAAGAGGTCCCGGTCCTCGCCCTTGTTGATCGCCTCGACATTGGCGCCGATGAGCTCGACGCCGTACTTGTCGAGCGTGCCGGCCTCGTGCAGGGAGATGGCGGTGTTGAGGGCCGTCTGGCCACCCAGGGTGGGCAGCAGCGCGTCGGGGCGCTCCTTGGCGATGATCTTCTCGACGAACTCGGGGGTGATCGGCTCGACGTAGGTGGCGTCGGCGATCTCCGGGTCGGTCATGATCGTCGCCGGGTTGGAGTTCACCAGGACGACTCGCAGGCCCTCGGCGCGCAGGATGCGGCACGCCTGGGTGCCGGAGTAGTCGAACTCGGCGGCCTGTCCGATGACGATCGGGCCGGAGCCGATGACCAGGACGGACTGGATATCGGTGCGCTTAGGCACGCTGGCCCTCCATCTGGACTGTGCTCATCAAAGACGTGAAGCGGTCGAACAGGTAGGCGGCGTCGTGCGGGCCTGCTGCCGCTTCGGGGTGGTACTGGACGCTGAAGGCGGGGCGGTCGAGGAGCTGGAGCCCCTCCACCACGTTGTCGTTCAGGCAGACGTGGGACACCTCGGCGCGGCCGAACGGGGTCTCGGAGATCCGGTCGAGCGGGGCGTCGACGGCGAAGCCGTGGTTGTGGGCGGTGACCTCGACCTTGCCGGTCGTGCGGTCCTGCACCGGCTGGTTGATGCCGCGGTGGCCGTACTTCAGCTTGAAGGTGCCGAAGCCGAGCGCGCGGCCCAGGATCTGGTTGCCGAAGCAGATGCCGAAGAGCGGGGTGCCGCGCTCCAGGACGCCCCGCATCACGGAGACGGGGTGGTCGGCGGTGGCCGGGTCGCCCGGGCCGTTGGAGAAGAACACGCCGTCCGGGTTCACCGCGTACACGTCCTCGAGGGTCGCGGTCGCCGGGAGCACGTGCACCTCGATGCCACGCTCGGCCATGCGCTGCGGGGTCATGCCCTTGATGCCGAGGTCGACGGCGGCGACGGTGAACTTCTTCTCGCCGATGGCCGGGACGACGTAGGGCTCGGTGGTGGCGACCTCCGCGGAGAGGTTCGCGCCCTTCATCTGGGGGGCTTCCTGGACGCGGGCCAGCAGCGCGGCGTCGTCCTGGACCGCGCCGCCGCTGAAGATGCCGACGCGCATGGCGCCGCGCTCGCGCAGGTGGCGGGTGAGAGCGCGGGTGTCGATGCCGCTGATGCCGACGACGCCCTGGGCGTCCAGCTCCTCGTCCAGCGTGCGCCGGGAGCGCCAGCTGGACGGCACGCGCGCAGGGTCGCGCACGACGTAGCCGGAGACCCAGATGCGCTTGGACTCCATGTCCTCGTCGTTGACGCCGGTGTTGCCGACGTGCGGCGCGGTCATCACCACGACCTGGCGGTGGTACGAGGGGTCGGTGAGGGTCTCCTGGTAGCCGGTCATGCCGGTGGAGAACACCGCTTCGCCGAAGGTCTCCCCCACGGCCCCGTAGGCACGGCCGCGGAAGATCCGGCCGTCCTCCAGGACGAGTACGGCGGGAGTTTTGGCGGCTCCCCTGGTGGAGGTGGTCATCGTTCGGCGCCTTCCCTGGTGTTCGTTTCGATCATGGAGTTGACGGCTTCGACCCAGTCGTTGTGCTCGGCCGCGTGGTCGGAGCGGAACCCGGAGTCGATCAGCCGGTCGCCGTGCGACCAGGTGACGACGAGCAGGCCGCCCTCGGTGAGGACCTTGCCGGCGATGCCCTTGTCGAGCCGGGCCTCGCGCAGCTGTGCGGCCGGGACGAAGAAGTCGCTCGCACCGGGGCGTACCACGTCGAGGCCGGCGTCCGTGAGGGTGAGCTCGGCGCGGCTGCGGGTGCCCAGGCCGTGCGCGACGATGCGGTCGAGCCACTGCCCGGCCGTGGTGGAGCCGTGGTAGCGGCCGCTCAGCGTGAGCTTCGCGGGTCCCGGGTCGTCCGGCGTGACGGGCAGCTCGGGCAGGTCGCCCTGGAGGGTGCCGCGCCACTTCCAGCCCTCGCGCATCAGCCAGTAGACGAGCGCGACGAACAGGGCGAGGCCGACGACCCAGCCGATGCGGGCGGCCCAGTCGGTCACTTGCGCCGATTCCTTCTCGGCGGCCAGCAGGAGTACAGGTGTCACGTGAGCTTCCCGTCGACGAGCGTGGCCTTGCCCCGCAGCCACGTGTGCGTCACACGGCCCGGCAGCTCACGGCCCTCGTAGGGGGTGTTGCGGCTGCGCGAGGCGAAGCCCGCGGGTTCCACGAGCCCACGGTATGCCGTGTCGACCAGGGTGAGGTTGGCGGGCTCACCAGCCGAGACGGGACGCCCCTGGACCGAGGTCTGTCCGATCTGTGCGGGCTTGACGGACATCCGGTCGGCGACGCCGGCCCAGTCCAGCAGACCCGTGTCGACCATGGTCTCCTGCACCACCGACAGCGCGGTCTCCAGGCCGACCATGCCCATGGCGGCCGCGGCCCACTCACAGTCCTTGTCCTCGTGCGGGTGCGGGGCGTGGTCGGTGGCGACGATGTCGATCGTGCCGTCGGCGAGCGCCTCGCGCAGGGCCATCACGTCCCGCTCGGTGCGCAGCGGCGGGTTCACCTTGTAGACGGGGTTGTACGTGCGGACCAGCTCGTCGGTGAGGAGCAGGTGGTGCGGGGTGACCTCGGCGGTGACCTGGATGCCGCGGGACTTGGCCCAGCGGACGATCTCGACGGATCCGGCGGTCGACAGGTGGCAGATGTGGACGCGGGAGCCGACGTGGTCGGCGAGCAGGACATCCCGGGCGATGATCGATTCCTCGGCCACCGCGGGCCAGCCACCGAGCCCCAGCTCCGCGGAGACGATGCCCTCGTTCATCTCGGCGCCCTCGGTCAGCCGCGGCTCCTGCGCGTGCTGCGCGACGACGCCGCCGAAGGCCTTCACGTACTCCAGGGCGCGGCGCATGATCACGGCGTCGTGGACGCACTTGCCGTCGTCGGAGAAGACGGTGACGCCGGCGGCCGACTCGTGCATGGCCCCCAACTCGGCGAGCTTCCTGCCGTCCAGGCCGACGGTGACGGCGCCGATGGGCTGGACGTCGCAGTAGCCGTGCTCCTTGCCGAGCCGCCAGACCTGCTCGACGACACCGGCGGTGTCGGCGACCGGGAAGGTGTTGGCCATGGCGAACACGGTGGTGTAGCCGCCGGAGGCGGCGGCCCGGGTGCCGGTGAGGACGGTCTCGGAGTCCTCACGGCCGGGCTCGCGCAGATGGGTGTGCAGGTCGACCAGGCCCGGCAGCAGCACCTTGCCCTCGGCCTCGACGACCTCGGCACCCTCGGCGGACAGCCCGCTGCCACTCCAGTCGATTTCGCCCTGCCGGGCGGTGGCGGCGATCGTCCCGCCGTCGATCAGCACGTCCTGCGGCTCGCCGCCGAGCACCTTCGCACCACGGATCAGGATCTTGCTCATCTGTCTTACTTCTCCTCGGTACGGGGGTGGGTGACGGCGGGCTCGTTGCCCCCGAGCAGCAGGTACAGGACGGCCATCCGGATGGACACTCCGTTTGCGACCTGCTCGACGACGGTGCAGCGGTCGGAGTCGGCGACCTCGGCGGTGATCTCCATTCCGCGGACCATCGGGCCGGGGTGCATCACGATGGCGTGCTCGGGCATCCGCGCCATGCGGTCGCCGTCGAGGCCGTAGCGGCGGGAGTACTCGCGCTCGGTCGGGAAGAACGCGGCGTTCATGCGCTCGCGCTGGACGCGCAGCATCATCACCGCGTCGGACTTGGGCAGCGTGCTGTCGAGGTCGTAGGAAACCTCGCAGGGCCAGGTCTCGATGCCGACCGGCACGAGCGTGGGCGGCGCGACGAGGGTGACCTCGGCGCCGAGGGTGTGCAGCAGGTCGACGTTGGAGCGGGCGACCCGGCTGTGCAGGACGTCGCCGACGAGCGTGATGCGCTTGCCTTCGAGGTCCTGGCCGAGTCCGGCGTCGGGGCCGATCAGGCGGCGGCGCATGGTGAAGGCGTCGAGCAGCGCCTGCGTGGGGTGCTGGTGGGTACCGTCGCCGGCGTTCACGACGACCGCGTCGATCCAGCCCGAGTTCGCCAGCCGGTACGGGGCCCCGGAGGCGCCGTGCCGGATGACGACGGCGTCGACGCCCATGGCCTCCAGGGTCTGGGCGGTGTCCTTCAGGGACTCGCCCTTGGAGACGCTGGAGCCCTTGGCGGAGAAGTTGATGACGTCCGCGGACAGCCGCTTCTCGGCGGCCTCGAAGGAGATCCGGGTCCGGGTGGAGTCCTCGAAGAAGAGGTTGACGATCGTGCGGCCGCGCAGGGTCGGCAGCTTCTTGATCGGCCGGTCGGCGACCCGGGCCATCTCCTCGGCGGTGTCGAGGATCAGGACGGCGTCGTCACGGGTGAGGTCGGCGGCCGAGATGAGATGACGCTGCATCTGTCAGGCTCCGTAAGGCAGTTCATTCGGGAGATTCGGGGCAGGCGGGCGCGCCGGGGCGCGCACTGAGCGGGCGTACGACAGCGGCGTACGGCCTGGAGCGCTACCGGGGGGCCGGCTTGGCACCGAGCAGCACGGTGTCGCGACCGTCCTCCTCGGCGAGCTGGACCTTGACCGTCTCCCGCAACGACGTGGGGAGGTTCTTGCCGACGTAGTCGGCGCGGATGGGCAGTTCGCGGTGACCGCGGTCGACGAGGACGGCGAGCTGCACCGCGCGCGGGCGCCCGAGGTCGTTCAGCGCGTCGAGGGCGGCGCGGATGGTGCGGCCGGAGAAGAGCACGTCGTCGACGAGGACGACGAGCTTGCCGTCGAGGCCGTCACCGGGGATCTCGGTGCGGGCGAGTGCGCGCGGCGGGTGCATGCGCAGGTCGTCGCGGTACATGGTGATGTCGAGCGAGCCGCACGGGATCTTGCGCTCGGTGATCTGCTCCAGCTTGTCCGCGATGCGCCGGGCGAGGAAGACGCCTCGGGTCGGAATGCCGAGGAGCACCACGTCGTCGGCGCCCTTGGCGCGTTCGACGATCTCGTGGGCGATGCGGGTCAGTACCCGCGCGATGTCGGGCCCTTCGAGAACGGGCCGGGCATCGGACTGCGTGTCGTGCGTGTCCATATGAAACGGACCTCCTTCTCCGCCTCACGGGACGGACGTTAAAGGACGTCGGGATTGCGCCATACACGGTAGCAGGTCCCCGTTGTCGCTCCGATGGCCCCCTCGGATCACCCATTCGGCCTAACGCAACGCCGATACCACGGAAGAGTCGGCACGGACCATTCGGCTTGACGCGGCAGAGTAACGCTGCGTAACCTCACAGTGAGTTACCAGCCGCGCGGACTGGCACCCACGTCAGACGCGTCGACACAGTGCCGGGGAGCTATATGTCCAGCGAATACGCCAAACAGCTCGGAGCCAAGCTCCGGGCGATCCGCACCCAGCAGGGCCTTTCCCTCCACGGTGTCGAGGAGAAGTCCCAGGGACGCTGGAAGGCGGTCGTGGTCGGTTCGTACGAGCGCGGCGACCGTGCCGTGACCGTACAGCGCCTTGCCGAGCTGGCGGATTTCTACGGCGTTCCGGTGCAGGAGCTGCTTCCGGGCACGACCCCGGGCGGGGCCGCCGAGCCGCCGCCGAAGCTGGTCCTGGACCTGGAGCGGCTGGCCACGGTGCCGGCCGAGAAGGCGGGCCCTCTGCAGCGCTACGCGGCCACGATCCAGTCGCAGCGCGGTGACTACAACGGCAAGGTGCTGTCGATCCGCCAGGACGACCTGCGCACACTCGCCGTCATCTACGACCAGTCGCCGTCCGTCCTCACGGAGCAGCTGATCAGCTGGGGTGTCCTGGACGCTGACGCGCGCCGCGCGGTGGCGTCCCACGAGGAGGCCTGACCCGCTCTGCGGGCCCAGCAGAAACGTACCGCCGGGGTGGCCGAAACCGTATGGTTCTCGGCCACCCCGGTGGCGTTCTCAGGGCCTCACCGCGCACGGCCGCACCTGGAGGCCTCTGGAGGTACGGGAACGCCGGAGGGCCCGCAGCAGTCACGCTGCGGGCCCTCCGGCATGTGGTCTGTCTCAGACCTCGTCGCGGCGGAGCGAGGGCTTGAGTTCCTTCAGGCGGCCGAGCAGGCCGTTCACGAACGAGGGCGACTCGTCCGTGGAGAACTCCTTCGCCAGCTGCACCATCTCGTCGAGGACGACGGCGTCCGGCGTCGCATCGACCCAGATCAGCTCATAGGCGCCGAGCCGCAGGATGTTGCGGTCGACGACGGGCATCCGGTCCAGCGTCCAGCCGACCGAGTACTGCGCGATCAGCTCGTCGATGCGCTTCGCGTGCTTCGCGTAGCCCTCGACCAGCTCCATCGTGTACTCGCCGACCGGGGGCTGCCGGGTGTCCGCCCGGGAGAGCCGGACCCAGTCCGCGAGGACGGTCAGCACTTCGGCGTCGCGCTGGTCCCCCTCGAAGAGGATCTGGAAGGCGCGCTTACGGGCCGTGTTGCGGGCAGCCACGGTTAGCTGTTCACCCGGCCGAGGTAGTCGCTGGTGCGGGTGTCGACCTTGATCTTCTCACCGGTGGTGATGAAGAGGGGCACGTTGATCTGGTGACCGGTCTCCAGGATGGCGGGCTTGGTGCCGCCGGTGGAGCGGTCGCCCTGGACGCCCGGCTCGGTCTCCTGGATGACGAGCTCGACGGCGGCGGGCAGCTCGACGAAGAGCACCTCGCCCTCGTGCTGCGCGACGGTGGCGGTGAAGCCCTCGATCAGGAAGTTGGCGGCGTCACCGACGGCCTTGCGGTCGACGTGCAGCTGGTCGTAGGTCTCCATGTCCATGAAGACGAAGTACTCGCCGTCCATGTAGGAGAACTGCATGTCGCGCTTGTCGACGGTGGCCGTTTCGACCTTGACGCCGGCGTTGAAGGTCTTGTCGACGACCTTGCCGGAGAGCACGTTCTTGAGCTTGGTGCGCACGAAGGCCGGGCCCTTGCCGGGCTTGACGTGCTGGAACTCGACGACGGACCAGAGCTGGCCGCCTTCGAGCTTGAGCACCATGCCGTTCTTGAGGTCGTTCGTGGAAGCCACGGTTGCGGAATCTCCTGGACTGACGTACGACCCCGGGGCACGCACCTGCCTGGCTACAGGGCGAGCAGCTCCTTGGTCGTGATGGTGAGTAGCTCGGGTCCGCCGTCCGCCTCGGGGCGGACGACGAGCGTGTCATCGATCCGGACACCGCCCCGGCCCGGGAGGTGGACCCCCGGTTCGACGGTGACTGGCACGCAAGCGTCCAGTTTACCCATGGCCGCGGGACTCAATTGAGGGTCCTCGTCGATTTCGAGCCCTACGCCGTGTCCGGTCTGGACCGTGAGGCCCTCCGTGTACCCCGCGGAGTCCAGGACCTGGCGGGCCGCGCGGTCGACGTCCCGGCAGGCGGCGCCGGGTACCAGGCTCTCACGCCCGGCCCGCTGGGCCGCGAAGACCAGGTCGTACAGCTCGATCTGCCAGTCCGCCGGAGCGGTGCCGATGACGAACGTGCGGCCGATCTCGCAGCGGTAGCCGCGGTACGTCGCGCCCAGGCAGACGGAGAGGAAGTCGCCCTCCTCGACCCGGCGGTCGGTGGGCCGGTGGCCGGGGCGGCCGGCGTTCGGCCCGGTGGCCACCGACGTCGGGAAGGCCGGCCCGTCCGCCCCGTGATCCACGAGTCGCCGCTCCAGTTCCAGGGCGAGGTGGCGCTCGGTGCGGCCCACGAGGATCGACTCCAGGAGTTCGCCGAGGGCCTGGTCGGCGATCTCGGCGCCGATGCGCAGACAGGAGATCTCCTCTTCGTCCTTGACGACCCTGAGCTGCTCGACGGCGCTGCCGAGGCCGGTGAGACGCAGCAGGGGGGCGACCGAGCCGAGGGCTCTGTGCCGGGCCACCGTGAGGTGGTGCTCTTCCACCGCCAGGGAGTCCGCGCCCTGGCGCGCGGCGAGACCGGCGGCCGCGACGGCCGGATCACCGCCCCCGGCTCCGGGCAGGGTCTGGACGCGCAGGGCTTCGTCGGGGCGCTCCTGCGTGGGGCGGTCGGCCGTGGGCCCGGCACGGACGAGGAGGTCCTGCTCCTCGGTCCTGCCCAGGAGCAGAACGGCGCCGTGCGGGGCGGCGCCCGCGAGATAGCGCACATTGGCGGGGCGGGAGACCAGCGCCGCCGCGCTGCCGCCCGCGTTGCAGTATTCCCTCAGACGCGTCCGGCGGGCCGCGTACACCTCTGACATGACCCGAGCGTATGAGCTCCGCCGGGTTGGCGCCGGTTGAGGGCGTCTGAGTGGGCGGTGCCGGGTGTGTCCGGGTGGGCG